>CAYLHV010000004.1:0-107777 GCA_964383745.1 uncultured Rickettsiales bacterium | reverse complement strand
GGCTTATTCCTCTCAAATTTCTCTTTTGACATTGTTTCTCTCCTCTTGGATTAAACGACACAAATCTATTAGTTAACAAAAACTCAAGCCAAGATTTGGCTTAATATAAAAATAATCAATTTTAAAAATAAGCTAAAAAGCTTTTTATATAATAACTTTATAGGAAAAGCAAATAAAAAATTCAACAAAGTAAAAAATAATTCAAATTTTATATTTCCAGTTCACTAAAATGGAGCGGGTGATGGGAATCGAACCCACACAATCAGCTTGGAAGGCTGGAGCTCTACCATTGAGCTACACCCGCATCATAAATCAGAAAAACTGAGCTAAAGAGCTCATGATAAAAAAATCACGCCAGAGGTTAACACCATAGTGGTTGGTGGAGGGGGTAGGATTCGAACCTACGTACGCGATGCGGGCAGATTTACAGTCTGCTGCCTTTAACCACTCGGCCACCCCTCCCTAATTTATGGAAGTTAACATTCACCATGAAATCAAGGTTTTTCGATTTAATAAACAACAAATATTTCAAAACAAATGTTGATTTAAGAGCATTTTTGAAACAAAAAAGAACCTAAACCCACTCAAGTTTTTATCTTATAGAACAAATTTTTACACTAATTCAAAAACAATGTCAATTACTAAATTTTGATATTTTCAACTTTTTTCCATAATTTAATCAATTAGCCTTGCTCTAAAATGATATTCATGATAAATAATCTATCAAAATACTTAAAATAGAGCACATAAATCATGAATAAAGACAATAAAATTTTTGGCAAACATCCTGTCAAAATGGCACTTCAAAACCCTAAAAGAAAGCATCACACACTCTTTTTAACAAAAAATTCCCTACCAGAATTTGAAGACATTCTAAATCAGCTCACTTGCGAAGTGAAAATCGTTGATAATCAATTCATTAGTGCTAAATTTGAAGAATCTGTGAACCATCAAGGCGCATTTTTAATTTCCTCACTGAAGCAAATTCCCAACATTGACGATTTAATTAGGCAAAATCCAGAAAAATGTAGAGTCTTAATTCTCGATCAAATCACCGACATTCATAACATTGGCGCAATTTTAAGAAGCGCCATTGCCTTCAATGTCAAAAATGTCATAATGACCTCAAATCACGCCCCACATGACTATGGAACAATTGCAAAATCTTCTTCTGGACACTCCGAACTTGTTGACATAATCCAAGTTGGCAATTTGGCTGCTGCAATTAAGCAATTGAAAAATAATGGATTTTGGTGCATCGGCCTAGATGGAGATGCAAAAATCACATTAAATCAAGTGAACCCATCCTTATTTGACGAAAAATCCGCAATAATTCTCGGCTCCGAAGGCAAAGGAATGAGACGCCTCACTAAAGAACTTTGCGACGAAATTGCAAAAATCCACATGAACACAGAAGTGGAAAGCCTAAATGTTTCAAATGCTTGTGCAATCGCACTCTATGAATTTTACGGCAAAAACCTCTAATTCCTACTCAGATTCACAAGGATTTTCCACCACACCAAAAACAGGTCCAGAGAATCCTCTAATGCATTTTCTTTTTGGATCCTGACCAGATTTTTTATATCCTGAAATACAAGATCCTCTCACAGAATCACCAAATTGAGTTCTTCCCCATTCAGCATAGCCATTTTCTCTTGGCTTAAATGAAGCATCTGAGCTTGAAACAGCTTCACATTCTCCATCGGTGATTTGCACAACATCCACACAATGCCCAAGCTCAGCTTCGGTTTTTTGACGCGTCATATATCCATATTTTATACTATCAGCTGCACGTTGAGGATCCACATTTCCATTAACTTTATCAAAATTATGCTCAGTCTTAAGCTGGTCCGCCGACAGCTCAGGAAATTCCAGATCTATTTTAAATGGACTTGTCACAGTGATTTTATCAGAATTTTGTTTAAATTCCACATTTTCGGCCAAGAAAAGATGCAAAGATTTATAATTCTTCAAACAAATTTTTGTACCACCCCGCAAATATTTACCATTTTTTGCTTCATATCCTCCTAAATAGTCTTTGTCTTGATCATTATCCACATATTGCCCTATGATTTCTTGTTCAAATTTATGGTTTTTTGTCAAATAATTTCCTCCCATAGGATAGATAAAATCGTCATCTGTGACAAAAGTTTCAAATTTATATCCAAAAAGAGAAGCTTTTTCAGAGAGACCATTATTTTTAATGCCAATTTCTTGTGATTCACCATCAATCTCAAACCTTAATCTAGGCTCATTATGCAAATTAGTTCCATCGCAAGGTGAATTTGCATCACATGGGAAAACCTCAGGATTTGGCAATGGCGCTCTTTTAAACGACTCAACCTCTTGCGCCCCACCACGGGAACATTCTTTAATTAAACTAACATTCTCAGCTTTTGCAGCATCTTTCTCCAACCGAAATTTGCAAGAACTTGTAAATGGCACCACCATTCCTAACAGACCATAAAAATATAAAGGCTTGATTTCTTCTTCTCTAACATCAGCATTAGGAGCTTTTGGATCATGTGCGAAGGAATAGTAAATTCTTTTAAAAAAGTCAAACCCTCCCGCTTTCACAATCTCTACAGCAGAAGGCACAAGAGGAGGCTTCACAACCTCATCGCTCCAAAGAACATTTTTAAGGTCACCCGAATAAAGCACTCTCACTTCTTGTAAAAAACCACCTTGAGTATAATCCTCAAAACATGGAGTTGACCCACCAGAGCAACGTTTCAGCAAATGATGATGATCTCTAATTTCTGCCACACTTCCTTTAATTTTCACACAATTAGAAATTTTATTTGGCTGCTCGCACAAATTCACAATATTTTGATAACCCACTTCAACATATGTCGTTTTAAAATCTGACAATTGATTTGACATAACACATAGATTATTCCTCTTGACTGATTCAACCATGGTCTTGTAAGTCCCATCTTGGTTACGCTCCGCTTCCCCTGTCACACCATTAAATAAAACTTCTCTAGAGCAAACTCTCCGATGAACAGAAGGTGGATCAACCTCTTGAAGTTGAAAATAAAATGGCGGCGGATAAGGCGCAACTGGTAAACGCGTGCAAACATCCGTATTTTCAATAACCATATGATTCTGAATTTGGAATATCCAACCAATCGAATTCAAAAACCCCGCAATGCCACCAGCAATCAGGAATGGCGCTAAAAAAGGAAAAATCACCGAAGCCGCAATTAAGCCACCAGAAACGGCATATTCAGTTCCTCCATCATTTCCCACCTGAGCCAAAGCCTCTTCTTCTGCAGCTTTATCAAAATGCTCAGGGTTAGTTTTATCAAAACCCTCGTGAAATGGCTGACTATACCAATCATTATCTCCAGCATCAAGCCAATCTTCATAGAGACAAACTCTTGCTTTTTCATTTGTGGGGTCATTTTTGATTGCTTGATATGTGTCACGAGCAGTTTTTGCACCAGGAACACCGACTCTTGCACAAAATCTTCTTGCATGAAGCGAGTCACAGCCACCAGCATAATCAACAATCATTGTGCTGTTCCCGCCCATACCAAGAACACAAAGCCTATATGTCACCTTAAGTTTAGGTTTATAGGCATTTTGTCCAGAATCTAAAAGCTCTGCTTTATAGCACTCTTCAGCAATCGTACAAGACATGTCCTTATCAAGCCTTTCCCAACAGAATTCGTCACCACTAATTGGTTCAGTTATTGTCTTTCTGCTAATTTTGGGGCCATATTTTTTGTCAAAATCCGTCAAGACCGCATCTGGAGCAGTTGGACTATTTGCAAAAGAATTAAAAGAAACGCACAGAGCAACAAAAAATGCACAAATTCTTTTAAGCATTGATCTTCTCCATGAATTTTGGAATCCAATTTTCTGGAATATCTCCAAATTCTTCAATTGCCTCTTCTGCAAATTTAATTTTTTCATGATAGTCATTGCCGCGGCAAAGCAGATTAATGACTTTTGGCAAACCCGCAATATTCAGCTCCGCGACAATATCTTCACTTTGTCTTTTAATCATGAAATTTCTGGCCAAAATCGACATTGACTTCAGCGCTTCAAATTCATCAAATTGGAAATTAAATGCATCTTTATAAATTTCCGGTGGGTTAGATTGCGGAGTGAAGATTCTAGTTGCAAAACTATTTTCATAGAGATCTTTAATTTGCGCAATTGATTCTTGCCTTGTGATTCCTTCAAGCAAGAAAATTGCAATGACATTTTTCCTAGTAAATTCTTCCAGCATTTCTTTCATTTGAGATGCAACATAATGGTTAAATGTGAAATCCATGAGACTGTCAATAAACATAATCGCATGGGATTTTCCATCAAGCAATCTTAAAAACTGATTCACAACATAAATTGAAATTGGACCATATGGCTTCAAATTCGACCTAAAAGCAGTTAAATCAAAAGCTCTGATCATTTCTTCACCAACTTGCCCATCTTGAAACAAATCATCTCCCTGAAAAATTCCTGCAAATGGATGTTTGGCGCACCATTGAAGCAAATTATTTTGCATTTTAGGACAAACAGACAAAACTTCACCAAGCTCAGCATATATCCAATCAAAATCTCTCTCAGGAAAAGCCACAATTTTCAATTTCTCCACAGCTGCTTGAATTGCATGCAAAATGTTTTTTTCTGCAAATTCTTCCATTGAGACATTGTCAGCCACTAAAATTGAAATGATGATTGCAACTAACAAATCACGATTTTCTTCAATGAACAGATTCATTTTGAAAGGATTAATCTTGAAAGGTTCAGAAATTTTACTTTGCCCCGCCGCGCTTCCAGCCTTATAAACCTTTCCTCCTAACGCTTTATAAAAAACCTCAGAAGGTTTGCGGCTTGAAATTGAATAAATCTTTGGGTTAAATTTGGTGGCTTCTGAAATCAAGAAATTTGCAAGACCTCTCCTGCCTGAAGCATTAGTGCCAATGATAAGACAATGGCCATTTTCAGCATTATGAAAATTAAAGAAATAAGGCGTTCCAGTGCTTGTTCTAAAAATTGTAATAGCACTTCCCCAAGCACTTTTCAAAGTTCCATGCGGGAAATTATGCAAAGAGGCAAATCCAGCAATTTTTTCCGTTCTCAAAGGAGTTTTGCGACAAATAAAATGAGGGTTCCCCGGCAATTGCGACCAAAAAATTTCTTCCAAATTCAAATCTTCTCTGACATAGCACATTCCCAAAGATGAAAGAATTGTGCTTGCCCTAGAAATATTCTGCTGAAGCATTTGAATGTCATCTGCATAAAGCATGATGGAAAGTTGATATATTCCAAAATCATTAGGCTTAGCGTCAGGAACCTTGTCAACCAAACTATCAAGCTCAGAGCTCTTAATTAATTTCTGAGAATTTGTTAAATCCAGAATATATTTACTATATTCATAATCTTTCACCAAAGATTTTTGATCAACAAAACTGAAAGTTTGAGTCACAATGAAACTTTGAGGAAGCTGCAGGAAAGAATCGAGAGATTGCGGTGAAATTTCGTGATATTCCTTAATTGTAAAAATCGCTGCAAATTTCCGCTCTTGCTTAAACCTAACCTCAATCATATTATTCCCAAAAATAATCTCACTATTGGTCAAATAGTCAGATAAATCCATGATTGGCAATTCTCCCCTAACATCAGAAAGATAGGCCAATTTTCCGAGAAAAGCTAGAATCTCTGAATGAGCGCCTTTTTCATCAAGCTTAATTGTCAAGCGACGCGCACCATATTTCCCCAAAGAATCAATGACATTTGTGGTGGTTCTGCTTAATTTGTCACTCATTGCTTGAATTTTTTTGTTGAATTTCTTTTGCAAACCCCTGAAAGAAAATGATTTCATAAAATCATCAAACCCTTTAATTCTAAAAGGATTATCACCCCTAATGATGATGCTGATATATAGTTCATTAACAAATTTATCATGCCAGAAATTTTTCTTGCACCATTCATCATGAATCATTTTGCTTAAAGGATTATCATATTTCCCACCCGCAGGGTCCAAATCTTTTCTATCACGCAATGTATGGAAATATAGCAGAAAATTTCTTTCAGTAACTTGACTTTTAATTGCGTTTCTCACTTTGCTGCGCAAATCACGAATATCTTCGTTAATGTTATCAAAATTGAAACTAGTGATTTTGATGATTTGCATTAAATCACCATTTTTTGTCAGAATTGTATTTTCATCAAAATGGCAAGCATGAGGAACAAAGCCATTTGCTGGTCTATCGATTTTCACATCATTTTTTAAGAAATCCAAAACTTCCAACATCAGCTATATATTAATCATCCTCAGAATGTTGTCTTTCATGTTGCTCATGACGCTCTTGCGCTTCAATGCTCAAAGTTGCAATTGGCCTGGCTTCCAGCCTTCTGATTCCAATTTTTTCTCCCGTTGCCTCACAATAGCCATATTCTCCCTCTTCAATTCTCCTAAGCGCTGCATCTATTTTTTCAATTAATTTTCTATATCTATCTCTAGTTCTAAGCTCAAATGCTCTGTTAACTCCAAGAGCTGCTTCATCAACAAAATCAGGCTCTTTCTCAACATTTTCTTTTAAATGGCCAATTGTTTCCAAAGATTCAGAAATCAAACTTTCTTTCCATTCAAGCAATTTTTGCTTAAAATATTCCAATTGTTTTGGATTCATATAGGCCTCTTTTTCAGAGGGTTTATAATTTTTATCTAATTCTATATCTGTCATAAATACCCCATGCTTTTAACCATATTATCTTAAAGACCAACCTAAATATCAGATCTTTTAATAAATACTATAAAAAAATTATAAACTATTGGTTGAATAAATCATAGCTCGCCTCACATCAAAAACTAATAATTTTTAACAGATTTTTTAACAGCTTGCATTTTTATCACTATCAAAAAATCCAATCAGCTCCATGCTTTCATGAAAAATCAGTTGTGATATATAGTATCTAAAACGAAGCTTTGCAAGAGCAGCTTTGGAAAATACAGAAAATTTCTCACAAAACCATCATATATGGCTTTTCGATAAATAATTTTAATTGACCCAAAAACTCAGCCCCAATTGCGCCATCAACCACCCGATGATCACAAGACAAAGAAATTTCCATCACTGTAATTTGTTTAACAGCACCAGCGGAATCAAGAACCAACTTGTTTGAAGCCGCTCCCACTGACAAAATGCAGCTTTGTGGTGGATTAATAATTGCATTAAAACTCTTAATGCCAAACATGCCTAAATTAGAAATACTGAAGCCTCCTCCTTGGAATTCTTCTGGCTTGAGCGCATTTTCTCTTGCACGTTTTGCTAAATCTTTCATTTCATTTGAAATCACAGAAAGTGATTTCTGATCAGCATTTTTAATGATTGGAGTAATGAGACCTCCATCAATTGCCACCGCAACAGAAATATCAACATTATTATAATAAATGATATGCTGATCAGACCAAGAAGCATTTGCCCCAGGAACCCTCTGCAGAGCCATTGCACATGCTTTAATCACAAAATCATTGACTGAAATTTTCACATTATTCCCATTTTTTTGCATGAATTCATTCATCGCAACACGACTTGCCAATAATTCATCAATTTGACATTCAACATTCAAATAAAAATGAGGCACATTTTGTTTAGATTCAAGCAATCTTCTTGCAATCACTTTACGCATGTTACTATTTGGCACAAGCCTTGTTTCTTCTGGATTTCTGCCAAAAGCAACCGCACCAGAAACATTTTTTGGAGCAGCAGCAACATTCAAATTCTCAAGCACATCAGCCTTAATGATGCGCCCATGTGGCCCAGTGCCTTTAATTTTGCTTAAATCAACCGACTCATTTTCCGCCACTCTTTTTGCAAGCGGAGAAGCCTGAATTTTCTGAGAATTAGAAGAAGCAACAAAAACTTCCTGTTCTTTTTTCACAATTTTCTCTTGCTTAGCTTCTGTTTTAACACCAACATCACTTGCCACATATGAGCCAACTGCAGCAGCATCTTCCCCCTCTTCCAGCAAAAGCGCAATTAGAGTGTTAACAGCCACAGATTCAGAGCCAGAAGGAACCAAAATTTTCCCCATGATTCCCTCATCAACAGCTTCCACTTCCATGGTTGCTTTGTCTGTCTCAATTTCTGCAATCACCTCCCCTGCAACAATTTTATCTCCTTCTTTTTTCAGCCAATTTGTGAGATTCCCTTCAGTCATGGTTGGTGACAAAGCTGGCATTAAAATTTCAATTGGCATTTCAGACTCCTAAAACTCATTTATTATTAGATTAAAAATTTCATTTGCTTCTGAAGCAAACTTCTTTGCAAGCTTCAATAATTTCATTAACACTCGGCAAGGCTAATTTTTCTAAATTAGCTGCATATGGCAGTGGCACGTCTTTTCCACAAACATTAATCACATGACTGTCCAAATGGTCAAAAGCATGTTTATTAATGAGAGCAGTAATTGAAGCTCCAATTCCAGCAAATCCCCAACCTTCTTCAACTGTCACAAGCCTGCTGGTTTTTTTCACAGAATCAATGATTGTTTCCTCATCAAGAGGCCTTAAACTTCTAAGGTCAATCACTTCTGCTGAAATCCCTTGTTTCTCAAGCTCTGCAGCCGCTTCCAATGAATGCTTAACTTGCAGAGAGAAACAAGTGATTGTCACATCTGTCCCTTCTTTCACAATTTTTGCTTTCCCAAAAGGAATTTCTTCCTCTCTAATTTCATCAAAATTCTGACCATATAGAATTTCATTCTCAAGAAAAACCACCGGATTTTCATCTTTAATGGCCGCTTTCAACAAAGCTTTTGCATCTGAAGCATCATATGGCGCCACAACTTTTAGCCCCGGCACATGAGAATACCAGCTGGCAAAACATTGCGAATGCTGAGCAGCAACTCTTGCAGCCGCACCATTTGGTCCTCTAAAAACAATTGGACATTTCACCTGCCCGCCAGACATATAGTTCGTTTTAGCAGCAGAATTAATGATGTGATCAATTGCTTGCAAACTAAAATTAAATGTCATAAATTCAACAATCGGCCGCAATCCTGAAAAAGCTGCACCAACTGCAAGACCTGCAAAACCATGCTCAGTGATTGGAGCGTCAATGACCCTTTTTGGCCCAAATTCCTCAAGCAAACCTTGAGTCACTTTATAAGCGCCTTGATATTCCCCAACTTCTTCACCAATCACAAAAACATCATCATTTTGCCTCATTTCTTCGGCCATTGCATCTCTCAATGCCTCTCTCACTGTTGTCATGAATTTCTCCTTTATTGGTTATAAATGTCTGTAAAAAGCTCAGACACGTCAGGTTCTGGGCTTGCTTTAGAAAACTCAATAACTTCCACCATTAAATCTTTGATTTTTTTATCAATTGCTTTAATTTCTTCCTCGGAAGCTTTTCCTGCAAGCATTTTCAGAACATTCTCAATTGGGTCTAAATCTTTATAGCTCGCCACCTCTTCTTTAGAGCGATATTTTGCCGGATCAGACATTGAATGACCACGATATCGATATGTCTTCATTTCAAGAATCATGGGACCTTTGCCAGATTTAACAAATGCCAAAGCTTCTTTAGCTGCTTCTGCAACAGCCACCACATTCATTCCATCAACTTGTTCACCAGGAATGCCAAAAGAAGCCCCACGATTATATAAATCAGTGGTCGCACAAGCTCTCTTCAAAGAAGTCCCCATGCTATATTCATTATTTTCAATCACATATAAAGCAGGAAGTTTCCATAAAGCAGCCATATTAAAAGCTTCATAAACCTGCCCTTGATTCACCGCCCCATCTCCAAAATAGGTGATGCTAGCATTTTTTTCCCCGCGATATTGTGCAGCAAAAGCAAGACCTGTGCCAATTGGAACCTGCGCTCCAACAATTCCATGCCCGCCATAGAAACGATTTTCCGTGTTAAATAAATGCATTGACCCGCCTTTACCTTTTGAACAACCATCTTTTCTGCCCAAAAGCTCAGCCATGACAAATTTAGGGTCAATTCCAGAAGCAATCACATGCGCATGGTCCCGATAGCTTGTGACAACAGCATCACCTTTTTCCATTGCATGGTTAACACCAGTCAAAACTGCTTCCTGCCCAATATATAGATGGCAAAATCCACCAATTAACCCCATGCCATAAAGTTGGCCACATTTTTCTTCAAATCTTCTATAAAGCAACATTTCTTCATAAAATTTCAACAATATTTCTTTTGAAGGAGATTTCATCTTATTTTAAACACCTTTTTCATCAATTTAGTTTATTTTTCCACCCACAACCATTAAAACATAAAAGTTTATTTACTTCCAGCATTTTGCAAGTTATAATTACTATATGGAAATGATTTATCATGCAAACAAATTGTAACATAGCTTAAATTAATGCCACAAATTATGAACTTAGTCAATAATAAACTTAAAGAAGAAAAACATCTGAGGCAAAAAAATTCTGCTTTCACTTTGATGGAAATGTCACTGGTTGTTCTAATTCTTGGATTGCTTGCCGCTTCATTCTCCTATGGCTACGTCCTGGTGGAACAAAGCCAAATAAAAGAATCTGTCAAAATGGCTGATGAATTTAAAAGCAACATTGTCACATTCAAAGATAAATTCGGCTTTTTCCCCGGTGACCTACCAAATGCCACACGTTTCTGGAATGGCTCCACTAATGGCAATGGTAACAGTAAAATTGACTCAGTTGCCCCTTGGAGAGAAGAAATCGCTCTCTGGAATCATCTAAATAGATCAGAAATAATCCAAATGCCTTATGAGGGAGACGTCTCTCAAGGACACGAGCTTGGCACAAATTTTCCCCGCTCAAAAATTGATTCAGGCGGCTTTGTGGCAATGAGCATGACAGTCTACGGCCAAGAAGGAGAATTAATTCAACTTGCCTCATCTGATGGAAATTTTCTACAATCTGGAATTTTAAATGCAAAAAATGCCGCAGCACTTGATCTAAAATTCGATGATGGCCTCGCAGATTCCGGCCAAATCTATTCCTCAAAAGGAAATGGACTTGGAGCCGGCAATTGCACAACAGGCAGCATTTCTGACAATTCATCTTCTTTCATCATTGGTGATAATTCAAAATCATGCAGAATTTTTTTCTGGATAGAGAAGGGGTAGCACTTTAAATTATGAAAATTAATAACCATCTTTAACTAACAAACTTAATGGAGAAAATTAATGACAGATTTTTCAAAATTTGAAATTGGTGGGAAAACTTTAGAATTCCCAATTAAAAAAGCCACAGAAGGCCCGAATGTGGTTGACGTCACCAGCCTCTACGGCGGGTCCGACCATTTCACCTATGACCCAGGTTTCATGTCAACTGCTTCTTGCGAATCAAAAATCACTTTCATTGATGGCGACAAAGGGATTTTAAGACACAGAGGCTACGCCATTGAAGAACTAGCTGAAAATAGTGACTTCCTAGAAGTCTGCTATTTGCTATTAAACGGAGAATTACCAAATAAAGAAGAAAAAAGAAAATTTGATGACTCAATCACAAAACACACTCTTGTGCATGAGCAAATGCAATTTTTGCTGAGAGGTTTTCCGAGAAGAGCGCACCCAATGGCCATCATGGTCGGAGCAGTCGCATCACTTTCAGCATTCTATCATGACAGTTTAGACATCACCGACCCAGAACAAAGAGAGCTTTCAGCATTCCGCATGATTGCAAAAATGCCAACTCTTGCTGCAATGGCCTATAAATATTCAATCGGCCAACCAACAATCTATCCAACCAATAAATTAGACTATTCCTCCAATTTCCTAAAAATGCTTTTTGGCCTTCCAACTGAGGAATATGAATGCAGCCCAGTCTTGGCAAGAGCAATTGACAAAATCTTCATTCTCCATGCAGATCATGAGCAAAATGCTTCAACCTCCACAGTCAGACTCTCAGGCTCTTCTGGCGCCAACCCATTTGCATGCATCGGTGCGGGGATTGCCTCTCTTTGGGGCCCAGCGCATGGTGGCGCAAATGAAGCTGTGATCAACATGCTCACAGAAATTGGTGATGCTAAGCACATCCCAAAATATATTGACATGGTCAAAGATAAAAGCAATCATTTCCGCTTAATGGGCTTCGGACACAGGGTCTATAAAAACTATGATCCACGTGCAGCTGTCTTAAGAAAAACCTGCCATGACGTGCTAAAAGAACTCAAAATGGAAAATAATCCATTGCTTGAAATTGCGGTTGAACTTGAGAAAATTGCTTTAAATGATTCCTATTTCATCGAACGTAAGCTCTACCCAAATGTTGATTTCTACTCTGGCATCATATATAACGCCATGAAAATCCCACCACAAATGTTCACAGTTCTTTTTGCAATTGCAAGAACAGCTGGCTGGGTTGCTCAATGGAAAGAAATGATGGAAGATCCCGCCCAAAAAATTGGCCGCCCAAGACAACTTTACGTTGGTCACACTCAAAGGTCATTTGTTCCAATGAACAAACGCTAAAAAAAATGGAAGCAATTTCAAAATAAAATTGCTTCCATTCTTTCTTTTTCACTTGCAAGTTGATGAATTTTCGTTATAACCTAATGAAAACAACCCTAAAATGCAAGGTAAATCAAAATGATAGAAACCATTGGTTTAGAAGAAGCAACTGAAGCAAAATATTGGAATTCATTTTACAAAGACTCCATTAATAGCAAAAAATTCAAACAACCCTCTCCTTTTGCAGAATTCTGCGCAGAGTCTTTTTTCAGCTCTCAATCAAAAAAACTAAGAATATTAGACATTGGGTGCGGTAATGGCCGAGACAGCATTGCCTTTTCCGCTCTTGGTCATGAAGTTCTTGGGATTGACAGGTCAGAATTTGTTGAAAAATCTAATCCAAAAATCAAAAATCTGAATTTCAAACAGCTTGAAATTTCTGCAATTGATCAAATCCCCCTAGATTTCGACATAATTTATTGCCGCTTTGTTTTGCATTCAATCAACGAAGCAACACAAAATAATCTTTTAAGAACTTTATTCGAAAAATCCAACCCAAATGCAATTTTCCTTTTCGAATTCAGAACAGACCGTGACCCTCTAATGCAAGAAGGAGATCATATCAGTGAAAATGAAAGAATCACCACCCACTATCGCCGTTTCATAAACACTGCGAAATTTAGTGAAATCATTGCAGAAATCGGTTTCAAAGTTGCTTTTTTTGTGGAAAGCAACGGTCTTGCAAAATTTGAAAATGAGGACCCAGTTGTGGCAAGATATTGCCTAAGAAAATCATAAATAAAAGGAATCAAAATGGAAATAACCACAGAAGATGCTCAAGAATTGCAACTTGATCAAGCCATCAAAA
The DNA here is from genome assembly GCA_964383745.1 of uncultured Rickettsiales bacterium. Taxonomy (GTDB): domain Bacteria; phylum Pseudomonadota; class Alphaproteobacteria; order Rickettsiales; family CAYLHV01; genus CAYLHV01. The sequence continues at coordinate 94,480 of CAYLHV010000004.1, read as the reverse complement.
TGGCAAGAGATCTGCATGAGCAAGGCAAACTTGAAGAAGCCTTTAACATTTACGCTCAAATTAATGAACAAAAACCTGAAAATGCTGAAGTTCACCACTTAATGGCCCTCATTCTTTCCCAAACATCTCAACATGCAAGAGCCCTTCCCCATGCACAAAAATCTGTCCAACTAAATCCAGAATCGGCAAATTTCCACAACACATATGGCGTCATTTTACAAGAAATGTTTAAATTTGAAGACTCCATCATTCATTTCAAAAAATCACTAGAACTGAGCCCTAACACACAAAGAACATATTATAACCTTGGAGAGTCTTTAAGAAAGATTGGCAAATTCGAAGAAGCGATTCAAAGCTTTGAAAAATCTCTCGATTTTGGCAAAATGACCAAATCTTTCTCTGGCGCCTCACTTGCCTTTCTCGCTCTTGGCAAAATGAAAGAAGCAGAATCACTTGCAATTGCAGCAATCAAAGAAAATGCCCAAGATGAAACATCGCAATATGCCATGGCAAGAGTGCATTTCATGGTAAAACAAAATGACTCTGCCGAAAAATTTTGCAAATCAGCTTTGGACATTAAACCGAACTATACCGAAGCCCTTGACCTGCTTGCTTTAATCAGCGCCGCAAAAGGTGACATTAAAAAATCTGAGCAAATTTTTGAAAATCTAATCACACGTCACCCAAATTTTGCATCAACCCATTTTAACTATGCAGCGACTTTAATTTCTCAAAAAAACAGAATTGAAAATGCAGATAAAATCCTAGCACTTTTGCAAAGGGCCGCTGACCTCGCACCAAATTCTGCTCTATATTCCAAAGTCCTAGCAGCGGAATTATATTCCAGAAACAGGCTGGACGAAGCATTCTCCTATTATGAAAATTCCTATAAATTCGCCCCAAATGACGATTTTGTGATTTGCAACTATGGCTCCATGCTTTTCCAAGAGAAGCTAGAAACAGATCTCGCCATTCAGGTTCTTGAGAAAGGTGTAAATCAACATCCTCAGAAAGAAAATATTTTATTCAATCTAATAAATGCCTATGTCAGCAATAATGATTTTGAGAAAGCTCTGAATTTTGCCAGAATTTTCTATGAACAAAACGCAAATCACCATTCTTTGGAAAAAAAATTCCAAGAAATCATCAATAGTGGGAAAAGCAAACTTTCCAAGAAAGACATAAATTTCCTCATTTCCACCACTCATCGCCATCAAACGCCCCAAATTCTCACCGTCATTGGCAGTGGTTTATTTTTTTTGGGTGACATCGCTGAAGCAATGAATTTCCGCTATAAGCAAATCATAACACATTTAGCTCATCAAATCACCGATCCGCAAACCATGGAGGAGATTGATTTTAATAATGACAAACCTGAGCAGTCTCTAATTGAATTAAAAAAACTACTATATTCCAACAACATAAATTTCTTTTTGGTTTTTGGAACGTTGCTTGGCGCCATCAGAGAAAATGCTTTTCTGTCTCACGACAAAGACATTGATGTTGGAATTCTTACCCATGAGACTTCACAAGAAAAACTTGCTGAAGTGATTGAAAAAGATGGCAATTTCAAGCTAATCAAGCAATATAATAATAAACAGAAAGAATTTAATCTTGTCGTAAGGCACAAAAAATTCAAAACAGGCATCGACATTTTCATGTTCAATAAAGGTGATAATGGCAAATTAATCACAGGCACAGACCACCCAACTGAACCATTAATATGGGAATTTGAGCCATTTTCTCTAAAAAAACATACATTCTTAAATGAAGAATTTTTCATCCCCAACCAACCAGAAAAACATTTAGAGGAAATTTACGGCCCAGAATGGAGAATCCCTGACGACTCTTTCGACACAATCATCTCAGCTTATAATCTTGCTGAAAAAAATGCCTCATCTTTCGCCCTTGAAGTGTCCAGATTAAACGAAGCATTAAAGAAGGGTAAATTCAAAAGAGCATTAAAAATCTGTAAAATATTAAAAGAAAATGATTTTGATAACCACATCATAGAAATGGTTGAAACATATGTAGGAAAAATGCTATAAATCTAACATAAAACAAAGAAATTAGTGATGTAAAAATGAAAAAAGAACCAATTTGGGTAATAGGCATGATGAGCGGCACTTCCTTTGATGGGATTGATGCTTCTCTTCTTCAAACTGACGGAACAAAAATCTGCGCATTTTCCGAGAATTTTTTTCTGCCCTACCCTGCCCAAATTTCTCAATCTTTAAGAAAACTGACTGCCCCTAACCATAAATTCACCATTTCAGAATTGCTAAATCTTGAAAATGAAATCACTAAATTACACATTCAAGCTGTGAATTTGCTAAAAGAGCAAGTGCTTGATAAACAAGGAGAACTGCCAAAAATTAAACTAATTGGCTTTCACGGTCAGACAATTTTCCACGACCCTGAAAACCAACAAACCTGGCAAATTGGCGACTCTTCCCTTCTTGCTCATGCAACAAAAATTGACGTAATTGCAAATTTCAGAAAAAATGACATTTTAGCAGGTGGAAAAGGCGCCCCTCTGGCTCCTCTATATCATGAAACCTTAATGCAAAATTTCTCCAAACCAGTTGCGGTGATTAACATTGGCGGCATTTCCAACATCACCTATTTTGGCACAGAAAAATCACAAGATTGCGCCTTTGATATTGGTCCAGGAAATTGCTTAATTGATGATTTTGTGCATGAAAAAATGGGCTTAAATTTCGATAAAAATGGAGAAATTGCCAGAAGCGGAAATGCAAATGAAGCATTGCTAAAAGAATGGCTAAAAGACCCTTATTTCGCAGCCCCAACTCCAAAAACCCTTGACCGCGGCTATTTCTCGGCTAAATATGATGAAAAAACAAACCCAAAAGATTTTCTCGCCAGTTTAACTAGATTCACAGCAATGAGCATTGCAAATTCCATGAAACTTCTGCCAAATGAACATCCTGAAATTTGCTTTCTTTCAGGCGGCGGCAGAAAAAATCTCTTTCTTTTTGAACTAATTCAAACTGAGCTAAATAAACTCGGAATTCAAACAAAAAACATTGATGAAATCATCATTAATGACTTGAAAATTGATGGTGATTTTGTTGAATCTCAAGCATTTGCTTTTCTTGCTGCCCGCTCATTTTTCGGCCTTCCCACCTCAAACCCACATTTCACCGGTTCAAAATTCAGCTGCGTGGGCGGGAATTTCTACTTCGCAGTTTAAAAATCCGGCACAGGAAGCGGTCCTTTCACATCCCCAATTTTCAGGTCAAGTAATTCAAACTCACCATAAGAAATTCTAATTAACCGACTGACTTTAAAGCCAAAATGTTCAAAAATTTTCCGCACTTCTCTGTTCTTTCCTTCAAAAATTGAAACTTCCAACCAAGCCTGACTTCCTGAAGAATGAATCAGGGTCATTTCCATTGGGGCATATTTAACTGAATCAACCTTAAACTCTTTCGAAACAATCTTCTGCATTCGACCCAAAGCCTCTTTTTCAATCTGCCCAAAAATTTTGACTTTATAGGTTCTTTTCAAAGCATTTTGCGGCAATTCCATGAATCTCGCCAAAGCACCATCATTAGTCAACAAAAGCAAACCTTCCGTGTTAAAATCAAGCCTTCCAACTGAGATTTTTGGAACATATTTTGGCAAAATATCAAAAATTGTTTTCCGCAAATTTTTCTCATCAACCCTGCTTGTCAGACAATTTTTTGGCTTATGGAACAACCAAATTTCAGCCTTTTTAATTTTTGGCAATTTCACGCCATCAATTTTGATTTTCTGATGGTCAGATTCATCTAGGCAAAATGAAGGCTCCTGAATGATTTCGTCATTAAAAGAAACGCGTTTTTCAGCAACCAGCTCCTCTGCCTGCCTTCGAGAACAAAAACCTGACCTAGCAATGATTTTTGCAATTCTTGGCATTAATTACACCAATCTTTCCAAATATTTTTCATTTTTCTGAAAAAATTCTCAGATTCAGGAGTAGAATTATGCCCAGCATCTTCATCAAAAGAAGCCAAAAGATCTTTCTGTTTCTTAGTCAAATTATGAGGAATTTCAACCATAATATGAACATACATGTCACCAAAACCCGAAGAATTCGTGATTGACATGCCTTTTGTTTTGAGCCTCAACTGGTCTCCCGTTTGCGTCCCTTCTGGAATTTTCAAACGAGCTTTATGCCCATCAATTGTTGGCACATCAATGGTTCCACCCAAAGCAGCAGTAACCATTTTAATTGGAATCTGGCAATGCAAATTCTCTCCATGCACCTCAAAAAACTGATGCTGAGTGACATTAACAAAAAGATATAAATCCCCCGTAGAGCCTCCTCTAACCCCAGCTTCCCCTTCACCAGTCACTCTAATTCTCATGCCATCTTGCACACCTTTTGGAATGGTGACGGAAAGCTTTTTATTTTTATTAACTCTTCCAGCACCCCGGCAAGCTCCGCATGGATTTTTGATGACAGTTCCAGAGCCCGAACATTCCGGGCAGGTTTGCTCAACTGCGAAAAACCCTTGCTGCATTCTGACTCTTCCCATCCCCCCACAACCAGAGCAAGTTTGCGTTCCACCACTAGACTTGCTGCCAGTTCCAGAGCAATCAGAACAAGAGTCTAACTTACTAAAACTAATCTCTTTTTTAATTCCCAAATAGGCTTCTTCGAGTGTCACATTGACATTATAGCGCAAATCTGCCCCACGTTTAGGTCCTGATTTTTGACTTCTCTGTGACGCCCCACCACCCATAAAATTTTCAAAAATATCTCCAAAAATGTCAGAATTTGAGAAAAAATCAGAGAAATTAGCATGATGGCCGCCAGAATTCTGTGAAGAACCAGCATTTCCGAAGCCACCATTAGTGAAATTATCATGACCATATCGATCATAAGCGGCTTTTTTTTGCGGGTCTTTGAGAACATCATAAGCTTCTGAAATTTCTTTAAATTTCTTCTCCGCCTCTGCATTTCCCGGATTTTTGTCAGGGTGATATTGCATGGCTAATTTTCTATATGCCTTTTTCAGCTCAGTTTCATCTGCTGATTTTGAAACTCCGAGCCGATCATAATAGTTTTTTGTCATCTTTTCCTTATTTCGCTCATTTAATATAAAATAATTTCTCACAAGGTAATATATACCTTCACGCTCTAAACTTCAAGCACTTTTTTCAATTCTTTCAGCTCCAACGCGATCATCTCTTGAGTGATATATCATAAAACTCCGTCTAGAGACGTCAGAAGCCTGATTAATGCTTGCAGTAATTTCATCCTCAAATTCAATCTAGTTTAAATTTCGACTATCCTCCAACCACTTACCTCAATCAGCAGAAAATCTTATAAAAAAATAAAAAAAAGACTTGAATCTTCTGTAAAAATATAATAGAAATAATGAATATCCAAAGCTTTACCAGCTTTGGCTTGTTTTATGAAAAAATGAAACCCGGGCCTGTAGTTCAGTTGGTTAGAACCCACCGCTCATAACGGTGTTGTCGTAGGTTCAAGTCCTACCGGGCCCACCATTAATTCACAAAACTCTTGAAATGTGCCTCTGTGGTGGAATGGTAGACACGGAAGACTCAAAATCTTTTGGCAGCAATGCCGTGCTGGTTCAAGTCCGGTCAGAGGTACCATCTTTGTGATCACATTGTGATCAAATCAACCCTGAAGATCTAAAACTAAAATAACTTTTATAACTGATGATGATGTGATCATGCACATTCACCCCAATTGAACTCAAAGCCCTGATCAAAAGCTTTGTCGCATCAATGTCAGCGCTTGAAGGCTTAGTGTTGCCACTTGGGTGATTATGAATTAAAATGATTGAAGAAGCATCAAGCAACAAAGCCCTTTTTGTCACCTCCCTCGGGTAGATTGGCGTGCAATCAACAGTTCCAACTTCCTGCAAATCATCAGAAAGAATCATGTTCTTACTGTCCAAATAAATGATTCGAAATTGCTCAGTTTTAATATGACCCATTGTCGCCCTGCAATATTCAATCAAAGAAGACCAAGATTCAATGATCGGATTTTCCTCCATCACTTCTTTGGTGATGAGGCAAGCAACTTCTTTAATGACCCTAAGCACAGCCACCACAGAATCACCAACCCCTTTATTCAACTTCAAAATATTAGGATCTAATGACAAAATCCGATGCAAACTGCCATATTTTCTAAGCAAATCTTTAGCAAGTGGTTTAGTGTCACCCCTCAAAATTGCAAAAGAAAGTGCCATTTCCAAGAGTTCATAGTCAGGAGTGCTGCCAAAACGCGAACTTAAAAGTCTTGCCCTCAACCTCGCTCTGTGCCCCAAATGATCAAGAGGATTTCTTTGAATCTCATTTTCAGGATCTAAATTTCTATTTTTAACCATTCTAATTCATTTATATGGCGGAAAATCACGCCCTGCTTGAGATTTAGTGAAAATTTCAAAACCAGTGGCAGTCACACCAATGGAATGTTCAAATTGCGCAGAAAGTGATCTATCTCTAGTTGTCGCAGTCCAACCGTCAAATTGATTCACTTTGACTTCATAACTTCCAGCATTAATCATTGGCTCAATTGTGAAAAACATCCCTTCTTTCAAAACTTCCCTTGTGTTTGGTTTGCCATAGTGCAGGACATTTGGTTCCGCATGAAAAACTCGCCCAATTCCGTGACCACAAAAATCTCTCACCACAGAAAAGCCATGACTCTCAGCATAAGTTGCAATTGCGTGACCAATGCAGCCGAATGTGGCCCCTGGCTTCACCTGCTCAATCCCCAACATCATTGCATCATAGGTCACTTGTGTGAGTTTTTTTGCTTTCACAGGCGCTTCTCCAGCAAAATACATTCTGCTGGAATCTCCATGCCACCCATCCATGATCACAGTAACGTCAATATTCACAATATCACCTTTTTGTAGTTTTTTCTCTGAAGGAATTCCGTGACAAACCACATGATTAACTGAAGTGCAAATAGATTTAGGATATCCCCGATAGTTGAGAGGAGCAGGAATCGCACCATTTTGAATGATCAAATCATGGCATAAATCATTCAAATGATTTGTCGTCACACCAGGCTCAACAAAATCTGTAATATAGTCAAGAATTTTGGCTGCAATTGCACCAGCCTTTCTCATACCTTCAAAATCTTCTTTTTTATGAATAATGATTGACATTCAAACTCCCATCTCATCACAAGATTAGTCTTTTTTCTTCAAATTCAACTGATTAAACACACCCATTGCTTGCGCCACCATTGAGGAAACGTCATTTGCCGAAGCTGGAATGATGATTGAATTTCCCTCTTTAGCCAGGCATTTGAAAGCCTCAACATATTGCTCAGCAACTCTCAAAGATGCAGCAACTTGACCACCCTCTTTTTTCAAAGCTTCCGCAATCATATTAACAGATTCTGCAGTTGCCTTTGCCACGTTCAAAATTGCCTCAGCCTCACCTTTTGATCTGTTTGATTGATCAATTAACGCAGCTTCAGACTGCAAAACAACTTCCTGTTTATGAGCCTCAGAAATGTTAATCTTAGCTTGTTTATGCCCCTCAGAATCAAGAATCTCAGCTCTTTTCTTCCTCTCAGCAGCAACTTGTAATTCCATTGCTTGCAAAACTGTTTTTGGCGGGTCAATATCTTTAATTTCATAGCGCATACATTGAATTCCCCAACTTTGTGAGGCTTCATTAATTGAATGCACAATGTTCACATTCATTGCTTCACGCTCTTCAAAAGTCTTATCCATGGTCATTTTCCCAATTTCAGACCTCATTGTTGTTTGAGCGAGCTGGGTCACAGCGTAATAAGGGTTAGTCACTCCATAAGATGCTTTAACTGCATCAATGACTTTAATATATAAAACACCATCAATTTTCAAAGACACATTATCCTTAGTGATGGCCGTTTGCGCAGTAATGTCAACAGCTTGCTCTTTCAAAGTGTGCTTATAGGACACGACATCAATGAAAGGAATGATGATTGACAAACCAGGTTCCAGAGCTTTTTCAAAACGCCCAAGCCTTTCAAGAACCCAAATTTGCTGTTGCGGAACAATTTTAATTGCTTTCAACAAAAGGCCAAAAACAACCACACCAAAAATGATAATTGAGATATCCATGAATCAAAACTCCCATAATTAATAATATACGCAAGACATTATATATCATATAATCACAATTGTCTTCATGAAAAACAAGGAAAAATAAAAAAATTCGTAAGGCCCACCACGTCGTTGCGAGCGAAGAGCGACAATCCAGAGTTACATTCCTCAAGAAAAATAATTCAAAATTACTTCATTTTCGGCTCAAGGCAAAGGCTGCGGATTGTCAGCATGTTGTCTCAAATATTCCACCACATCGGCAATTTCTTCTGGTTTCTTGAGTCCAACGAAACTCATTTTTGTGCCTTTAGCATATTTTTTTGGATTCTTCAAAAAATGGAACAATTCTTCATATGTCCATTTCCCAGTCATTGCTGCAAGGTCAGAGGAATAAGCATAGCCAGCTTTCTTACCCCTGTCTCCACCAACCACATTCCATAAATTTGGACCGATTTTATTCTGACCAGAATTATCAGTTGCATGGCACATTGCGCATTTCTTAAAAATTTTCTCACCATTTTCTCTTGAAGCAAGTTTCATCACTTCTGCCACATCAACAGGCTTTTCTTCCTCTGCCACAGCTGCAGAAGACTCATGAGTTTCCACAACCTCAATTTGATAGCCCCTTTTTTCTTCCGCATGGTGCAAAGAAGGTGCATAGAGAATGTCAGCCACATTTCCAGCTACCATGGCCATCAACCCCGCAAACAAAATTGCTGCTGCTAATTTATTTAATTCCAAACCAGACATATTTAAAACCCACTACATAATATTCATAATTTCGTTACGGACATAATTTGATCATATCAAAAAAATATTTACAAAAAGTTAATTTGTAGAAAAAATTACAAAAACCAGAATTTTTTCAACCCACAAGACTAAAGTCCACACTTAAAAATGATTTATAAACCATTTTGATCTAATAAGCAAAATATTTTTGATAATTTTGCCCATAATTGATTATTTTAAACAAACCAGGACCATCATCTGTCATCACGAAATCACCCCCTCATCCTCACTTCGCAGGCGACTTAGGTAGTCAAACTTCCAAAGAATATACAGCCCCGTAAATAAATCTACCACACCACACTTGACGATCCTATAAAAAATCGATAAAATGTCCTTTTTACAACCAATAAATTAAATTTACAGACAAAAAATGACAGAAGAATCACAAAATTTGATCAAACAAGAACTTGCCGCAGCCTATCAAATCTTTGCTAAACTAGGAATGGATGACGCGGTTTACACTCATCTTTCAGCACGCTCTGGCCCAAATGCAGAAAGCTACTTCATCTATCCTTTTGGTCTTTTTTTCGAGGAAGTCACGGTTGATAATCTCATGGAAGTTGATTTTAACGGAAAAATCCTCTCTAACCATGACACTAAATATAATAAAACAGGCTATTTAATCCATTCAGCAATCTACAAACAAAGAGCTGACATTAATGCAATTTTTCATCTTCACACCGAAAATGGTGTTGCAATTTCTTCAACAAAATCAGGACTCTTGCCTTTAAATCAATTTTCTTTCCTTTTTCAAAATCAAATTGGCTATGTGGACTATGATTCTTTGATTTTGGACGCCAACCAAACTAGCAAATCTCTCTGGCAATTCAAAAACACATTCTTGAGAAATCACGGCACAATTTCAATGGGTTGCACCATCCAAGAAGCTTTTTTCTATGCCTATTATCTCGAAAAAGCCTGCTCCGTCCAATGCAAAATTGGCTCCCAAGAAGCAATTTTCCCCCCATCAGAAATTTGCGAAAAAGCCAGACAAGACATGCATTCTTTCGAAAAAAACCTCGGAAAAACAACATGGGATGGCATGGTTAGAAAATTTCTTTAATAAATTAACCATTTCTTTATAAACATTTGTTACCATATTAACTAGCAGCCCTCAACACTCAATAATATGGTAACAAAAATGTTCAAGAAGCTAAAACAAGCTTTCAAAAAACTCTTTGATTTTGCAAATGATGATGCTAAAGGCATAAGTTTTTTAGAGCAAGATTTATTTGCGAAAGCCTCTGAGAAAATCAATGAGAAAACTAGCAAAAACGGATTTGATGGTTATACGATAGATCCTAAAGAATTCCACAAGCTCTACAAAACAGGCAAAATAAGTGATGAGCAATCACTCACTGACGACATATTAAAACAACTAAATCCTAAATATGAACCTCGTGGAACACAACAAGCAAAATCAAATAGACCTGATGTAATCTATGAGCAATTACCATCACAACCAAAAAAATTAACAGAGCAAGAATTATTTGATCAAGCCTTCAAAAAAATAAATGAGAAGTCTCCCAACAAACTTGATACTTATTTCATCAATAAGAATCAATTCCACGAGCTCTACATGCAAGGCAAAATCACTGACGAGCAATCACTGACTGACGACGTTTTACGAGAATTAAACCCTGACTATAAGCCACAAGCAAAATCAAATCCAGCAGCCCAATGGACTGATAACCGAGGCAACCACCAAAAATTACCAGATTTTAACTCACCACAAAACCATAACGCATTAAGTTCTAACAGTCATGGAGTAATTTACAGTGAATTACCTAATCGCTCACCAAATATTCCACAAGGACAAAAGGCAAATCAAGTTCAAGATAATTTGAGGCAAAAAGTAAATTCCCGTGAACAACAAGAATCGCTCTATAAACCTCATGGAACACAACAAGCAACCAGACCAGGTCAGAGCAACAATGTTAATCACGGAAAACTACCGCCCCCTCCTTCTTCAGTAATAAGCTCCGACGCACAATATAGCGCACCTTCAAACCCCAACGGCCAAAACAAAGGCAACTCGCGTTAAAATAAAAAAACTGACTCCAATTTTAATAAAATCGGAGTCAGCTTTTCAAATCCGTCAGCAGATCAGTCCCGACGATTTCCAATCAATTGCAACAATTGAATAAACAAATTGATGAAATCGAGGTAAAGAGATAAAGCCCCCATAATCGCAGATTTACGCAACATCGCTGAGTCACTTGCAAAATTATAGTAATATGACTTCAATTTCTGAGCGTCATATGCAATTAAGCCTGTGAAAATCAGCACGCAAATGATTGACAAACCAAATTGCAAACCTGAGCTTTTCATGAACATATTTGCTAAACTAGCAATGATCACCGCAAAAAGCCCCATTGTCAAAATTGACCCCATTTGGCTCAAATCTTTTTTAGTACCATATCCATAAAGGCTCATGACACCAAAAACTGAAGCAGTGATGAAGAAAACTCTAGCCACACTTTCACCAGTATAGGTCAAGAAAATGTGAGTCAGAGAAAGTCCCATGACAGCAGCATAAATGAAAAACACAGCAAAAGCAGTGTCAGGAGACATTGACTGCACTCTAAAGCTAAAATAAAGCACAAAGCCAAGCGGAGCAAAAGCAACCAACATGCCAAAACCAGACATTCCAGTAATTTTACCTGCCGCATTCACGTTATATAGGAGTGACAAAATCTGCTCAGATGTGGAGGAAAAATAAGCCACAAAACCAGTGATCATTAAAGCAGCAAACATCAGATTAAAAACCTGAATCATATATTTGCGAAGCCCAAGATCCAAAGCAGCAGAAGCTGACATGCTAGATTGAGATTGGTTATATTTTGTATAGTCCATAATGTTTAATTCTCCTAATTCATTTTTCACACCATTTAACAATTTAGTTAAGAAAACCGTAAATAGCGCGTTTTAAAAAACCTATATCCATAATATAGTATATAATCTTCCAAAATTCAAGTGATTTTTGTAATTTTAAATTTAAAATAAAAGAAATTTTTTATCCATAGCGTCTTTACATTTCCGAAATAGGCACTTATATTATAGCATCATAAACATCAACATTGTAATTAAAATCCAGGATTTATCTTGAGCTCCTTAATTTTTGCACAAAATCTAATTTTCGATTTGGAAGGCACAATCATAGACCCAAGGCGTGGAATCGAGAATTCAATCGCATATGCATTACATTCAATGCAAATCAAGCCGCCAAAAAACATTTCGAAATTCTGTAAATCAAATCTCTCAATTCAAGAGATTTTAAATAAATTAATGGACCAACCAAACATCACCGATCTAAACCGCGCCTCCGCTCACTATAGAGCACGCTACATCAAAATTGGCATGTTCGAACATGACCTCTATGAAGGAATCTACGAAACCATCAAAATCTTTCACGAGCAAGGCAAGTCAATTTTCCTCATGACCAACAAACCCCAAGAATTTTGTGAAATTATTTTAGAACATTTAGAAATCAAGAAATTCATAGATGCAATATATGGCCAAGATTTACGCCTAGAAAAAAGCTCTCTAAAAACCACCCTCGTGACAAACATCATGAAAAAAGAAGCATTGAAACCAGCATACACAATGCTCATTGGTGACAATGTGGGCGACATTGAAGCTGCTAAAGAAAATGGCATTGAATCAGTTGCAGCAATGTGGGGTTTTGGCGAAAAAGCTGAAATCACAAAAAAATCTCCCGACTATTTTTGCTATTCCCCAAAAGAATTAATTGAAATCATCCAATAATTAGACTATTGTGAAAGAAAATCATAATTCTGACAGTTAAATAATGGCAAGAAAAACCTTTTTAATTTTAATAATTGCAGCTTTTTCATCTTTTATAACCCTACATTTCGCTAATGAAAAAAACCACTTGCAAACAAATGTCATTTTTGAAATCACAAAAGGCAGCTCCATTAAGTCAATTGCGCAAGATCTAGAAAAAGCAAAAATCATCAATAATGCTCTCATTTTTCGTGTTTTCAGCAAAATTAAATCCATTGATCAAATTTCTTATGGCGAATTTGAAATTCAGCCAAAATTAAGCATCATTGAGGTCTTGGATTTTCTTAATCAGAAAAAATTCGTTCAACATAAAATTTCTTTTTTCGAAGGCATCACTTTTCATGAAATTGTTGAAAAACTAAATTCTAATGAGAAACTCACAGGAAAAATTCTTTTCGAATCTCAAAAAGAAGGAATTTTCCTTCCAGAGACCTATGTTTTTTTTAAAAACCAAACAAAAGAATTCATCTTGCAACAAATGCAGCAAAAAATGGACGAATTCCTTGAAAAAGCTTGGAATGAGAGGAAAGAAAATTTACCTCTGAAAAATAAGACTGAATTGCTAATTCTTGCTTCAATCATCGAAAAAGAAACAAGCATTGAGGCTGAAAGAAAAGATATTTCCGCAGTTTTTCATAATCGCCTGAAGCAAAATCTTCCTCTTCAAGCTGACCCCACAATCATATATGCCAAAAATCATGGTAATAATTCGCTTTCAAGAAATTTAAGCAAATCAGATTTACAAACTCCAAGTCCCCACAACACCTACCTAAATTCTGGCCTCCCCCCAACTCCAATTTGCAGCCCTGGGAAAGCCTCAATTCTTGCTGCCTCAAATCCATCTGACGCAGAATTCCTCTATTTTGTCTCTAACAATCTTGGAGGACATAATTTTTCTAAAGATTTAAAAACTCATAATAATTTCGTAAAAAAATATCGCAAATCACTTAAGGAAAAAAAATGACAGAAATCGCATTAATCATCAGCACCTATCTCATCAGCTCCATTCCATTTGGACTTCTCATTTGTAAAATGAAAAATTTAGGAGATTTAAGAACACAAGGCTCAGGAAACATTGGCGCCACAAATGTCTATAGAGTGGCCGGCATGAAAATGGCCGCCTTGACTTTATTCCTCGATTTTTTTAAAGGCGCCATAATGGTTCATCTAACATCAATTTTTGCCCCAAACATCGCCATCATCTCTGCCGCCACTGCTGTAATTGCACATATTTTCCCAATCTGGCTAAAATTCAAAGGCGGGAAAGGCGTTGCAACCTCAATAGCAGTTCTTGGAGTTCTCTCTCCTCAGCTAATGCTATGCATTCTAGTTTCATGGGCCTTAATTTTCATTCTAACCAGAATGTCTTCAGCAAGCTCCATTGGCAGTTTTCTACTTCTGCCTGTCTTTGCCTTTGCACTGCAAGAAAGCCCAGAAATCCAATGTTTGTCAGTGTTTCTAGCATTATTAGTCGTTTCAAAACATCACGCCAACATTCTAAGAATCATTAAAGGACAAGAAAAGAAATTTTAAGTTTTAGTAATTTTCATGACTTTATCAGAAAGCATGATTTTGAAATCAGAATTTTGATTAAATTTCTCAATTTCAATCACATCAGCAGAGAAATCAAACAAACTAACTTGCTGAGCCCCATTTTCATAAAAAGAAAAAAAGCCATCTAAACTCCCAATATCCTGCCAACTAGTGCTAGCTTCATATGAATTCAAATTCTCAATTTTCTCTAAAATCATATAATCCACTGACAAATTTTCAACCAAAGCATAGGACTCATCTTTCACATAAATGAAATTTTTAAAATAGGCCGCTTTCCTCAAAACTTGCTGACAAATCGCAAAATTCTGACCTGAATGTTTTTCAATCTCTTTAAGCAAAAAATCAACAGAAGCAAAGATAATGCCACTATTAATCAACATACGCTTGCCTGACAAATTCGCAATTTTTTCCATATTTGGCTTTTCGACAAATTTTTGAACAGCCATAATCTCTTTATCTTCACTGTTAAATTTTGGCAGAATATAACCAAATCTTTCATCAAAGCCAGAAGACAAATTCCTGAAACCCAAAAGCAAATTTGTCAAATCATTTTCATAAAGAAAATTCAAACCTTTCAGAATATTCATCAGAAAATGCTCTTCATCATTTGTTTCATGATCACTTGGAAAAAACATGATTTTCTGATTTTCTCCAAAAAGCTTCTTCGCAAGCATGAGAGCCAAAGTCAAAGCAGGACCTGTGTTACGAGAATAATTTTCATAAATCACTTGAAAATTCTCTAAATTAATTTCCCTGATTTGCTCTTCAAGGAGACTTGAGAATTCCACATTTGAAACGATGATGATTGGGTTTGAGGTGATTTTTCTTGCTCTGATGAGCGACTTTTGGAAGGTGGAGAAGAGATTTAAATTGACTTTTAAAAATTGTTTAGGTTTTTCTGCCGAACTTAAGGGGTGAAGTCTCTTTCCTGCCCCTCCAGCTAAAATCACCGGCAACAAAGATTTTTCCTCGAATAACTCCATTAAACTCCTTCCATTCACACATAATCATTTCAGTAGCTCAATAGATTTTGACTCAATTTTCTCATGAAGTAAAGAAATAAATGCATGTTTTTCCAGATTATTTTCAACAGGCTCTAAAAATTCAATCACACATTTAGCAGGCCTTTCTTTTGGCAGCAAAACACCTTTTGGCCAAAAACAACCGCTGTTCAAAGCCACAGGCACCACTTTCGCCAGACCGCTTAAATAAAGAGCACTCACACCAGACTGATAGGCTTTGCTTTTGCCAATTTGCACCCTTGTGCCTTCAGGAAAAATCACTAAATGCCGTTTTTTAGCAAAAACTCTCTCAGCATTTTCAACAATTCTCTTAATGACGCTGGCTTTTAGTGATCTGTCAATTGCAATCATCCCAGAACGAATAATATAGGAGCCAAAAATTGGAATTTGAGACAGTTCTTTCTTCAAAATATAAACCGGCTCATTCAAAATCAAACAAAAAGCCACAGTCTCAAACGCCGACTGATGCTTGGAAGCCACAATGATTGGTTCATTTTTTGGTAAATTCTCAAGACCTCTGACTTCAAACTCAACAGAATTGATGAATTGGAACGCAAAAATTGTGACTTTAGCCCAAATTTTTCTGACAAAAAGAGCATATTTTTCCCCAAAAAACACAAAAGGAAAACAAATTGTGCAAATAAAAAAAGTCCAAAAAACGAAGAAAAGCTTGAAAAGCAGAATTCTAAAAATTCTCATGAATGTTCCACATCACTCATTGACGCAAAAATGCTTGCAAACAAATTAGTGAATAACACATATAAATATTTATGATATTCGCTAAATTGTTTATTTTGCCCAAAATGTTTTTTCCCCGTTTGTTTAATGGGGTGAGGAATGATTTGCACATCATCATTAATTAGGTTTGACAATTCCGCAAGGCTTCTGAGGAGATGATAGTCAGAAGTGACAATTCTAATGCTTTTAAACCCATGTCCATCAACCCATTTTTTAGTCTCAATTGCATTACCTTTCGTGTCGAGCGCTTCATAACCCAAGGTGATTTTTTCTTTCAAATTTTGAGCTTCATCCTCAAAGCCTGCCATTTTCAAAATATCTTCCAATGTTGTCTCTTTTGAAACGCCTGAAATCAAAAGTTTTTCACCCATATGATTTTTGAGCAGACTGATGCCTTCTTTCACTCTGCCATTGCCCCCTGTCAGGACAATGATTGCATCTGTTTTAGTTTCTTCATCTTTCACAAGCCTGAACATTCTGACTTCGAAAAGCACAAAACCCGCAAACCAAAGGAAAAAAATCAGAACTCCAAAAATTTTCAAATAATTATTCATATTAAGATCATTTTCAAAAAATTTTTTTAAAATTACTTAAGAGAATTTGGTCAAATTCATCTAATGAGGTTTCATAACCAAGCTCTTTGAGAGATGTTACCCCAAAATCACTAATTCCGCAAGGGATAATTCCATTAAAGAACTTAAGATCTGGATAAACATTAATTGCAACTCCGTGAAAACTGACCCATTTTTTAATTCTAATACCGATTGCAGCAATTTTTGATTCTTTTTCAATTGGTGAATTTTTTGTGGGCTCAACCCAAACTCCAACTCTTCCTTCTCTAATTTTTCCTTCAACGCCCACTTCTTTGAGAGAGTTGATCAGCCATTTTTCAAGCTTAAGCACAAAGCCACGAACATCTGCTTCATTGCGCTTTTTAAGGTCCAACATCACATAAACCACCCTCTGTCCAGGCCCATGATATGTGTATTTTCCACCACGCCCTGTTTTAAAAATTGGAATTTTTTCTTCATTTGAAATCAAATCTTCTTCAATCGCAGAAGTTCCTCCCGTGAAAACCGACTCATGTTCCAGAAACCAGACAAGTTCTTTCTGACTGCCATTAATGATTCCCGCAACTCGTTCTTCCATTAATTTAACCGCCAAGTCATGTGGCACTAATTCCGAAGAAAATTTAAATTCTGTCATTTCCAATTTCAATTTAACATTTGCAAAATCAATCTAGATAACCTAATATGTTCAGAACAAAATCTCAACAATAAAGTGCAAGTTAATGTCAAAAACTCAAAAACCAATCGGCATTTTTGGTCTTTCCAAAACTGGAACTTCCGCAATGAATTTTCTGAAAAAGAAAAACATTCCTTTCATCATTGGTGATGATTCAGTGAAAGAAATTGATGGAATGCAAGTCACACCAATTTCTGACCCCATTTGGCAAGAAATCAGCGAATTACTTCTCAGCCCTGGCGTTCCTTTAAAATTCCCTGCGGTGCATGAAATTGTTAAAATTGCAAATTCCCACAAAATTCCAATCACTTTCGACATTGAGAAATTTTTTCTAAACTCTCCTGGCGCAAAGCTGATTGGCGTCACTGGCACTAATGGCAAATCAACCACCACAGCTCTAATTGCTCATGTTCTAGAAGTTTGTTTACATCAAAAAATTCATTTTGGAGGCAACATTGGCATTCCCGTTTTGTCACTTCCTGAGCTGCAAAAAAATGAAATTGCCGTTCTTGAATTGTCATCCTACCAACTTGATCTTGCCCAAAAACTCAAATTCCACATTGCCATTTTGCTAAATTTAACACCAGACCACATTGAGAGACATGGAAATTTTGAGAATTATGCATCCGCCAAAGAAAAGATTTTCCAGCATCAATCAGAGCAAGATTTTGCCATCATCTCCATTGACACTGAATCTTGCCGTAAAATTCATGCAAATCTGCTAAAAAATCACAAAAATATCATCACATTTTCCACACAGCAAAATGCTGACATTTGCTTCACAGGCTCAATTTTAAAATGCGACAAAGAAGAGAGAAATTTGAGTTTTGAAAATCTTGCTGGCCAGCATAATGCTGAAAATATTGCTGCTACATTTGCAGTGACAAAAATTTTCAACATTCCCTTAAATGACGCCATCAACGCCATTGCGAGCTTTAAAAGCCTTGAACATAGAATGGAGAAATTCCTAAAAAAAGGCAAAATTGAGTTCATTAATGACAGCAAAGCAACAAACATGAATTCCGCATGCCATGCCATTAAAGCTTTCCAAAACATTCACCTAATTCTGGGCGGCGCTGAGAAACAGGAAGATCTTGAAGAATTCACAAAATTCAAAAATCACATTAATCAAGCCTATCTAATTGGCAGATCTGCTGAGAAATTTGCACAAATCTGCAGCAAACATAAAATCAAATTTGAGATTTCCGGCACATTAGAAAATGCCACAAAATCGGCCTTTAAAAATGCCTCAGAATCTGACCAAGAAGCAAAAATCCTCCTCTCACCCGCATGCGCATCTTTCGATCAATTCAAAAATTTCGAAGAAAGAGGAAAAATCTTCAAAGAAATCTGCATAAATCTTTAATAACAACTACTCAAGGAGCATTCATAAATTTCACATAAAAAAATCACCCCCCAATCGCAAATAATAAAATTATATTGTTGATTCTGTGAGAAAAAGATTGTAGTTTGGTTTAAAATACTTTTTCAAAATTAACCTAAGAGTTTAAGCAGAAAATGAAAATTGCCGTTCTAAAAGAAAAAGAAAAGCACGAACATAGAGTTGCCATCACGCCAGAAATTGCTGGAAAATTCAAGAAAATGGGCTTTGAGATATATGTCGAATCAAATGCAGGGCTTGCTGCCAGTTACACTAATGAGTCCTATGAATCATTTGGCGCCAAAATTTCAAAAATCCCATTGGAAATCATTGCTGATGCTGACATAATTTTCAAAATCACTCCTTCTGAGAGCGAACTTGAATTCATGAAGCCAAATTCCACAATCATCACAGTTTTGGAACCTTTTGATAATAAATCTTTAATCCGGAAATATGCTCAAAATAACATTCGCTCTTTTGCAGTTGAATTCATTCCCAGAATCAGCCGCGCTCAAAGCATGGATGTTTTGTCATCGCAAAGCAATTTGGCTGGCTTTAGAGCTGTCATTGAAGCAATTCACGAAAGCACATCTTGCCCTGCAATGATGATGACTGCAGCAGGAACAATTGCACCTTCAAAACTCATGGTCCTTGGCGCCGGCGTTGCTGGCCTCCAAGCAATTGCCACAGCCAGAAGACTCGGCGCCATTGTCTGCGCGTCCGATGTCAGAGCCGCTGCCAAAGAGCAAGTCATGAGCCTTGGCGCAAAATTCATTGAGGTTGAAGAAAAAGAAAATCTAGAATCCAAATCAGGCTACGCCATGGAGGCAAGCGAGTCCTATAAACGCAAGCAAGCTGAGCTAATTGCAGAAACCATAAAAAATCAGGACATTGTCATCACAACAGCTCTAATTCCAGGTAAACCAGCTCCAAAACTAATCTCTGCAGAAATGGTGAAAAGCATGAAACCTGGCTCCATCATTGTCGACATGGCCACTCAAAGAGGCGGAAATTGTGAGTTGAGTTCAGCTGATGAAATCATTTTAACAGATAATCAAGTCAAAATAATTGGACATAGTAATCTCGCTGCCAGAGTCGCAACAGACGCCAGCAAGCTTTATGCAAATAACATGTTTAACTTCACTCAACTTTTAATTGATTCATCTGGTAATTTCAACTTAAACATGTCTGACGAAATCATCGCATCTTCCCTAATCACGAATGATGGCATGATTGTTAATGAGAAATTAAAGGACTAAATAATGACAAAATCACTTGAAAAAATCAATAATAATCTCGAAATAATTCAGAAATCTCTGTCCGACCTTTCCCAGGAAACTGGCCAAATTTCGAACGAACTCAAATCAACAATTCTTGAATGCACAAATTGCATGACAAGCAACATTGACCCCATGATTTTTGCTGTCACAATTTTTGTTTTATCTTGCTTCGTGGGCTATTATGTCGTCTGGAAAGTCACACCAGCACTGCACACTCCGTTAATGGCCGTCACAAATGCCATCTCCGGCATCATCATTCTCGGCGCCATCATTGCGCTTGGACCAGAGTCGGGCTTTTTAGCCTCAAAAATTTCTGGTTTCATTGCGGTCCTCATCGCATCAATCAACATTTTCGGCGGCTTTGTTGTCACTCACCGAATGCTAAAAATGTTTAAAAAGAAATAAAATCAAAAAGGCACTTAAATGAACCTCTCAAACATTCTCTCACTCTCCTACCTTGTTTCCGCGGTCTGTTTCATTCTTGCACTAAAAGGCCTTTCTTCACCTAAATCTGCCCGCAGTGGAAATTTGCTTGGCATTTTTGGCATGGGTCTTGCAATTTTCACAACATTTCATAACCCTGCAATTGAAACTGAGTTTCTCATTTTAATTGCCATTGGCATTGGCGCTTTAATTGGCACGAGCATTGCATTTAAAATCAAAATGACAGACATGCCACAACTTGTTGCGGCTTTTCACTGTCTTGTTGGACTTGCAGCTGTCTTAATTGCTTTTGCCGCCTTCATTTCCCCTGAGGCCTATGGCATTGGCACAAGCGGGAATTTAAAAATTTCTAATTTGTTTGAAATGTCAATTGGTTCTGCAATTGGTGCCATCACTTTTTCCGGTTCAATTGTTGCATTTGCAAAGCTTCAAGGACTTGTCAGCGGCAAACCAATCACATTCAAATTTCAACATTTGCTAAATGCCTTGCTGGCCATCTCCATTTTGTCTCTGATTGTCACATTTTGCCTGTCTGGTTCCATCATTCAATTTCTTCTTCTCACAATTTTGTCAATCATTCTAGGATTTTTGCTCATCATTCCCATTGGAGGAGCTGACATGCCAGTGATTGTCTCCATGCTAAATTCCTATTCTGGCTGGGCGGCAAGCGGCATTGGCTTCACACTTGGTAACAGTCTTTTAATCATCACCGGCGCTTTAGTTGGCGCAAGCGGAGCCATTTTGAGCTATGTCATGTGCAAAGCCATGAATCGCTCAATTTGGAATGTCATTTTTGGCGGCATGTCTTCGAATCTCTCCTCTGCCACATCAGAAATTGGCGAAAGAAATGTCAAAACAGGAAATCACGAAGATGCAGCTTTTCTTTTAAAATCGGCCTCTTCAGTCATCATTGTCCCGGGCTATGGCATGGCCGTTGCTGGAGCTCAACATGCCTTAAAAGAAATGACTGACCTTTTGCAGAAACAAGGAGTCAAAGTGCGCTATGCCATTCACCCAGTTGCAGGCAGAATGCCCGGCCACATGAATGTTCTTCTTGCTGAAGCTAATGTGGATTATGAAAATGTTTTCGAGCTTGAAGAAATCAACCGCGATTTTTCCTCAACAGATGTTGCTTTCGTGATTGGAGCAAATGACGTCACAAACCCTGCTGCCAAACAAGACCCAAGCAGCCCCATATATGGCATGCCCATTCTAGATGTTGAAAATGCTGGCACAGTTTTGTTCATTAAACGCGGAATGTCCTCTGGCTATGCTGGCATTGAAAATGAACTTTTCTACCGCGATAACACAATGATGCTGTTTGGCGATGCAAAAAAAGTCACCGAAGAAATTGTGAAATCATTAGGTGAAAATTAAAAAATGCTTCATTAATCAATCACACATATTAAATTTTATCATTTTTTCTTTGGAAGATTTTTTGCAAGAAACTAACATTTTCTTCATGATAAAATTTCCCATATCTTAGAAAATGAACAGTTTGATTAACAAATTTTTTTCGATATGGCATGAAACAATGGTTAGATTTCATCACTAAATGATCAGTCATGCCAGGAAATTTCGTATTCTCAACCGCAACTCTGCCATCATGCTCTTTTGATTCCAACAAAAAACTTGCCAAAAAGCTCCTAACACCAGTCCCAGCCAAAACACCAATTTCAAAATCCATTCTCTCCCCAAACAAATCGTGACTTTTTAAAGACATATTTTTTTCTGAGATTTCTTCAGCCGCCGGCCCAAAAATCAAAGAATAAACGAAATTACCGCCAATCTTATCAACAATTTTTGACCCAGCATTTGGCGTTCCAAGTAAAACAACCCGCCCTAAATTTGGAATTTCATTTTCATGCAAAATCATCCGCGACAAAATCCCCCCTAAAGAATAGCCCACAAAATGAATTTTTACTTTTTCTTCTCCAACTAAATGCTTGATTTCCAAAAAAATTTTTTTAGAAAGCTCTTTGAGAGAAAATTTCGTCGAAGCATAAGCTAAATTCAGAACTTCAAATCCTTCTTTTTCAAGCAAACGAGCCATTCTCTTCATGTGCCTAGGGCCTTTTTTCAACCCATGCAGAATTATAATGATTTCTTTATCCATTTTTCAATTTCATCATAATAATTTTCCAGAACTTGTTGCTTTGAATTAGCAAAATTCTTTGCATTTTCAGAGCTAAGACTAATTTTTCCTTCATTTTCAAATAGTTGCAAAATCAACTCAAATAATTCTTGTTCATTTTGTATAATAAAGGCAGCCTCTCTTTCTAACATTATATCATAAATTTCTTTAAAATTAAAGCAATTTGGCCCAGTAATAATATAATTAAATAAACTCGCCGGCTCAAGCGGATTTTGCCCCCCATGATCAACCAAAGATCCTCCCATGAAAGCAATTTGGGAAATTGCATAGAAAATTGACATTTTCCCCATTTCATCAACCAAAATCACATCAATATCACGAATTTCATCTTCAGAACTGCGGAAAAATTTCAAATTTTTTCCATAAATCAAATTTTCTAACTCTGCACATCTTTTAATCTCCCTTGGTGCTAAAATTGTGAGAATCTTCTCTCCTCTCGCAGCTAAATTCTCATGAATCTTAAGAGCAATCTCTTCCTCAAAGCCGCGAGTGCTGGCATAAATAATAATTTTTCTGCCCATAAAAAACTTTTTCAATGAATTAATTTTTTCAGACGCTAATTCGGACTCTTTCAAAAACTCCTGAATGACAGAAAATTTTAGATTATCAAATAATTTCAAATCACCCACACCTAATTTCTCAAATCTTCCAGCATCATCAACACTTCCAGCAATAATCAAATTAAATTTCTGTAAAAGAAATTTCGCAATTTTAGGAAATTTCTGCCATTTTTTAAAAGAATTTTTTGACATTCTCGCATTAAGCAACAAAATTGGCATTTTCTTCGACACTTCCAAAATGGTGTTTGGCCATAATTCAGACTCAGTAAAAAAAACAATTTTCACTTTCCATTTCTTCAAGAAAGCCCTAATTATGCATGGCACATCAAATGGCAGAAAATGGTGCGTAACTGGAAAAGAGGCAAATTTTTTTGCAGCCAAATTTGCCGAAGTTACTGTACAACTTGTCAATAAAACATGAAATTCAGGGTGATTAGATATAATTTTTTTAATTAAAGGAACAACCGAATTAAACTCTCCAACACTTGCCACATGAACCCAAATGGTTTTTTTGCCAGAAGAATGAGATTTTGAAATCCCAAATCTTTCAAGCATTCTTGAAGAATTTTCTTTATTTTTAAGAATTCTAAAGATCAAATAAAAAGGTGAAAAAAATAAAAATAAATAGGAAAGAAACGAATATATTCCAATCATTCCTCAGAACCATAGAAATTTTCACAAATGGCAATTTTTTCACGTCCCTTGCTTTCTCTCCACTCATTAGTGTCCCTCAGAGAATAGATGCAGCCACAATATTCTTGTTTATAAAATTCCTCTCGTTTAGCAATTTCATACATTCTTGCAGAGCCGCCATTTTTGCGCCAATTATAAGTCCAATATTCCAAATTTTCATATCTCGACGCCGCCCTGAGCCCAGCTTCATTAATTTGGTCAATATCTTTCCATCTTGAAAGACCAAGACTTGTTGTGTAAACTTTAAATCCATGTTCATAGGCATAAAGCGCAGAACGCTCGAATCTCATATCAAAACAAATTGTGCATCTGTCTCCTCTTTCTGGCGAATTTTCAAAGCCTTTCACTCTGGAGAACCAATTTTGCACATCATAATCAGCATCAATAAACGGTATATTCATTTTTTTAGCAAAACGAATATTTTCATTTTTCCGAATTTCATATTCTTTTTTGGGATGAATATTTGGATTATAGAAAAAAATTGTCAAATCAACACCAGAAGCAATCATCTGCTCCATCAATTCACCTGAGCAAGGCGCACAGCAGCTGTGAAGCAACACTTTTGTTTCGCCATTTTCAGGCAAAATGATTGGGCGTTCAAAATTTTCATTTGCCATTTTTCATCACCAAATCATAGCTATATCGATACCATTTGCTGGCAGGATAGTTCTCTCCCAAAACAGCAGCATATTTCTTTGCCTCAGCCTCAAGTCCCATGTCGTGATAAATGGACACAACTCTATATAAGCTTTCCGCAATATGCGTCGTTGAATCATATTTTTCAATCACAACACGGAATCTGTTCAAAGCCGCAATTAACTTACCTTTTTTCAAATAGAATCTACCTATTTCCATTTCCTTCCCTGCCAAATGGTCATTAATCAAATCAAGTTTGACACGAGCATCTGTCGCATATTTACTTTTTGGAAATCTGGTCATGATTTCAATGAAGGCATCTTTAGCAAATAAAGACATTTTCTGCTCTCGATCAACATCGGAGATTTGGTAATAATAGCACAAAGCCCTCAAATAGAAAGCATATTCAACATATTCATTTGCAGGATGAAGCATGATGAAAGAGTCAATCACGCTAATTGCCTCATCATATGATCTTTTTTTAAAGAGACTATATGCCTCCATTAATTTTGCCTTATTAGACCATTTAGAATAAGGATGTTCTCTGCTTAAATTCCCAAAAGATTTTGCTGAATCTGAAAAATCACCATTTTCAATTTGGTCAAGGGCAGAATTATAGAGAATTTCAGGGGAAATGTCACTATCTGGCGAATTGGCATTTTCATCCTTACCTGCGCATGAACTTAAAATCAACGCCACAAAACAGACTAAAATTTTCCTAAATAACATAAATTTTCCTAATATTTAAATTCACTAATTTGATCAGTGAATGAAATTTCCACATCACTCAAATTCCCAGAAGCGCCAGCCGCTTCATTAGAAATGGCTTTAATTTGAATTCTTGAGGCATCAATTCCCTTATCAATCATAAATTTTCTCACCGAAATCACTCTTTGAAGAGCAAATCTTCTATTCGCAAGATCCGCATCAGTATTAGCATATCCAACAATACTCAACTTTGCTGAATCATTATCACCCATCATAGAAGCAATTTTTTCTAAAGAAGCTTTTTGTTCTTCATTCAAAATGCTGCTTTTCTCAGGAAATGTGAAGGAAAATTTTGAACCCAAATTCACATTCGAAATTGTTGATTGGGAATTTCCTGGCAGCCCGTCTTTTGGGTTCAGCTCAGAACCTTTCTGCATTTCACCATTTTGTGGCTCCTGAAAATCTTTCAGCAATTGCAAACTTGGCAATTCCGGCTCTCCTTGTGGCTTTTTCTCAAGCTCAGGAGTTTGAGTTGGCAAAGGTGCCACTAAATTTTCCTGACTTTTTGCAGCATCACCATTTTCCAAATTTGACGGAACTTTCAAAGATTTTTCATCCAGCACTGGTGCAGGTGCATCAAGCAAAGGCACCACCGGCAATTCATCTTTTTTCATTTCTTTGTCTAAATCATGCAAACGCCCATTTTCTTGCTCAACCACTCCTGGAGGCATTAATTCATCTGCAGGCTTTTTAAAATTCAGATTTTCATCAAATTTATTTTCTGGTTCTAAAGAAGGGGAAGCTGGCAAAGGCGTAATTGGAACAATTGGCGCAACTGGCGCTGGTTGTTCAATTGGCTGCGTAACAACTGGTGGCTCAATGGGCTGTGTAACAGCTGGCTTTTCAACCGGCACTGAATCAATCTTTTTTGACTGCGGTTTTTCATTATCAAAAATTTTCTTCGGTTTTGAAGATTTTTTCTTTTTATTTTTCTTCTTTTTAGCTTTCATTTTCTTCGGTTCTTCTTCAAAAGGAACCACAGGCACAACTTCCTGAGAAGCTTCAAGCTCTTTCAACACATCAAGATTAACCTCAATTGTCGGCAAATCTTCCAAATCAAAATATCTCGGAGCCGCCATTGCTTGATGGAAACTTAAAAAGGCGAATAAAGAGCTAGAAAGCAAAATTTTATTTAAATAAGACATAAGAATTCAGAACCTAATGTTAAAAATGAGAAAAAATTTGATATATAAATTCATCCTAGATCATAACTAATTTTTGTAAAAATATCAACATTAAAATTATCATTCAAAAAAATCATTCTTTTGCAATTGCTTCAACAAAGGCACATTAGTTGCAACAATGTCATATTTCTCCTGAGAAATGTCAAAATCGGATAGGTCAAAATTTTCACCTTGAAAATTCACAACCACCCCTCCAGCTTCTTTCACCAACAAAATTCCAGCTGCAACATCCCACAAATTTTCCGAATGTTGAAAATAAATATCAAATTTCCCGGAGGCTAAAAATGCCAAACTAATTGAAGTCGAACCAAAATAGCGCACATGTTTTTTTTGTTCAATCAAACTCAGAGCTCTTTTTTGATGATTTTCATCGCCAATTTCAATTGCCCCAAATGAATGAAGCAAACCAGAAGGTC
The DNA here is from genome assembly GCA_964383745.1 of uncultured Rickettsiales bacterium. GTDB lineage: Bacteria > Pseudomonadota > Alphaproteobacteria > Rickettsiales > CAYLHV01 > CAYLHV01. The sequence continues at coordinate 67,718 of CAYLHV010000004.1, read as the reverse complement.
CAACTCTACTGGAAACTCGAACTCTTTCTTTTTGTCCAGAAGCTGAAACATGGCCAATTTTTTCAACCCAAGCTCCCATTCCTTTTGCAGCATAATAAACTTCTTGCATCACAGGCAGGCTGATGACGCCCGCAATAATTTCTCTTTTTCCGCTTTTTACATCAATTTCTTCTAAAGCAATTGAAACAGCAAACATTGGAATGGCATGCATGAAATTCACAGTGCCATCAAGCGGGTCAATGATCCAGCGATATTTTTTAAACCCATCCCCTTTTTTATCTGAATTTCCCCCCTCTTCATTCAAAACGGAATAATCTGCAAATTCGCATAAAATGCCTAAAATGATTTCTGAAGATTTTAAATCAGATTTCGTGACAAAATCATCAACACCTTTTCTAGAAACTTGCAATTTATCAAGCTCTCCAAAATCACGGATGATCCTGCGCGAAGCCTTCAAAGCGGCATCAATCATCACATTCAAATGATTTTTTAAATTAATTCTGCCAGACAATTTCTATTTCGCCCTCTCAACATAAGTAGAATCGGAGGTTCTCACAACAATCCGATCATCAACAGAAACAAAAGGCGGCACCATGACTCTAAGACCATTTTCAATTTTAGCTGGTTTAAAAGAAGAAGACACAGTTTGACCTTTAATCACCGGCTCTGTCTCAGTGACCAAAACAATCACATGTTCTGGTAAAGTGACATTCAAAATCTCCTCTTCATAAATCTCAGCTTTGACAATCATGTCTTCAACCAGGAAGTTAGCTTTTTCTCCAATCAAATCTCTTGCAACAGAAACTTGGTCATAGCTTTCCAAATTCATCAAAACAACATTTTCTCCTTCAAAATAGAGAAATTGATGGTCAACTTGCTCAAGAAACGCTTTTTCAACTGTGTCCGCAGAGCGAAGCCTTTCATTAATTTTAACACCAGTTTTTAAATCTTTCATTTCCAACTGCACATAAGCCGGGCCTTTCCCAGGCTTTGTATGTTCAGGCTGTTTAGTGACAATCATGAGCTTACCATCATGCAGCAAAACTGTTCCAACACCAATTGAATTTGCACCAATTTTCATTATTTATTCCTCAATTTTTATAAATTTCAATAATCTTTTTAAGCAAGTCTAAACTTTCTTTTCTAGGCCTTTGGAATGAGTTTCTGCCAATGATTGAACCATCTCCCCCGCCATTTTTAATTTCCTTAATCATCTTCAAGAGCGAATCTGCGTCACCGCTCACCCCACCAGAAAAAACAACCAACCTTTTCCCAGCAAAACAGGCTTGTTTTACATGAGCAATCCTGTCTTCCATTGTTTGAATTGGAACTGAATTTTGCTCATAAACTTTTTTTGCCTCTTTTTGTTCAAGATGCGCAGTTGGTGGTTTCACTTTAATGATGTGAGCCCCCAAAAGTGCTGCAACATGCGCAGCATAGGCGCAAACATCAATGGCAGTTTCCCCTTCTTTGCTCAAATCTTCCCCGCGCGGATAGGACCAAATGACCACGGCAAGTCCGCATGATTTCGCTTGCAAGGCAAGTTCCCGAATTTCCTCCATCATTTCTAATGACTGCGCAGAGCCAGGGTAGATTGTGAAACCAACTGCCACACAACCAAGCCTGAGAGCATCTTCAATTGAAGCTGTCACAGCCTGATCTGGCGCATTTGCAGTTGGCATCAAAGAATTTGAACTATTCATTTTCAGAATCAGCGGAATTTCCCCAGCAAATTTTGCTGCACCAAGCTCAAGCATGCCAAGAGGCGCCGCAAAAGCATTCAAACCCGCATCAATCGCAAGCTGGAAATGATAGAGCGGGTCATAAGCATCAGGGTTACAAGCAAAACTTCTAGCAGGCCCATGCTCAAACCCCTGATCAACCGGCAGAATCACAATTTTCCCAGTTCCAGCAAGCTCACCATGCATCAAAATTCTGCATAAAGCATTTTTAACACCCGCATTTTCAGTTTCATAGTGACTTAAGATTTTTCTAACTTCAACAGTAACCTTCAAATTTGACCTCAATTTTTTCCAGAAAAACATATCATAGAAAACTAACATCATCCCAGAGAAATTGCAAGAATAAAAATTCCCTAAAAGCAATTAAATTCAAACATCATCATTTTTTCATTGAATCTCATTTCAATCTATGCAACCATTAATTATATAGTTCGTTTATTTGTGATGAAGCTAAACATAAACCAGCCTAAAACAACTTCATTTTGGAGGAACTAATCATGAATCTATTCACAAAAATCAACCAATGTTTCCAAGATTTCACTGATTTTTTTAATCATCAAATAATGCAAGAAGCAGATATAAACTCTCAAAACAGCCGTGGCACCACAGCTGCAATGCTTTTTGCAAAGAAAGGTCAAATTGACTCTCTAAAAACTTGCATCGATCTCAAAGCCGATCTTGAAATCACTGATAATAAAGGAAGAACAGCACTAACACATGCTGCTCAAAGAAATCAAACTGAAGCAATTAAACTTTTAACAGAAAATGGCGCAAACACAAATCATCTTGATTCTCAACAACTCACCCCAATGCTTCATTCTTTGCTAAATAAAAACTCTGATGCTTTTTTCTTCATGGCTGAGCATGGTGGCAACATTAACCAAATTTTCAGTAAAAAGCTTTACACTCCTCTCATAATTTCAGTTTCAGATGGAGATGAAGAATTCACACAAAAATTGCTGGAAAAAAAGGCAGATGTTAATTTGCAAGACCATCTTGGCGCCACTGCGTTAATTTGGGCAATTGCAGAAGGCAACATACCAACGGCAAAATTGCTAATTTCTAATGGTGCAAATTTAACTCTCTCTGACATTTTTGGCAAAACCGCCACTGACTATATATTAGAAGCTCAAGACTCAGAAATGAAAATTGAGCTAAAAAAAGTTCTCTATAATGACTTCATAATTCCAACCATCACCATCACTGAAGCAGAATCCACAGAAGAAGAGCAAACAGAAGTCGCTCTAATCGGTGCCATTCAAGACTAACAAAATTGAGATGAATGAGACTAATCAAGCTCATTCATCTCATGCAAAATTGACATGGCATTTTTGTGACATCAAAAAAATAAATGAATCTTTTTCAAAATTTACCATTTTTGTTAATAATTACTTAACCATTAGCATATTAAAATGAAAATCATACATATTGCTGTTTTTCAATAAATTCCACAACTAATGCCCTTTTCATAGGGTAAAAATATCCAAGTAGGAGGTTTAGTTATGCCAGTCGGTATCATTTCGAACACATCTGCCTTAAATGCGCAGACAAATTTAAACAAAGCTAACGAAGAAACAAAATCTTCAATCTACAGACTCTCAAGCGGCTCAAGAATTGACAAAGCCTCAACAGACGTTGCAGGTCTTGCAATTGGAACAATTTTGCAAACAAACATTTCAACATTAAGAGCCGCATTAACCAACACTGCTCAAGCAAATAGCTTGCTTGGAGTTGCTGATGGTGCCCTCAAAAATGTTGGCGAGATTTTGCAACGCCAAAAAGCTCTTTCTGCTCAATCAACTTCCGGCTCTCTTTCCCCGGCAGCGCGCTCATTTCTTGATGCAGAATTTCAGAATCTCACTCAAGAGATCAACAGAATTGCTGATACAACTAATTTCAACGGAATCACATTAATTGACGGCAGCCTTTTTACTCCTTCAAGATTAGAATTTAAAACCGAAAATAATTCAACTCGCGCAGAAGGTATTTTAGAGATTGTCAACCCTCTTGCAGACGCAGAAACACTGACACTCACTGTAAATGGCTATGCTGTCGTCTTCACAACAAGAGCCCTTGCAACATATGGTACAGGCGACATTGAACTCGAACTTGATCTCGCAAATAATGCAACTGCCGTCGCTCAAATGGATCATCTTAAAGCAAAAATCGAAAATATTTTAGCCTATACTGGCACAAATGCAAATGTTCTTAACGCCAAAGCTGCTCTCTCTGCTGTTGAGTTTGAACATGCTGCTGCCACTGCTTTAACGACCATACGTGCACGTTCAGGCGGAGTCCAAGGTGGAAGCATTGCCCTTGCCACAACTGCAGCCGCTAACGACATCACATTAAGCGGAAATGACGTTAATGCTGGCGTCACTTTACAAGCAAACGGTACAGCTGGTAACGACAATGACCTTCAAGGAGGAGATTTCGCAACTGGCGGCCCAACAGCCTATTCTGGAACCGCAACCACAATCGCGCAAGGCTCACGTGGCGACACAATCATCACAGCAATTAACACAGTTGCTGCAGCTGCTGGCGCTGGCAATGCAACAGGTGTCAGCGCAGCAGGAGTTTCTAACAACCCTGATTTTGTTGGTGAGCTTCAAGGTTTCAAAGCTGAATATACCAGCCACGACAGAATCAATCTTTCAGTCAAAGTAGGTAACTATACATATATAGCAAAAGAAATTGACACCACCCCAAATGCTGACACAGTGATCAGACTTGCTTCAATTGAGGAAGGCGGCGGCTATTTCACTTTACAGCTCGAAGATGCAACCACAAGTGGACAAACAGCTGTTTCTAATCAATCTGAAGCTGATCAATATGCCATCAGAATGAATAAAGCCTTCTCAAAAATTTCATTCTACCAGAGTCGTCAAATCAAAAACTACATTTCCGCTGGCACAGTTTTCCCAACTGGAAGCACAATTGCAAGCGGCGACCTTGCTGGCTCAAAATTCAGCTTCATCAATAATAATTTCACAGACATAAAAGTTGAAAAAGTCTCCGTCCGCGCTCCTGTCATTGGCGCAACAAATGCCGAAATTGAAATCACCATTAATGGCGAGGTTTACAGAAGCGGCTATAGCAACGTTGGTGTTTCAACAGCTCTTGGCACGACAATTGCCGCAAATGCATCAATTGGACTTGTGAATGTTAATAACCCTCTATGTATTTTGCAATTCACAAATGGTGGCAGCGCAATCACCATCAGCTCTGACGGAGAATCTGAAGGTCTGCAGCAAGCTCTTGAGTCAGCATTTTCAATTAAAACTGGTGACGCCGGCGGTCTCAAATTCCAAGTTGGCACCACTTCAGCTGACACCATCCAAGTTGAGGTTGAATCAACTAAAACCATAGATTTATATATTGATGAAGACAAAATCTATGTTCCTTTAAGCATTGACACAGCAGAAAATGCTTTCATAGCTCAAGATATCATTGATAATGCCATCAATAAAGTCACAGCCATCAGAGCAACAATCGGTGCTTTGCAGTCACGCTTTACCTATGCAGCATCAAACATTGAAAGCAGTATTCAGAACCAAGATGCTGCAAGAAGTGTGTTCCTTGACACTGACATTGCTGGTGAGTCAACATCATTTGCTCAATATCAAGTCAGAATCAACGCCAGCATTTCGGTTCTTGCGCAAGCCAACCAGCTTCCACAAGCACTTCTCAAATTGCTCAGCTAAAACTGACAATAAAATTAAAGGGCAGATTCAAAATTCTGCCCTTTTTTCACATCTATTTATTACAAAATAAAATCAAACAAAATCCTTCAACAAATTAACAGCCCTTTTTTGACAAGGGTCTCCAGCTTCATTTGAAGGTCCCGCAACACACGGACTTTTCAGCTCCGGCAATGGCTCATTATTCGACATGCAAGAATTCAGAAAAACACAAATAACAGATAGTAAAATAATTTTTGTCATTTTAATCCTCATTTAGATACATAAAAAAGACGAACATAAAGTAATTTTATCACAAATTAATCCAAAAAGTCAAATAGTAACCAATAATAAAGATTTTTTGTTGAAAAATTCATTTGCATAATAGAAATTTATTAGATATAATCAACTTGCATGTAAAAGGCACTGCTAAACATAGGGCCTTTTTAAATCGTAAATAATCATGTAAACATAAACATAACTACAAGGTTTTTAAAATGAAACAAATTATTTCAATCCTACTACTTTCTATTTCTCTAGCTGCTTGCCAATCAAATGGCACAAATTCACCAGAAACAACTGGCTACCACAACTATAGAGCTGACAGCAGCGAAGGCGCTCCTACAGAGTTGGAAGCTAATGTTGGTGACAGAGTTTTCTTTGAGCTAAACAGCACAGCACTTGATGCAGATGCACAAGACGCATTAATGCGCCAAGCTGCATGGCTAAAAAGAAATTCTTCAATCAAAATCACTGTTGAAGGACATTGTGACGAAAGAGGCCCACGTGAATATAACCTTGGCCTTGGCGAAAGAAGAGCAAATTCTGTGAAAAAATTCTTGATCAGCGCAGGCGTTGATGCAAACAGAATTTCCACAATTTCCTACGGAAAAGAACGTCCAGCAGTTTCTGGAAGCAATGCTGAAGCATGGTCAAAAAATCGCCGTGCAGTAACTGTTGTTGCTGAATAATCATCCAGATTCTTCACATTTCTGGGTCACTAGTTTTTCTTAAAAGAAACACTAGTGACTCATTGATTTTGACCTAAAGACTTAAAAAACACATCATGAAACATTTCATAATTCTTCTCATAACTCTTCTAATTTCCATTAAACCTATTTTTGCCAATAATTCTGATGAAGAATTTGAAAATAGCGAAGACTCACAAACTAAAATCAACACTCTGTTAAACGTCCAAATTGACGAAATTGAAGAAAATGTGAAGCAACTTTCTGGCGAAATTGAAAAAGCAAACCATCAAACAGAAGAATCAAACAGCAAACTTGATAAATTCATCGCCGATGCAGAATTCCGCTTGCAAGAAAATGAAACAAAATTAAAATCCATTTCCGAAGAACTTGCAGCCCAATCTGCCTTAATCAAAGCAAATGAAGCAAAAATAAATCAAATATTAAACCAAGGAGTTGAAAAGCAATATCATGCTGCCATGGCTGATTTTGAAAAAAATGAACTCAAATCATCACTCACAAAATTCCAGAAATTCATCAAAGAACATCCAGAATCAACTCTTGTTGCAAATGCAAATTTCTGGATTGCCGAAATTCATTTTAAGCAAAAAAACCACACAAAAGCCCTTGAGCAATTCATCAACACTCAAAAAACCTTTCCAAAAAACAACAAATCTGAAGAAATTCACCTAAAAATTGCAATGTGTCTTGGAAATTTGCAAAAAACCACTAAAGCTTGCGAAGCTTTTGATAAACTAATTGCTAAACAACCCAAAGACGCCATTTTAAAACAAGCTAAACAAGAGCAAGAAAAACTAAAATGTGTAGCTAAAAAGAAAAAGACATGAGAATTTTTGAAAAAAACAGCGCACTTCTTCTTCTAGAACATTTAACCAGCATTCAATCTGACCATCATGGTTTTCGAGCCATCATTTTCAACCTTTCTAAGTTAAAAAAAGAAAACAAGTCAAACTTCCAAATCAAAATCGTCACAAACATATTAAGCGATTTGGTTGGAAACATGAAATCTGATTTATTCATTTGCCATGATTTTGACCTAATTTTAATTTTCAAAAATGAAGATCTTGAACTAACAAATCAAATCATCCATCAAATACGCTATCTTTTCCAAACAGACCCACTGGCCTACATGAAAGATAAAAGGGAAAATCCTAATTTCGCCTTTGCCTATAATCTGATCTTCCAATGGCGTGATTTTTTCATTTTTTGCAAGAAAAAGGCTGAATCAGAAAAATTTCCACAAATTTCATCTGAAGAATTCACAAGCTTAAACTTAATTGAAATTGAAAGCGGCCTCGACCAGCTTGAAACTGAGAGAATCACCAGAATTCGTCCAACCTATTTGGTCCCGAAATCAGCCCCAATGAAACTAATTCTGAACGAAATCCACGTCAGTCCCGAGAATGTTGCAAAAATTCTTTTGAGTGATGAAAGCCATAAAACCCAATTTGAAAACCCCATCATCACTAATAAAATCAACAATAAAATCCTAACCATGCTTCAATTAAAAGCCAGACACTACAAAGCCGGCACTTTGCTTTTAAAACTCAGCACCAACAACATTCTTTCCCCAGAGTTCCACAATTTTCATAACATGATGTTGGAACAAGAAAAAATCTCTTTGGTTGTTGAAATGGACATAAGCGAATTTTTCAGTAATTTCACTTCTTTTTTAGAGGCAAAATCACTGTTAAAAAAAATGGGCTATAAAACCTGTCTTGGCGGCCTAAATTTCAGCAATTTTTTCAGCATAAATCGTGAAAATCTTGGTTTCGACCTCATGAAAATCACTTGGAATGACCAGTTCCTAGAATCTGACTTTGACATTGAAGAACTGCAAAACGCCATTTCCAGAAATGTTCCAAACCGCATCATTCTTGCAAATTGCCAAAATTCTGACATTCTAGATTTAGCAATTTCAATGAACATCTCAGTGTTTCAAGGTTCTCATGTAAGCAAAATTTTTAAATCCACTCAAATCGACGAATCAATTTAAAATCAATGCAAAAATCTCTACCAAATCACATTGCAATCATCATGGACGGTAACGGACGCTGGGCTGAAAATGTCGGCAAAAAAAGGAACCAAGGCCATGAACAAGGCGCCATCACCGCCTATGAAATTGTCAAACATGCATTCAAAAGAAACATATCTCATTTAACTTTATTTGCATTTTCAACTGAGAATTGGCAAAGACCTCAAGAAGAAGTCAATTTTCTCATGAATTTGCTTGTCACACAAATTGAAAAGAAAGCAGCAAAGCTAAATGACCAGAAAATCCGCATCAAAATTCTAGGAGACATCAGCAAATTTCCACAAAATATTCAAGAAAGAATAAAATTTTGCTTAAATTTAACCAAAAATAATGATAGAATGACAGTGTCAATCGCTCTAAACTATGGTGCAAGACAAGAAATTTTAAACGCGACTCAAGAAATCTGCCGAAAAGCGGTAAATTCAGAAATTGAAATCAGCGAAATTAATGAAAATCTTTTCGCCAGTCACTTGTTCACAAAAGGTCTCCCAGACCCAGATCTTTTAATCAGAACCAGTGGCGAGCAAAGAGTGAGTAATTTTCTTTTGTGGCAAATTGCCTATTGCGAATTACTTTTCATTCCTAAATTTTGGCCTGAATTCACAAATGAAGACCTTGACATTGCAATCAGCGAATTCCAAAAAAGAGTGAGAAAATATGGCAAAATCTGAAAAAACACTGATAAGTAAGAATCTTTTTTTAAGAATTGTGTCATCTGCAATTCTCATTCCTTTCGTCACTTTAATCATCTTCACAGGCGGCATGATCTTCAATGCATTCATTTTGCTGATCGCCATTCTCATGGCTTTTGAATGGTCAGAATTAACCAACCCTGAGAAAAAACTTTCCGACTCTCCAATGAAATGGAAAATTTTTGGCATAATTTACATTTTCCTACCAACTTTTTCTTTAATTTGGCTGCGTGCTCTGGAAAATGGAGAAAGAATTGTAATTTGGCTCTTTGCGGTTGTTTGCGCAACTGACATTTTTGCCTATTGCTTCGGCAAAATCATCGGCGGCCCCAAACTCGCCCCATCAATCAGCCCCAACAAAACCTGGTCAGGTCTCTGCGGCGGCATTTTTGGCGCCACAATCACCGGCTATCTCTACTGCCTAATTACAGGCACTGAACATCAACTTTTCCTGACAATCATCAGCTCTTCTCTGGCAATCTACGCTCAAATTGGTGATTTAATTGAATCATGGATCAAACGCAAATTCAAAGCCAAAGACAGCGGCAACTTAATTCCAGGTCACGGCGGCCTTTTGGACCGAGTTGACGGCATTGTGGCAGCCACTCCAAAAGTTGTTTTCATTGCCATGATCATTGACAGCTACGGAATGTTTTAATGTTTTTTCCCGAAAAACTCAAAAAATCTGAGAAGATCATTTCAATTTTTGGCTCAACTGGTTCAATTGGCTGTAATTGTCTAAAATTAATTTCTGCTCACAAGGAAAAATTCAAAGTAAAAATTCTAGCTGCGGCAGAAAATGTTGAACTTCTGAGCAAGCAAGCTGCGGAATTTCTGCCTGAATTTGTCATCATTGAGAATGAATCAAAAGCTGAATTTTTAAAGGAAAAACTAAAGAACCACCAAATCAAAATTCTCTCTGGCAAAAAAGCCATGCTCGAACTTGCCAAAGAAAGCTGCGACATTCACATTGCCGCAATTTCCGGCATTGCAGGACTTCCAACCACAATTACAGCTCTTGAAGCTGGTAATAATGTTGCCATTGCTAATAAAGAGAGCCTTGTTTGCGCAGGTGAAATTCTAAATCAAATTGCAGCCAGGAAACAAATCAACATTCTTCCAATTGACTCTGAACATTCAGCAATTTTCCAATTACTAGATTTTTCAAAAATTTCCCAATTGCAAAAAATCACTTTGACAGCCTCAGGCGGCCCATTTCTCAGAAAAACCATTGAGCAAATCAAACAAGTCAAAATTGAAGAAGCATTAAAGCACCCAAATTGGTCAATGGGTTTCAAAAACAGCATAGACTCCGCCACCATGGCCAACAAAGGCCTAGAGGTGATTGAAGCATTTCATCTTTTTAAACTCTCCATGAATCAAATTGAAATTTTAATTCACCCAGAATCCATCATTCACGGCCTAATTTCCTATAAAGACGGCTCACATCTGGCCCAAGCAGGCAGCCACACAATGCTCACCCCAATCTCCTACGCTCTAAGCTGGCCAGAACGTTTGTCAAATAATTTCCCAGAATCTGCATTTGACCTAGGAGAAATTGGTTCACTAACTTTTGAAAAACCCAATGAAGAAAAATTTCCTTTCATTCGTTTGACTCGTGAAGTTTTGAATGAAGGAGGAATCGCGCCTCTAGTGATGAATTCAGCAAATGAAGAAGCAGTGTTAAACTTCAAAAATGGCAAAATCAAATTTCATGAAATTGCAGAAAATGTGGAAAAAACTCTTTCAAAATTCAATTTCAGCAAATTTCCCAGAAACCCAGAAATTGACCTAATTTTCCAAATTGACAAAGAGGCTCGTTTAATTTTAAGCTGAAAATCTTTTTGTAAAATTAGTTCTCTCCGCCTCAACCTCGAAAACTTCTTTATTCAGCCTTCTAAAGCCTTTAACTTCTTTTTTAAATTCATTAAAATTCCTCAGCTCTTTCCCAACAAGCTTGACCCCTGGAGAAAGTTTAATTTTCAGCGGATTCACCTGTTTGCTGTTAACAATCACTTCATAGTGCAAATGCGCACCAGTTGCCCTGCCTGTTTTTCCAACGAAAGCAATGACCTGTCCTTGTTGAATTCGCGCTCCTTTTTTCACATCTCTGGCAAATTTGCTGATATGTGCATAAGCCGTGTGAAATCCATTATTATGCCTGAGCCTAATATATTTTCCATAGGCTCCTTTCCAACCAATTTCTTCCACCACCCCATTTCCTGCAGCAAAAATCGGTGTTCCCACAGGTGCAGCAAAATCAACACCTTTATGCATTTTAGAATAGCCCAAAATTGGATGTTTCCTCATTCCAAAATTCGAAGAAATTCTCATGACCTTAACAGGTGTTCTCAACAAAGATTTTTTAATTGAGTGAGCATCGTCTTTATAATATTCAAATTTTCCATTTGCAGTTTTAAATTTATAAATCTCTAATTTTTTTCCACCCACATCAAGAGACGAATAAAAAACATTACCAGTGTGAGAAAATTCACCAGAGTCGGAATGGTAAAATTTTTCAAAAATCACATCAATCTCGTGCCCATCTTTAATGTCCCTCTGGAAGTCAACGTCATAGCTAAAAGAGGCCACAATTTCCATGATAGATTTTGTTGAAAGCCCCATTTTTTTTGCAGTTGCAATAAAACTCCCATCAATCTTCAATTTAGAGCGCGTGATGGTTTGTTTAAATGTGATTGGTTTAGTAACAACTTCAAATTTTCCATTCACTTGCAGCACACTAACAGTCTCGTGTTTATTTGTCTGCCAGCTCATTTCAACTAATTTAGCATCTTCACTAAATTTAAGGAAGAGTTCTTGCCCAACGCTTAATTTTCTCAAATCATGAACTTTAGCCACTTTATTTGCAATTTCGTGAGCCTCAGAAGATGGCACATTATGATGCACCAAAATGCCCACCAAACTGTCACCTTTTTTAAGAATATAGTTAATATTCTCAGCATCAGAATTAGTGATTTCCTGCAAAGAAGAGCCATCATCAAGTTCAGCATTTGAATCAGTGCCAATTTCTTCCTCAATCCCTGCAATTGTTTCGCCTTCATCTGATTCATCATGAGGTCTGAATAATAAACTTGTCAAAAAAATGTCAAGCACCAGAAATGCAATCAACAAATTCCTAAAAGCACCATTTTGACGCAAGAATTTCAAAATTTTTTTCAACTTACCAGATTTGTTAATCACCATTCGCAGTTTCATTTCCACAAAATATCACTTATTTATCAAATTTATATTATAATTCAAATGAAAATAAAATTAAAGAAAAATCTGAACATTCTCTTCATTTTTTAAAAATTGAACAAACAGACTCAGCCCCCAAAGCTTCTTTTCTCCCAATGAAGCCTAATTTCTCAGTTGTAGTAGCCTTCACATTAACCCGTTCTTTTGAAACACCCATAATCAGCGACAATTTTTCCCTAATTTCCTCTTTCCGAGGAGAGATGCGCGGTTCTTGACAAATGATGCTCAAATCCACATTATTAATCTCATAATCACCAGCAGCCAACCCATTCACCACAATTTTTAATAAGTCTGCAGAATCAGCATTTTTCCATTGATCATCATCATCAGGAAACATCTCCCCAATGTCCCCAAGCCCAGCCGCACCAAGCAAAGCATCAATCACAGCATGAATTGCCACATCACCATCTGAATGAGCAAGAATTGGGTGCGGTGACTCAAATGCAACAGCGCCAATTTTAATTTCAAATTTCCCTAATCGGCTCAAATCAAACGCATGCACATCAATTCCATGGCCAATTCTAAATTCTTTTCCAATCATTCCTCTTGCCCTCTCAAAATCACATTTTGTGGTAATTTTAAAATTATTTTCTTCCCCTTCAATAATTTTCACTTTTCCACCAAATTTTCTAAAAATCATTGCATCATCAACAAATTTCTCATCTGGCAAATTTTCACAAAATCTCATCATTTTCTGAAAATCAAAAATCTGCGGCGTCTGAATCAAGCGAACATCGTCTCTTTCCAGCTCATTTTTCACAAAATCTCCTTGAATTTCTTTCAACGCATCAACCGACTTAATTGCAGGAACCACAGCAATTTCATTTTCCATTTCATCAATCAATTCCAAAATCAGATTCTGAGAAACAAAAATCCTTGCGGCATCGTGAATTAAAACATTTTTCACATTCATCTCTTTAATGTTCAAAAGCCCATTTTGAACCGACAAATGCCGATCTCGCCCTCCAACAACCAAAGGTAAAATTTTCCGATCTCCAATTTTTTCAACAATTTTTTCACCAAGCTCAAAATATTTCTCCGGCACAACCACCAGCACATGGTCAATTTTCTCACAATTCACAAATGGCAAAATCGCTCTTTCCAAAATGCTTTTCCCATTAATTTGCTGAAATTGTTTTGGCAGATCATCTCCAAATCTAACTGAGTTTCCTCCTGCGGCAATAATCACAACATTTTTCATTGCATTAACTCTTCACAAACCAAATCCATAATTTCATAAGCCTTAATAACATGTTTTTTTTCAATCACCAAAGGCGGCAAAATTCTAATGACTTTTCCTCCACCCGCTTTTGTCACTGCCAGCCCTAATTTGAAGCATTTTTGCATGAAATCATCACAAGAAAATTCCTTTTTCAGCTCAACGCCAAAAATGAACCCCTCGCCCCTAACATCTTCGATGATTTCTCCATATTTCTCTTTCAAACTCTCAAGCTTTTTAAGAAATATTTCACTAATTTCACTAACATTCTCAAAAAATCCTTTCTGAGTCATGACATCCAGCACAGCATGTCCTGCAGCCATTCCCATCGGATTTCCACCATAGGTTGAGCCATGAGTCCCTGGACTCATCACTTTTGCTGCTTTTTCATTCACAAAGCAAGCTGCCAAAGGAAAGCCATTTCCAATTCCTTTTGCACAAGTCATCAAATCGGGAATCACATCAATTTTCTGATGATGAAACAAAGCCCCCGTCCTACCAAATCCTGTTTGCACCTCATCAAAACAAAGCAGCACATCATTTTTTACAGCAATTTCCCTAACTTTTTTGAGATATTCCACATTAAGCGGCCAAACACCCCCTTCTGACTGCACGGGTTCAATCAAAATTCCACAAACATTTTCATCCAAATTTTTTTCAAGCTCATCCAGATTTTCTCTTTCAATTTGCACAAAACCTTCTAAGAGCGGCCCGAAGCCTTTTCGTGCATGTTCATTCCCCCCTGCGGAAAGACAGGCATAACTCCTACCATGGAAGCCACCTTTCAGTGACAGAATCTTATTTTTTTTCGGGGAATATAAATCATGTCCAAATTTTCGCATAATTTTAATTGCAGTTTCCACCGCTTCAAGCCCAGAAGAGCAAAAGAAGATTTTATCTGCAAAAGTCAATTCACAGAGTCTTTTTGCAAGCCTTTCTTGTTCAGAGAAAGTGAAAATATTTGAGCAATGCCAAAGAAGATCAATTTGATCTTTCAATTTTTCCACCAAATATGGATGACAATGTCCCAAATTACTAACCGCAATTCCGCACCCAAAATCCAAATATTCCTTTCCATGAACATCATAAACATATGGCCCTTTACCATGAGAAATTGAAATTGGCCAGCGCCCATAAACATTAAGCAAAGAAGATTCTGATTGTTTTTTAGTCATAACTGCCCAAATAAAAAATTAACTGAGAACTTCCAGCCACATATCTTCACCCGCAACCCTCCCGCAGTCATTGCGAGCGCAGCAATCCAGAAGTGATGTTTATTCCCAAAAGACAACTCCGAATCATTTCAGATGACTAAACTTCCAGAGAATAATAGCCCTTTGTTGAGAACATAATATACCAGACTTGTCAAAATGCAATAATTTTATTATAATATCTAAAAACACATTTTAAAGAAAAACCCAAGATAATGCATTTTCAAATTCTCATCTATTTCGCAATCATAATTTTCACCATGCCTCTGGTTGGTGCGCATTTGCATAAAGTTTTCACCAAGCAAAAGCATATTTTGAGCAAATTTGAACCATTCGAGCATTTCATCTATAAGCACGCAAAAATCAAACATAAAATCGACCAAAATTGGAAGGAATATGCCGCTTCCATGCTAATATTTAACTTTCTGGGCATAATTTTTTTATTTTTAATTTTAAAATTCCAGCAATTTCTTCCTCTTAATCCCGAGAATTTCCCAGGCCTCAGTGCTGACCTTGCTTTAAACATAGCAGTCAGCTTCACATCAAACACAAATTGGCAAAGCTACATTCCCGAAACCACCATCAGCCAATTTTCACAAATTTTTGGTTTAACTTTGCAGAATTTCCTTTCTTCCGCCACAGGTTTGGCACTCTCTGTTGCCTTAATGCGGGCCTTATTGCGCCAAAACACAGAATTAATCGGAAATTTTTATGTAGACCTAACAAAATCCATTTTATACATCATTCTACCAATTGCCATAATTTTTGCCTGCCTTAATGTCGCAAGTGGCATGCCACAAAATCTCAAAGCCAGCCTTAAAATTGAGACTTTAGAAGGCAAACAACAAACCATCATCACTGGCCCTGTTGCATCTCAAGCATCCATCAAACAAGTTGGCACAAATGGTGGCGCTGCTTTTGAGGCTAATGGCTCACACCCATTTGAAAACCCAACTCCAATCTCAAATTTAATCCAAATCATTGCCATGCTGCTTTTACCATGTGCCATCACTTACTTTTTCGGCAAAATGTCCAAAGAACCTGCTCAAAGCTGGATTCTCCTCACCATCATGTTTGGCCTCATCTTCATCACATTTTCTCTCATAATTGAAGCTGAATCAATGAATTATAATAACATCATCAGACATTCTTGCGGCGAAATCATCAACATGGAGGGTAAAGAGCAAAGATTCAATCTGGCAGACACATCTTTCTGGGCGGCAGCCTCCACCACCATTTCTGCCGGCTCATGCAACGCCACCTACACCAGTTTCA
This sequence comes from uncultured Rickettsiales bacterium, assembly GCA_964383745.1. GTDB lineage: Bacteria > Pseudomonadota > Alphaproteobacteria > Rickettsiales > CAYLHV01 > CAYLHV01. The sequence goes on along the minus strand of CAYLHV010000004.1, from coordinate 51,617 downwards.
CTTCTTTTGGCATTCTCATTTTAATGCTAAACATGGTCCTAAGCGAAGTCATTTTTGGCGGCGTTGGTTCGGGTCTCTACGGCGCCTTGATCTACATCATCATCACTTCTTTCGTTGCCAGCATGATGGTTGGCAAACAGCCCGAATATCTTGGCAAAAAAATCACCGCTTCAGAAATCAAACTAGCCACCATAACAATTTTTATCATTCCCTTGACTGCAATTTTTTTCAGCGCTCTGACCATTTTTCTTGAAATGCATGGTTTCATTGAACTTGAGTCTAACAACCAAAACAGCATCAGAAAATTAATTGAAGTGACCTATAATTTCATCTCAACTTCCAGTAATAATGGCTCATCCCTCAGCAGCTTAAACACTAACACAACCTATTTCAACATCACCACAGCCATCACAATTTTCATTGGCCGCTTCCTTTTTGCCATACCAATTTTAGCAATCGCCGGAAAATTAGCACAAAAAACCGTCAATAGAAACCCAAATCGCCTTTTAATCGCCCAAGGTTTTCACTTCGGCCTCATGCTGATTTCATTAATTGTCATAATTAGCGGTCTAACTTTCCTGCCAATCATAACAATCGGCCCCATTTTAGAATATATCCTAGAACTAAGAAACAACAGCCTTTAACCACCATCACAGATTATAGCCAAGCTCCTATAAAAAAGTCACGAAATAATTAAAGATTTAACCACCCCGTCATTGCGAGCCAAAGGCGCGGCAAACCAGTGTTATGTTACATTCCATAGGAAAAACGACCCTGTAAAATCACACTCCAATTCCATGACCTTTTTATGCGATCTTAGCTATAACAATTTCATTCAAGTTGAAAATTAATCAACCAACACACTTGCAATATATTCATTTAGTAACTACATCTAAAAAGTGTGCATTTTTTATAACTTTAAATGCGAGATGTTAGTTATGACAATATATAGTAGCGATGACTGGTTACGAGAGGTAGAAAAGAACGTTTCGGAAGCTCAAGCTAACTCAAAAGCAGTCGAAATATATTATATGGATTTTAGACAATTTTCAGAAGGATTTTATATAAGAAAGATAAGAGATATTTTTAAGAGTAGCGATAAAATCAAGAAATTAGTTATTAGTGCATCAAAAATCAAGGACAAAGTGCAACAACCATTGGATTCTGTAGATATAACTAATATCGCGAGTTTAATGGAGGAAAATCAATCCATAACTGATATATCTATACAAGCAGATCTAGACTATTTTGCCATTAAAAGCCTGCCATCTCTGATAGGGATGAAAAGTATTTTTAAACTTGAATTTGTGAATCACGAAATTCATGAAAGTGAGGTTGAGGAAATAATTAAATTAATCTCAGATCTTCCAAACATTAGAGAATTCAGAATCTTAAATAGTGAAGTTGATCTATTTGCTTTTCCAGAATTGGCAACACTTGCAGATTCTAAGACATTAACAGCATTAGCTCTAGATTCTCAAAATAAAGATATTCTTCGTGGCACTGCTTATTCTATTTCGGAATCTGTGAAAGATATAGGAAACAAAATAGTCAATAATAGTGTGCTGGAAGATCTCAAAATTTCTGGTAGAATTTCTATTGATGCATGTAATCACTTTTTAGATTGTATGAAGAAGAACAAATCTATCAAAACTGTGACCTTCGCCAACTTTAGCTATGATGCGCACTATAAAGCAATTAATATCACAAATCTATTTCCGCACGATAGTAAATATAATTATAGCATTCTTCGCGTTCTTGATTTAAACGGTGCAAGCAAACAAACCGCTCTTTATCATGAGACAAGAAACTCCTTAAATAACTTTTGTTTAACATATAAGGGTAATAATCCTACTGAAAAAGCAATCAAGTCCCTCCAAGGAGTTAAAGAGAGTGTAAAATGGTTTTTTAAACATGAAAAGGAGCCAGAGGCATGCAAAGGAAAATTTCCTCTAATTAAACAGCATATTTTCCCCACATCAGCATCAAATGAAGAATGCTACACATATGATGAATGTTTAGAAATTTGCAGCAATAAACTCAAAGGCACTGGTAAACCAACTTTTCAACCAAATGAAAATCAAGAAAACTCTATGCAACTAGCAGGTGAACATCTTGAATTGCAAAACTGTTGCTTTTTTCACACTAATCAAATATTTAACAATAAATATCAATCTATTCGCGCATATTTCCAACTGCTAGGTTGAGAATATGCGCAATCTCTGATTGAATAACCATTAAGAGAGTGCATAATTCAATCTGAGGTAAAAATGGCAGAGCATGAGTTTCAAACTATTCTGGATCTGAGTCAGCGATATTTAATTATTTCTCTACGTTGTGTAGAAATAAATTTGGAAGATATTCTCGAAATTACAGAAAATTTGAAATGTGAATCCTGCCCCGTCGATATAGAAATCTCTTTTGAATCTCTCGATAATATTGAAATTGCAGCAATTGGAGATTTAATAAAGAAACTAGGAAACAAAATAAAGAAGATTGGTTTAGATATTAAGAATCTCAACGACATTGGGATCGCTATTTTTTCCGAAGCCATTAATAAAATTGGGAACATTACTGAATTAGAACTAATAAATGGAGGGTTCAATGCTAATGATCTTTCAAATATTCAGAAATTGCTTTCACATTCAAATTTTGAATATACTACATTAGATATAAGTTGTGTGGCTCCGGAGAATCTGGATTTAATTGGGAAATTTACTGATTTAACTAATTTATCTATTGGAATGAACGTATGTCACGGCCATAGTTTTGGAGATAGTCATGCTAGCGCTGAGTGGTTAGAAGCGTTTTTTAAACTTAAAGAAAAACATAGCTTCAAAACCCGTGACATTCAAATCAAAAGAGCCATGCAATCAGGGCCCGCAGGAGACTTAAAATATTTAGCAGAAAAAATTCATAATAACTATCTAAAACAAAAAGTCATTAAAACTGATGAGAATCTAGAAGATGTCTCCAAATTTAATGCCACTTTTTCTGCAATTTTAGACAATTTAGATGAAGATGGGCATTTTAAAACGGCATTTTACGAATTTTACGAAAATTACAAAGAAATGAAATTACTAGCCGAAGAGACCGAATGTGTTGAATGACTATTTAATTTGGAGTGTGTCATGACAAACAAATTTTCCGAAAGAAAGTTTATTAAATCAATTAAAAATCAAGCCATCCACTACATCGAATGGCTTGAAGTCAAACCAGAGTTAGAAGAAATCATTGAGATCAACAAACATTTAAAAGAAAATTACTCGGTGGGCTATCTAGAAATTTCCTTCCACTCTTTTGATTACAAGCAAATTGCAGCCATTGGTAAATTAATAGAATCTTGTGTAAATTTATCAAAAATCGCCCTAGAAATTAAAGATCTAGATAAAATAGGAAAAGCCATCATTGCTGAGGCAATCAGGAAAAATCAAGCAGTCACAACACTCGAAATTCTAGATGAAATTTTAAGGAAAGATGACATTTCAACAATCAGAGATTTGATTGAAAAAACTAAAGTGAATAAGATTGAGTTGAATGGCAGTTGTTTAAGCGAGAGAGGCTTAGCAGAATTAGAAGAAATTTTAAAATCGACAAAAATATCTATGAAAATTTCTTCCACCAATTGTAAAAGCCCTAATGTCAAAACCGATTTAGATTGGCTGGAGGGCATCTATAAATTTGCAGAAAAACATGATATGATCATTGATAATTATGATTTAATTCAAGACATCAAATTCCTTAACCCACCTCATTCCGGCATGCCCGAATCTTATGAGAACATAGAAAAGATCATCAAAGCCATAAGAAAACCATATGATCAATATGCAAAAAACGAAGAAATCACCTTAAATCATGAAGAATATGCTATATTTTCAAGATATGTGTATACTTCAGCTGAAGTTTTAAAATTTTATGAATATGATTTTCGAACAATCTTTAGCTTAAAACTTTGTACTGATTCTGTAGCTTGTCTTTATGAAGATTTCTTTGAGAGTTACAACCATTATCAAAGGGAGCTTTGGGATTTTTAATGAAAGAATTTTTTTTACACTCACAAACCATTGACGAATTAGGCGCAAGCCGAATTGCTGATGAAGTTCTTGCAATGCCTATAGAAAAACTGCAGCTTAGTAATTGCAATATTTCAAATGCTGCTTTTCACGAATTAGGAAGAATTTTTGATTCTCAGACACTTAAATCTGTGATGATTGATTCTTTCTCGGAAGTGCAAAAAAGAACCTTTGATTCCATCACAGATTCAGTGACTGAAGCATTTGAAAAGATCTTAAAAAATGAGAAAATCGAATCTCTTTTCATTGAAGGAAGTTTTCGGAAGTTTGATGAGCAGAGTTTTTTGGAGAAATTAAAAGAAAATCATTCAATTAAGTTTCTTGCCTTCAATGATGCTTATAGCTCATCACTTTATCGACACTATAACCCATTCTATTATGATCTCATGGATCCTAAAAAAGGAGATTTCAATGTTCTCTACACATATGAATATGAGCGACTAGCAATACCAAAATTGCAAAAAACACCACATTATTTCAAAATCTCAAAAATCATGAGCGAGGCATGTGCAAAAATTTTTAGGCGCGAGGAATTTGATGATGATCTAGTCAAAAAATTACAAGATGGCCAAAAAAGCATCGAATGGCTCTTTGCCCATGGAGAACAGCCAAAAAATTGTGGTGAAGATTTTGCATTTTTCTCACAATTTATCAACAACGCCGAAGAAATCACCATTAATGGAGAATGTGCAGAGCCATTAGATTAATTGTTAAATTTCCGAAGAGTTTAACGGCCCTGTAACCACATAATAATAAACCATTGTCAAAAAAGCACTAATAATCATGCTATATAGAAATTTTTTTGTCATATTATGATTTTTCGGCGCCCCCGCATCAAGCCCGGAATTTTCTTCATGTTCATCAGTTTCAATACCAATTGGAAGGCTAATAAAAAAAACAACAATCCAAATAATGCTATAAGTTAGAATAATTGCCATTGGCGTCATTTCAAATTCCTCATTTTATTTTGACCCATAATTAATTTTATAATATACTATATATAAATCACTTTTGCAAATTTTCTTTGGAGGGAAAGTTCATGGCAAGAAAAACAGCTTTAATCACTGGTTCAACAAGCGGAATTGGTCTTGGCATTGCAAAAGTTTTAGCGGAAAAAGGAGTTAACATTGTCATTAATGGCTTTGGAGAAGCATCTGAAATCCAGGAAATCATCAAAAATTTGCAAAATCAACATAAAATCAAAGTAAAATATGACCCTGCCAACATGACAAAATCATCGGAAATCCACAAAATGGTTGAAGAAACCGCAGAAGAATTTGGCTCTTTAGACATTTTAGTAAATAATGCTGGCATTCAACATGTTGAAAAAATTGAAGATTTTCCCGCCCAAAAATGGGATGACATCATCGCCATTAATCTTTCCTCCTCCTTCCACACAATTTCAAAAGCAATTCCCCATATGAAAAAATCCGGTTGGGGCCGAATTGTGAATATTGCCTCAACCCACGGCTTAGTTGCTTCAGCCAATAAAAGCGCCTATGTAGCAGCAAAACACGGCATCATCGGACTGACAAAAGTCGTAGCTCTTGAAAATGCAAGAAACAACATCACTTGCAACGCAATCTGCCCAGGCTGGGTCCTCACGCCTTTGGTTGAAAAACAAATCATCGCCAAAGCTGAAGCCAAAAATCAAACTTTCGAACAAGCAAAAATCGAACTTCTGTCCGAAAAACAACCAACATTAGAATTCGCCACACCAGAACAAATCGGCGAAGCTGTGGCTTTCTTAACTTTAGGCAAATCAGAATCAATAACCGGCACCTCAATTGCCATCGACGGCGGCTGGACCGCCCAATGAGCTTTTTCCAAAACCACTAAGCACCCCCCCAAACTTAACACTTGAAAAACCACCAACACATATATATAATATACAAAAAAAATAAATTCAACATTCTATATAAAAAAATAATGGACAAATCCTGCGAAATCGTAACTTTTGGCTGCCGCCTAAACAGCTTTGAGAGCCAAATCATCCAAAATAACATCAGCGAGCTTGGCCTAAAAGACGTCATAATTTTCAACTCATGCGCTGTCACCACAGAAGCAGAAAGGCAAGTTCGCCAATCCATTAGAAAATATCGGAAAAACCACCCTGAAAAGAAAATCATTGTAGTTGGCTGTGCCGTCCAATATGCCGCAGAAAAATATTCCAAAATGCCCGAAGTTGACCTAGTTCTAGGCAATCAAGAAAAAATGCAAAAGAAATTCTACGACCCAAACTTTAAAAACGCCAGCGAAGACAAGCTTTTAGTTGAAGACATCATGGAAATCAAAGAAACCGCCGCACATTTAGTCAGCGATTTTGAAGGCAAAGCAAGAGCCTTTCTCCAAATTCAAAATGGCTGCAATCATCGTTGCACATTTTGCATGATTCCTTTTGCCAGAGGTAATAATCGCAGCGTTCCAATGGGCCAACTTGTCACTGAAATCAACAAACTCTGCGAAGTTGGTTTCAACGAAATTGTCTTCACCGGAGTTGACATCACGGACTATGGCAAAGACCTTCCCGGCACGCCGAATCTCGGACAAATGATCAAACGCATTTTAGCCCTCACAAACATCAAAAGACTCCGCCTTTCTTCAATTGACGTTGCTGAAATTAATGATGATCTTTTTTGGCTAATTGAAAATGAACCTCGCCTAATGCCCCATTTCCACATCAGCCTTCAAGCTGGTGATGACATGATTTTGAAGAGAATGAAAAGAAGACATTTGCGCCATCAAATCCTTGAATTTTGCGAAAAAGTCAGAAAATTACGTCCAAATGTTGCTTTTGGCGCTGACATGATTGCCGGCTTTCCAACAGAAACTGACGAAATGTTCCAAAACAGCCTAAATCTAATTTCAGAAGCTAATTTGCAATATCTCCACATTTTCCCCTATTCTCAAAGAGAAGGCACACCAGCCGCCCGCATGCCACAAGTTGAAGGAAAAATCCGCAAAGAAAGAGCAGCCAAGCTCCGCCAAGCAGGCCAAGAAAGCCTCAACAAATTCCATGAATCAAACATTGGCAAAATTTTCCCAGCAATTGCCGAATCACAAAACATTGCCCGCACAGAAAATTTCATCAAAGTCCGACTTGAAAATGCTGAAAATCTAAAACAAGGCTCTCTTTTCAACGTCAAACTCACTAAAAATCTAGGTTCTGAAATGCAAGGAGAAATTGTCTCATGAATTGGTTCAGCAAACTCAAAGAAGGCTTAGGCAAAAGCTCAAGCGCCATCAAAGAAAATCTCAACCACATTTTTCTCAAGAAAAAACTTGATGAAACCACTCTCGATGAACTTGAAGATCTGCTAATTCAAAGCGACATGGGAGTAAAATTTGCCGCCAAATTCCGAGAAAATTTAAGAAAGAGCAAATTTGACAAAGAAGTGTCTGAAGAAGAAATCAAAAATTTTCTCGCAAATTTAATTGAAGAATCTTTAAACCCCGTTGTTTCAGATTTTCACAATAGCAAAGAATTGCAAGTTTTGCTTTTCTGCGGCGTTAACGGCAACGGCAAAACCACCACAATCGGCAAGCTTGCTGCGAAATTCCAGCAAGAAGGCAAAAAAGTGATGATCGCTGCTTGCGACACTTTCAGGGCTGCTGCCGTTGAACAAATTGAAATTTGGGCAAAAAGAGCAAATGCTTTCTTAATCAAAGGCGAACCAAACTCTGACCCAGCTTCAGTTGCCTTTCGTGCTTTAACCGCCGCAAAAGCAGAAAAATTCGACATTTTAATGATTGACACTGCCGGCCGCCTGCAAAATCAGGCAAATTTAATGGCAGAGCTTTCAAAAATCATCAAAGTTCTGAAAAAAATTGACGAATCTGCCCCTCACGAAGCCATCATGGTTCTTGACGGCACCACGGGCCAGAATGCCATCAGCCAAATGGAATCTTTTGACAAATTTGTCAATCTCACCGGCCTCATTGTCACAAAGCTTGACGGCACTGCCAAAGCCGGCATCATTGTGGCACTTGCTGAGAAATTTTCCAAAAGAATTTTGGCCATTGGTGTGGGAGAAAAAATTGAAGATCTCAAACCTTTTTCAAGCAAAGATTTTGCTAAAAATCTAATAACATGAGAGCAAAAAATGACAAAAAAACTCTTCATCATAGATGGCTATAGCTTCGTTTTCAGAGCCTACCATTCCATGCCTCCCCTTTCCTCTCCAAATGGCACCCCAATTGGCGCGGCCTATGGCTTCACCAACATGTTAATACGCCTTTTAAAAGACCAACAACCAGAACATGCCATTGTTGTTTTTGACTCTGGCTCAAAAAACTTCCGCCACCAGCTCTACGACCAATATAAAGCAAACAGACCCTCAGCCCCCGAAGATCTAATCCCCCAATTTGACATAGTCCGCAAAGCCACAACAGCTCTGGGTTTCAAATCAATTGAACAACAAGGCTACGAAGCTGACGACCTAATTGCCTCAATCGCCAAACAAGCAGAATCAGCCAACATAAAATCAATCATCTTCTCCTCCGACAAAGATCTAATGCAATTGATCAACCAAAACATCACCATGTTTGATCCCATGAAGAGAAAAGAAATCACTGACAAAGAGGTTTTTGAGAAATTCTCAGTCCGCCCAGACCAAGTTCTTGATTTTCTTTCAATGGTTGGCGACTCTTCCGACAACATCCCTGGCGTTCCAAGCATTGGCGCCAAAACAGCCGCCGAACTTTTAAAAGAATTTGACACAATTGAAGGAGTCTATGAAAATCTCGAAAAAATCACCCAAAAAAGAAGGCAAGATTCTCTCAGAAACAACAAAGACCTAGCATTCTTGTCTAAACAACTTGTGAGCTTAAAATCCGACATTCATCTTCCTTTTAACATAGAAGACCTCACAATCTCCCCTCCAAATAATTTCCAAGAATTTGCGAAAGAGCATGGCTTCAAATCCCTAATTGCCCCAGCAGGAGTCACTTTTCAAGGAACTCCAGAAAAAGAAACTTCATCTCTAAAAATCAAAGAAATCAAGAATTCCTCTGACCTAAAATCAGCCTTTTCCAACTCCCTCAACACAGGCAAACTTTTTTTCCTTCATTTAATTGACGAAAAGCACCCAGAATCTTCCCTATTTTCCTTTGCATCAAACTCCCAAGAAATGTTTTTCTGCCATCTATCAGACTCAAATTCACAAAATAATCTCTTTGAGATAAAAAGCCAAATCTCAATTTCCGACCTCAAAAGTGAAATTTCCACTTTCTTGCAAAATGATTCAATCCTAAAAATCACACATAACGTCAAACAATCATTCAAACATTTCGGTGAATTTTCTTCATTTGATGATTTGCAACTAATGTCCTATGTCACAAATAATGGCATTTCAGAACATTCTTTTGAAGCAATCGTTGCCGCTTTTTTCGAAGCCTCAGAAGCTCAAACAATCAGCTCATTTTTAAAACCTGACAAATCCTCACTAAAATTCACCGAATCAAACCCAGACAAACTGCAAGAATTTGTTGCCATAAGACAAAAATTCGCCATTGATCTTCACAAAATTTTAAAAGAAACCATTGAAAATCAAGGACTTAAGACAATATATGAAAAATTCGACAAACCATTAATTCCAGTTTTACATGGGATGGAAGAAGCTGGCATTTTAGTAGACCCCAAAATTCTCAGTAATTTACTCGTAGAATTCGAGCAAATTCTAAAAAATCTAGAGCGAGAGATTCACCAAGCTGCCGGCCAAGAATTCAACATCGCCTCCCCCAAGCAACTTTCTCACATTCTTTTTAATGTCTTGTCAATTCCCACACCAGGAAATTCCAGCAAATCCACCACCCCCAGCACCAACATTGAAGTATTAGAAGAACTCTCCATGCATGGCCACATCATAGCAGACCATCTCATCAAATGGCGCCAAATTTCCAAGCTAAAAAGCACCTATGTTGAAGCTCTTTTAAATCAAATCAACCCAAAAACCGGCCGCATACACACAAATTTCCTAAATTGCTCCACCTCAACTGGCCGCCTCAGCTCCAGCGAACCCAATCTACAAAACATTCCCATTCGCTCAGCTGAAGCCACCAGAATTCGCGAAGCCTTCATTGCCAGCCCTGGTCACCAACTAATCTCCGCGGATTATTCTCAAATCGAACTCCGAATTCTCGCTGCCATGGCTAATCTTGAGACATTAACTGCAGCTTTTAAAAACAACCAAGACATTCATTCTCTCACAGCCAGCCAAGTTTTTGGCGTTCCTTTAGCAGAAATTGACTCCAACATGAGACGCAAAGCCAAAGCCATTAATTTCGGCATAATCTATGGCATCAGCGCATTCGGCCTTGCAAGACAGCTCAACATCACCAATCACGAAGCAAAAAGCTACATTGAAAAATATTTCAAAGAATATCCCGGCATTGAAAAATACATGGAAGACACCAAAAATTTTGCTTCCAAACATGGCTATGTAACAACATTTTTCAACCGAAAATGTCATTTTCCACTAATTAACAGCCAAAATTTCATGCAAAAAAGCCTCACTCAGAGAGCCGCCATCAACGCCCCCATCCAAGGCACTGCTGCTGACATTTTAAAAAAAGCTATGATAAAACTAAACAGAATCTTCCAAGACGAAAAAATCGAAGCAAAAATCCTCCTCCAAATTCACGACGAACTTCTAATCGAAGTCAAAACCGAAATTGCAGAAAAAGTGGCCAATTTAACCAAAAAAATCATGGAAGAATCAGCAACCCTAAAAACCGTCCCCTTAACCGTCGACATCCACATCGGCAAAACTTGGGCAGAAATTCACTAAGAAACCGGAAATATCATAATTTAATACATATTCACTCCATGCTAAACTAGTCTGTTTTTTTAAAAATGCATTACACTTCTTTAACTCAAAAAAAACATATATCTCTCTGATTTTCAACAACTATTCTGAGATTATCACTTTTCCTAATTATTAACTTGACTTTCATCACCAACCTATGTTAACATGCTAATCTATCAATTCTATTGACTTTAGAATTTTACCAATTTTAAAAAACGAGCTCAAAAAATGACAAAACAAGAAGAACTATTCGAAGCAATCAACGCTAACAACCTAGAAGCAGCAGCCCAATTAATAGAAAGTGGCACTGATGTCAATGCCATATACGTATGTGACTATAACCCATATAGATATGGATACACTCCACTTCTCTTCGCTGCTGCACTTGGATGCACAGAAATTGCAAAGTTATTATTAGCAAAAGGTGCAAAGACTGGCAATACAACTATACATGGATCCAACGCATTGTCACTCTCCTCTAAACGTGGATACACAGAATTTGTGCAGCTATTGATTGATCACGGCGTCAAAATAGCAACCGAAGGTGGGGATGATGCAATTTTATTAGCCGCTTGCAGTGGCCACATAGCAACTTTAGAATTACTAATAGACAACGGCGCCAATGTCCATGCTAAAAACTCACAGGGAGACACCGCATTAATACTCGCCGCTTACAATGGCCAAACAAAAGCTGTAAAGCTACTAATAGAAAAAGGCGCCAATGTCCATGATGCTACTTATGCGCATAAAAACACCGCATTAAAACTCGCCGCTCGATGGGGCAATGCAGAAACTGTCAAGCTACTAATAGACAACGGCGCTGATATCCATACCAAAAATGGAAGTGATGATGATCTATTAACTTGTGCTGCCTTACAAGGCAACGCAGAAACTGTAAAGCTACTAATAGAAAACGGCGCTGATATCCACTCGACAAATCACAGAGCAACAATGATGGCCATTAATCTTGGTCAAATAGGACTGCTACGGCTATTATTCCAAAAAGGAGCTAAAATCAGTCCAAAAGCTGCTTCTCACGCATTATTTGATGTAATAAGAAATGGCCACATAGAAATTGCAAAGCTACTAATAGAAGAAAAAGGTGCTAATATCCACGCAACAGATAACCATGGAAACCATCCATTAATGATTGCTTGTGCCTTCAGAAAAATAGAAATGATAAATCTATTATTAGCAAACGGCGCCAATATCCATGCTAAAAATAATAGAGGCGAAACCGCATCGGACCTAGCATCAACTCCAGAAATAAAAGAAATGCTATATAAAACAGAATTACGAACTTTAACCATGAAAACAATAACAAAAGAACAAAAAGAACTGATACTTAACAAATTCACAAGTAAATATAGAGCACCTGGACACTTTGCCTTTCATATGTCCAGAAATATAGAAAATATAGAAAATTGTCTAAGTGAATTAACTGGGGGAAATAAAAATCTTTATCCATTCATATTAGGTGCAATTAAAGATGGTTTTTATAAAAAATCTGTGATGCATGTGTTAGGCGAGCAGAGCCCTGAAGCATTCATGGAAGCATTAAAAGCGTGTAATAAAGAAGATTGCCTTGATTTGTTGCTAGATAATAACTCTGACAATCATTACACAGCATTACATCTTCACGTAATGGACAAGCCTTCAACAGAAACCCTCTTATCTAAAGTTATAGAATTTTTAGGAAAAGATAGCATCAAATTATTTCAAGTTAAAGATGTTCACAACCGCACAATTCTATCTTATAAGTTGAGCGATAGCCAAAAATTTGAGGAGAATATTAATGAGAATATTAGAGAGTTTATAGATCAAATAAAAAATTGTTTTGGCCCAGATGTAATGGATCTACTAACAATAGATACTTATGAGAGTAAAAAACCTCTCATAAAAGCTATTGAACTTCTCAAACCTCAGCTCTATACATATATAAAACAACAAATCCTTGATGATCCAAAGATTAATAATAGTGGTAAAAAATGGATTGATCTTATCAGCCCAAAGGGTAATGAAAAAGAAAATGTAACTTGCTGGAGAATATTTGGATAGATATTTCTCTCAAATTTAATAGCGTCACAGCCAGAAACACCTAAGATTCTGGCTGTGACAGAGTAGGTCTTGATTTGCCACCCTAAAAACCACACCCCTAACCGTCGACATCCACATCGGCAAAACTTGGGCCGAAATTCACTAACCCATCACCTTTGTTGCCCCTGAAACGCTGCATTTCTAATCCGATCAACAAATCCCAATTCTTGAATTTTCTCTTGATTCATAGATTTTTGCAAAGCATCTGGCAATAAATTCTCAAAATCCGTTACAAAATTAAAAAGGGTTTCACCATAATCATAATTAATAAAATCCAGAGCAAATTGTATATTTGCCAGAGAAAGTTCATTCTGCTCCAAAATGTCATTAACCCTGTCAAAAATAGCATTAATTCGCACTTGATCATTCCTCTCTATAGAACTCTTAAATCCAGCAATATTCGGACTAACACAGCTAACATCTCCAACTGGTTCATAAAGATTCCGATTTCCAAACTCCCTAACTCTTCTTGCACAGACATTTCCCATTTGCCCAGATTTTGCTATTTCCGACACTTTTTTATATGCAATTTGCAGCGCCAAAGGCTCAAATTTTTGCTCAATCCCGAAAATACTACAAAAAATATAAATAATCATTTCCCAAATCATCTGAAAAAAATTTTTCTCTATAGGCTTGACTGGCTTCAGAGCCTCTTGAAGATTTTCCCCATGCTGAAGAACATGCAGAAGCAACCTAGAATTAAGCTTGACTCTTTGCCTCACTTCTTCTTTAATAAAAGCCACATATTGCTCTTGCATCAAATCTTGATCTATCACCAAATTTTTCATTTGCGATTCCACCATCTTTAAAATCGCAGCTTTCTGACACATATTTTTAAGCTCAGGGTTAGTTATAGCAATCCATCTATGTTGATCAACATCTGCTCCATTTTCTATTAAATATTGCACAACTCTAAAAGACATTTTCCTATTATGCATAGTAGCACAAATTAATGCATCTCTCCCAATCGAGTCTTTAGCACCAACATCCGCTCCATTTTCTACTAGAAATTTTACAATTTCAAAATAATTTAGTTCAGCAGCAATGATTAATGAGCTAGCTTTAGTGGAGCCATCTGGAACATCAACATCCGCCCCATTTTCCACTAAAATCTTCACAACCTCTAAATACCCATTTTTTACAGCAACATTCAATATACCATTACCATAGGAATTTTTAGCATGCACATCCGCCCCTTTTGCAATCAGAAATTCCACAATCTTCAAATCACCTTCATAACTAGCAACCATTAATGCACTATCCATATCAGCATCTAGAGCATTAACATCCGCCCCATATTCCACTAAGAGCTTCACAACCTCTAAATATCGCCCTGAAATAGCAGCATTTAAAATATTATATCCATATAAATTTCTAGCATTAACATTCGCCCCATTTCGCAGTAAAATCTTCACAATCTCTAAATTACCTGCAGAACTAGCAACCATTAGAGCATGAATTTCACTATCATCTATAAAATTAACATCTGCCCCATTTTCCACCAGGCATTTTGTAATCCTCCTATGTCCATTAACAACAGCATGTTTTAATATGGTAATTCCATAATAATCTTGAGCATTCACATTCGCCCCTTTGCTCACTAAATATCTGACATCTCTCAAATGATTTTTTCTAACAGCCATAAGTAATTTTTGTTCCAGATTCCCTCTTCTCATGTCAGATTCCAAAAACGCACGTTACCCTCTTAAGAATAATATATCATAAATTAATAATAGAAGTAAATCTGGATTTTTCTACTTCTAGTTGGAGTACTTTAGAATTCTTGAAATTCACAACAACCACAAAAATAGCAACCATCTCTAAATTCTTGCATTTTAATCGAGATTTGATAAACAAGAATAAATCTGCTAAAACCACTAAAATATGTCTAAATTTCAATCAGGATAAAAGGCAAAGCAATCACAAAATAATCAAAAAGCTCTTTCGTGATCTCATCAACTCCCTTTCTCAAGATCACAAAACAGCTAAAAAGCCTTTTTGTGATTTTTACTTTGACTATATAAACAATCTCATATATATTCATATAATAAAGAACTACATTATATTCATAGCAGGTTTTCCATGGATTCAGAAATTTTTGTTGGTCGTAAATATGAGCTTAATTCTCTAGAATTACTGCATAGGAGCAGCGGCTCCAGTTTGGTTGTGGTAAAAGGCAGAAGGAGAGTTGGTAAGAGCAAGTTAATAAGTCATTTTGCACAGCAAAAGAAGGATGATTGCCGCTTCTTTAGCTTCTCTGGAATTGCACCCCAAAATGGAGTGACGGCCCAAAATCAGAGAGATAATTTCTTACAGCAACTTGCTAGAATAATAAACTCCCCTCCCTTCACTTGTTACGATTGGAGCGAAGCTTTCCATCATTTAGGACGCCATCTTAAAAAAGGTGACATAATCCTATTAGACGAAATTTCATGGATGGCACAAGGTGATCCAACATTCATACCCAAAATAAAAGCCTGGTGGGATAGTCTAGACACTGAAGTTATGCTTTTTTTCTGTAGCTCCATTTCAACTTGGGTTGAAGCAAATATTTTAAAAAGCACAGCATTTTTTGGGCGCATAAATTTAACCATATTACTCGAACCTCTATCCATAAAAGAAAGCTCAGAACTACTGGATTCACTAGGTTTCAAGGAATCTTTTTACGAAAAATACAAACTTCTAAGCATATTTGGCGGCATACCTTGGTATATTAAACAATTCATTGCAGGTCAAAATACTGACGAAATCATAAAACGACTATGTTTCACTAAAAACAGCCTACTTGTTTCAGAATTTGATAATATTTTTCACGATCTATTTGATAAAAGCGGAGAAAATTATAAAGATATTTTATATTCACTAAAAGATGGGATGAAAACATTAAAAGAAATAAGAGACCATGTTGAGTTTGCTCACGGGGGCTCACTGAACAAAATGATTGATAATCTCATAATCGCTGGCTTTATAGAAAAGCAATATTTATGGTCTTTTAAAACAAATAAAACTTTAAAGCAAAATTTATATAGAATTTGTGATCCATATATCAGATTTTATTTGAAACTCATAGAACCACAGAAAAGCAAAATAAATTCAAATTTTTTTCATAATTCTAACATCGCAAAAATTCCAGGATTCGACTCCCACATAGGTCTACAAATTGAATATCTTCTTTTACAAAACAGACTATCATTGTTAAATGCCATAGGAATTCAACCAGAAAATGTTATTGCCGACGGCCCCTATAGACAAAATAAAACACTAAAAACACCTGGCTGTCAGATTGACTATTTAATCCAAACTAATGTTAATAACATCTTTCTCTGTGAATTCAAATTTAAACGCAGCGAATTAAGCTATGACATCATCGAGCAGATGAATAAAAAAATTGCTTCCCTAAAAACTCCAAAGAACTATGCTAAAATACCAATATTATTTCACATAGGAGGTGTGTCTGAAAATGTAGATATGTCTGGATATTTCTACAGAATCATAGACATTAGTGATTTTCTTTAACCATAGCAAATAAGATAAAATAATAAACCAAAGATTGAATAATGAACTCAAATCTTGACTAACGCGCTTTCATCATGTTACCATAATAAAAACATCGTTAACCATTAAAAGAGTGTGTGCATTATGAAAGAAAAGGAAATTGCCTTCATAAGGGCGATCAGGGGAGGTGATTTAACAATCGTAGAATATCTTCTTAAGCAAGGAGTAGATGTAAATGCCAAGGATTCTGGATTTTCCGCCTTAATGCTTGCCACCATCTTCGCATATCAAGACATTGTTGAGAAGCTAGTAGAAAAAGGAGCTAATCTTGATGACTTAAGTTACGACGGAAAAACAGCATTAATGATTGCCAGCAGCGAGGGTCACAAAGACATTGCAGAGTTCCTAATAGAAAGAGGAGCAGATATTAACCTCAAAAACAATTTTGGAAGAGCAGCATTAACTCTAGCAATTTACGGAAAACATAAAGAAACCATCAAACTACTAATCACAAAAGGCGCCGATGTTAACACTCAAGATAAATATGGAGACACAGCATTAATCATATCTAGCGACATAGAAATTGTTAAGCTGCTAATAGATCATGGAGCAACTATTGATGCTAAAAATAATAACAGCAAAACAGCATTAATGACTTCCATCACATTTGAGCGTCTAGACATAACGGCTTATTTACTAGCTCAAGGCGCCAGCATTGAACTTGTTGATCGTGATAGGCATAATGCATTAATGCTTGCCAGCATGTTTGGCCATACAGAAATTATGGAGCTGTTTCTCAAACAAAAACCTGCCATTAATGTTAAAGATAATCAAGGAAATAATGCATCAATGCTTGCCGCTTTAGGGGGACATACAAAAATCCTAGATCTATTGCTGGAACAAGGAGCTGATATTCTCACCAAAAACATCTATGGAAGCACAGCATTAATGCTTGCTGCGGAAAGAAATCGCATAGAAATTGTTAAACAACTATTAGAAAAAATGGACGATATTAATTCCATAGATAATTACGGAGAAACAGCATTAACCCTAGCCATAAGAGAAGGCCACCAAGAAATTGTAAAACTTTTATTAGCCAAAGGAGCCAAAATTGACAACACATTAATGCTTGCCGTAAAACAAGGCAATTCAGACATAGTCAGCCAACTATTAGAAAAAGGCGCTGATGTTCAAGCGCAAGATGACCATGGCAACACAGCATTAATCCTAGCCATAAAAGAATATTACCCAGAAATTGTAAGACTTTTACTAGCCAAAGAAGCCAAAATTGACGGCACATTCATGCTTGCCGTAAAACAAGGCAACACAGACATAGTCAGTCAACTAATAGAAAAAGGCGCTGACATTCACACGCAAGATGGTTACGGAGAAACAGCATTAACTCTAGCTATAAAATGGGGTCACCAAGAAATTGTAAGGCTTTTATTAGCCAAAGGAGCCAAAATTGACGGCACATTCATGCTTGCCATAAAACAAGGAAATGTAAACATAGTCAGCCAGCTAATAGAAAAAGGCGCCGACATTCACATGCAAGATAGTTATGGAAACACAGCTTTAATCATAGCCATAAGAGAAGGTCACCAAGAAACTGTAAAGCTTTTATTAGAAAAAGACGCCGACATAAATAATCGAGATTATTATGGAAACACAACATTAATGATTGCCTGCATAAAAGGCCACATGCAAACCGCAGGGCTATTAATAGGAAAAGGCGCTGACATTAATGCGCAAAATAAGAACAAATATAGCCCATTAATGCTCGCAATCTATGGAGGACACACAAAAATAGCCAGTGCGTTAATAGATCACGGAGCCAGAATTAATGATAGAGACCGAAATGGAGAAACTGCATTAATGATTGCCAGCAGAAAAGGCAACATAAATCTTGCAAGACTCTTGTTAGACAAAGGCGCCGACATCAAAATTCAAAATAACCGTGGAGAAACTGCATTAATCATTGCATCAAATGCCGACATACAAGAAATGATCTTGAAGAAAGAATCGACAAAATTCAGAAGCAGGCTAACTTCTTCATATGCGTCTCAAAATAATTTTAGTTTCATATAAAAAAAATGACTCAAGACATAAAAATCTTGAGTCATTTTAAAACTATTTTTTGTCGCTCACATCTTCATAATCAGCATCAACAACTTTTTCATCCGATTTTTGAGAAGAAGCATTTTCTTGACTTGCACCAGCTGCTGCCATTGCTTCGCCAATTTTGCTTAAAGATTTATTCAAAATTTCAGTTTTCGACTTCATCTCATCAGCATTTTCAGAAGAGATAGCATCTTTCAAAGCATTAATATCCCTTGAAATCGCATCTTTTTGTTCAGCAGGAATTTTGTCTCCAAATTCTTCAACACTTTTCTCAGCAGAATAAACCAAGCTATTTGCCGAATTTTTGGTTTCAATCATTTCCTTCTTCTTTTTGTCTGCCTCAGCATTTGCCTCAGCATCTTTCACCATTTTTTCAATGTCAGCATCAGACAAACCGCCAGAAGCCTGAATGGTGATTTTTTGCTGTTTTCCAGAAGCTTTGTCAGAAGCTGAAACATTCACAATTCCGTTTGCGTCAATGTCAAAAGTCACTTCAATTTGCGGCATTCCACGCGGTGATGGCGGAATTCCTTCCAAATTAAATTGCCCAAGAAGTTTATTATCACTGGCCATCTCACGCTCACCTTGGAAAACCCTAATTGTCACAGCATTTTGATTATCTTCAGCAGTTGAGAAAATCTGACTTTTCTTAGTTGGAATGGTTGTGTTTCTGTCAATCAATCTTGTGAAAACGCCACCAAGTGTTTCAATACCAAGAGAAAGCGGAGTCACGTCAAGCAAGAGAACGTCTTTCACATCACCTTTCAAAACACCACCTTGAATTGCCGCACCAAGTGCCACAACTTCATCAGGATTCACGCTTCTGTTTGGCTCACGTCCAAAAAATTCTTTCACTTTCTCAATCACTTTAGGCATTCTCGTCATGCCACCAACTAAAATCACTTCTTGAATGTCGCTTGCTTTAAGTCCAGCATCACTGAGAGCTTTTTTGCATGGTTCCATTGTTTTTTTGATCAAATCATCAACAATGCTTTCAAGTTTAGCTCTTGAAAATTTCAAATTCAAATGTTTCGGCCCAGAAGCATCAGCAGTTAAATAGGGCAAGTTAATTTCAGTTTCAGCAGCACTTGAAAGCTCAATTTTAGCTTTCTCAGCAGCTTCTTTCAATCTTTGCAAAGCCAAATGGTCATTTTTCAAATCAATTCCACTGCTTTTTTTGAATTCATCAATCAAAAACTGAAGCACTCTTAAGTCGAAATCTTCACCACCAAGGAAAGTGTCACCATTAGTAGATTTAACCTCAAAAACGCCATCACCAATTTCAAGGATTGAAACGTCAAATGTTCCACCACCAAGGTCATAAACCGCAATTGTCTTAGAGCCAGATTTATCAAGCCCATAAGCCAAAGCAGCAGCTGTTGGTTCATTGATGATTCTCAAAATGTCAAGCCCAGCAATTTTACCAGCGTCTTTAGTTGCCTGTCTTTGTGCGTCGTTAAAATAAGCTGGAACAGTAACCACAGCTTGGGTCACAGCATGGCCCAAATAATTTTCAGCAGTTTCTTTCATTTTTTGCAAAATTGCAGCACTAACCTCGCTTGGCGAATATTTCTTATCACGAACTTCTACCCAAGCATCAGAATTATTCCCTTTCACAATTTTATATGGCACCAAATCCATATCTTTTTTTGTGATTGGGTCATCAAAAGAGCGCCCAATTAATCTTTTAACAGCAAAAATTGTGTTGCGCGGATTTGTCACAGCCTGACGTTTTGCTGCGGCGCCAACAAGTTTTTCACCAGCTTCAGTCACAGCAAACATCGAAGGAGTTGTTCTTTGCCCTTCAGCATTTTCAATCACTTTTGGAGTCTTCCCATCAATGATTGCAACACAAGAGTTTGTAGTACCTAAGTCAATTCCAATAACAGTCATTTAAACACCTCTTTAAAATTTTTAAGTAGTTGAATTTCGAACAGATTATATAAAAAATAATCCTAAAAATCAACATCTTTGTTTTTACTAAATGGCCCTTTATTTGATTAAATAGACCAACATTTATAGAATATAATATGTGTCTTTTCACATAAAATTTCAAGAGTTAGTTAACAAAAAATTTACATTTTTTTTAAGAAAAATCACATTAAACTTGAAAATCAATCAGTTGAAATAAGATTTTTTTTCCCATCTTTAAGTTCCAACTCAAATTGCTCGCCTTTAATAATCTGCCCAACTGAAGTCACAGGTTTGCCTTGCGAATTTCTGACAATTGCGAAACCTCTTTTAATAACATTTGCATAATCATAACTCTTCAAAAGAGAAGCAGAATTTTTGACCAAATTAGCAGTTTTTTCAAGCAATTTAATGCCATAAAATCTCTCAATCAAAGAGAGACAAGAATGCTCATTTTGCAAAAGTTTTTGCTCCAATTTTTTAATTGAAAGAGCAGCAAAATTCTTTTTTGCATCATTTGCACTAATTTTAAAATTCTGTAAAATCAGCTGCTTAATTTGCCCAAAGCGAAAGCTCAAATCATTTTCACATTGATTCAGCAATAATTTTGGCGAACGTAATAAAATTGCTTTTTTCTCATGCGCATTTTGGCAAGTTTTAAAATAGCTTTTCAAAGCATGCTCAATCTTCAAAACCAACTCATCCATTTTTTGCGAGGAAAAATCCACAACTTCCGACCTTCGTTTCAAGGAATTTCTTAAATTCACTAATTTTTGCATTTGAAATTGATGAAATTTCATCATTAAAGAATCAGTTTTTCTTTTAAGCTCCTGAAGCGTGAGTAAAATTTCCATTCGCACTTGAGTTGCAATTTCTGCTGCAGCTGTTGGAGTTGGCGCCCTCACATCACTCACAAAATCAATCAAACTTGTGTCAGTTTCATGCCCCACAGCTGAAATCAAAGGAATTGTGCATTCAAAAACCGCCCGCACCACATTTTCCTCATTAAAAGGCCACAAATCCTCCAGAGACCCGCCCCCACGCGCCACAATAATCAAATCTGGTCTTTGCGGGTGGTCTGCTGGCAAAGCGCTAAAACTTCTGACAGCATTAGAAATTTGTTCCGCAGCCTTGTCTCCTTGCACCAAAACCGGCCAGAGCAAAATTTCTGTGGGAAATCTTTCAGAAATTCTATGCAAAATATCTTGAATCACCGCCCCAGTTGGCGAAGTCACCACCCCAATTTTTTTAGGGAATTTAGGCAATTTTTTCTTATGAACAGGCAAAAACAAGCCTTCTTTTTCAAACTGCTCTTTTCTTTTATTCAAAAGAGCCATTAATGCCCCAATTCCAGCATGTTCCATTGACTCAATGATCAATTGATATTTCGACTGCCCAGCATAAGTGGTGATTTTCCCCGTCGCAATCACTTCAAGCCCATCTTCTGGCTTAATTGGCAGTCTTGCAAAGCTTCCTTTCCAACAAATTGCTGAAATCAAAGAATTTTCATCTTTCAAAGATAAATAGACATGCCCAGAAGGAGCCTGTTTCATTCCCGAAATTTCCCCTCGCACTTTCACGTAGGAAAATCTTTCCTCCACTAAATCTTTGATTTCCCGTGAAATTTCAGTCACAGTAAATTGCGGAACATTATGTCCAGTTTTTAAATCAACATCCATTGCCATTTTGCTCAAAACATTTTATGATATGTGGAAAAATTATAAATCTTTGAGAAATAAATGTCAATCAATCCAGAAATCATCATGTCAAACGACATAAGAGGCGAATTTTCAACAAATCTTTTCCCTGAAAATGCTTTTGAAATCGGCCATAAATTTGCCGAACATTCAAGTGACACAAAAATTCTAATTGCTTCTGACTTGCGCCCTTCATCAGAAATTCTTGCCAAAAATCTCATAAATGGCATAATCTCAGCCGGCAAAACCCCAATTTTCCTCGGCCCCACCCCAATTTCCATGCTATATCACGCCTGCCTATCCGAAAATTCAATTTTCAAATCATCAATCATGATCACAGCCTCCCATAATGCATTTTCCCAAAATGGCTTCAAATTCATTCTAAACCAAGAATTTCCATCAAAAGCAACTTTAAAAAAAATCTTCCTAAGCAGTTTCTGCAAAAAAATCACAGAATTTCAAGACCTTAAAATTTGTCAAACAACATTAAATCAAATCAAAAATTCCTACATCGACTCTCTAGAAATTCATAATTTCTCAAATTTAAAAATCGCCATTGATGCTTTAAACTCAGTTGCAGGCGAATTTTTCTCCAGCTTAAACCAACCAAACATCAAAATTTTCAATCAACAGAGAATTTCTTCTTTAACCCATAAACCTGACCCAAAAATTACAGAAAATATACAAAAATTTTCCAAATTCATGCAAGAAGGTGATTTTGACCTAGGCTTTGCTTTTGACGGAGATGCGGACCGAGTTGTTTTTTTCAGCGGACAAGGCCAAAAAATCTCCAGTGATCATCTCACTTTAATTCTTGCCAATGAAATATTAGAAAATTCCCCAAAATCCAGCCAAATCATCATTGACCTCAAAACCACCAATTTAATGGAAGATCTTGCCAAAAACCACCAAGCAACTTTGTCCCATTGCAAATCCGGCCATGCTCACATAAAAAAAATGATGAAAGAAAAAAACGCAATCTACGCCTCAGAAGCCAGCAGTCACTATTATTTCCGTCGAGAAAACTCCCTTCCCTTTGATGACGCAATTTTTGCTGCCAGCCTGATTTGCAAAATTTTTAAATCAAAACGAACTTTAACGCAAAATCTTCCTAAAATCATTTCCACAAGAGAATTAAGGCTCAAGGGACAGATTTCAAATGAGCACTTGACAAAAATCGCCCAAGACTCTATAAATAAGGACTATAAAATAACCAAAATAGACGGCGTCAGAGCGAATTTCAGCAAAAACTCTCAAGAAGGGTGGTTTTTAATCAGAAATTCAGGAACGGAGAATGTTTTTTCAGTGAAAATCTCTGCAAATAATGCCAAGAATTTCTCAAAAATCAAAGAAGATTTTCTACAAATCACTAAAGGAATCATCAATTATGAAGAAATATGTCTTGAAAATCAATAATTTATCTCTCCAAGTAAAAATCGGTCTACCGGAACAAGAAAGGCAGAATTTTCAAGAAATTTCCATTAATTTGCAAGTGATTTGGGAAAATTGTCAAAAAAATTTTCAGCAAGATTCCCTCGAAGAATCAATATGTTATGATAAGATCTGCCAAGAAATCAAACATTTTTGTGAAAATAAATCTTTCAAAACCATTGAATTTCTAACAAATGCTTTATATATTCTCTTGAAAAAAAATTTGCCATCCCAAGCAAAATTGTCCATAGAAGTGACTAAAACCAATCCACCAATTGCTGGACTTAAGGGCGGCGCATCATTTTCAATTGAAGACTAATTTAAAGAGAGAAAAATGACACCAATAATCTTGGGCCTAGGCTCAAACATAGAAAACAGATTTAACCATTTACAAGCAGCAATTAACCTACTCAAAAAAGAAGCCCTCCCGGAATTTCTCGCAACATCAAAAATATATGAGACAGAAGCAATTGTCCTAGAAAGCGCTCCAAAAGAGTGGAAAATGCCCTATCTCAACATGGCAATTAAAGCAAATTGCAAATTTTCTCCTGAAGAATTGCTAAAAATCTGCAAAGAAGTTGAAAAATCTCTGGGCAGGCAAGACAGAGGACGCTGGGCTCCAAGAGAAATCGACATTGACATTCTGGCCTATGGCGAGAAAACCTATTACAGCGCAAATCTCATCATTCCCCACAAATTTTTGCTACAAAGAGACTTCGCCATTAAACCATTTGCGGAAATCTGGCCAGAATGGTCCTGTCCTCAAAGAAACGAAAATTTCATGAAAACCGCAAAAGAACTGGCCAATGAGCTAAACATCTCTAAAATGAAAGAGTTTAATTCTTAAAAAAAACCAAAGCCGCCAAGGCCAAAATTGTCAAACCTTGAAAAACCACACGAGCAATCATGAGTTTGTTGCTCGTTCTGCCCGTTCCTTTCCTATTAAGCGCAAAAACCACCACCCCCGCAATCAAAGAGGCCACAGCAAGACCTGCAAACACCACCATCAAAACAAATTTAGACATAATAAAAACCTGTTAATTTTTGTTGAGAGAATCAATCAGCACCAACTCCCCAATGAGTTTGTCCATGTCACTAAGCCTAACCATGCAAGGCCCATCACTGGGAGCATGATCTGGGTCTTGGTGAGTTTCAAGAAAAACACCCGCAATTGGCACGGTCAGGGCTGCTCTTGCCAGCGTTCTCACAAATTTTCTTTGCCCACCACTTGCGCCCCCAAGTCCACCTGGTTGTTGCACTGAGTGAGTCGCATCAAACACAACAGGGCAGCCAGTTTCAGCCATAATTTCCAAAGAGCGAATATCCGTCACTAAATTATTATATCCAAAACAAGTGCCCCTTTCAGTCAAAATCACTTTTTCATTACCAGATTGCACAATTTTATTTTTCACATTTTCCATGTCCCAAGGAGCCAAAAACTGTCCTTTTTTCACATTAATGACCAAATTTGTTTTTGCAGCAGCAACAAGTAAGTCTGTTTGTCTGCAAAGGAAAGCTGGAATTTGCAGCACATCAATCACACCAGAATCAGCCAAAATCCGGCATTGCTCTTCACCATGCACATCTGTCAAAGTTGGGCAGCCGAAAGTTTTTTTAATTTCCCCAAAAACTTCCAGCGAATTTTCCAATCCAATACCTCTTTTCCCAGCAAGACTAGTCCGATTAGCCTTGTCGAATGATGATTTATAGACAAAATCCACGCCATGTTTTTGCGCAATTTTCACCAAATTCTCCGCCATCATCATTGCATGATCTCTTGTTTCCATTTGGCAAGGTCCTGCAATCAGAGTCATTTTTTTTGCATTTGAGAAGCTCACATTTCCCAATTTAATCACATTTTGTTCAATCATTTTTTTCACCTTTTTTAAGATTAAATTCCAACGCAGCTCCCACAAAAGATTTGAAAAGTTTATGTGCATCAAAAGGTTTTGACTTAAGTTCTGGGTGGAATTGCACTCCCAAGAACCATGGGTGAGCATTTTTTCCATTTCTTTCAAGCTCCAGAATTTCTGGCAATTTTCCATCTGGAGAAATTCCTGAAAAAACTGCCCCAATTTTCTCAAACTCTTCTGCCAAAGTCACATCCACCTCAAATCGGTGCCTATGTCTTTCTTGAATTTTCTCAGTTCCATAAATCTCCCGAGCCAGGCTTCCTTCTTTTAAGCAAGCCTCAAAGCTTCCCAGCCTCATTGTGCCGCCCAAATTTTCTTTATCTTGCTTATGCAGCCCATTTTGACCATTCCATTCATTCATCAAAGCCACCACGGCTCTTTTGCAAGGTCCAAATTCAGCTGATGAGGCCCCTTCAATTCCGCAAAGATTTCGCGCAATTTCCACCACCATCAACTGCATTCCAAGACATATGCCGAAAAATGGAATGCCATTAATTCGAGCAAAATTAATCATTTCAATTTTACCATCAATGCCAGTTTCCCCAAAGCCGCCAGGAACCAAGATTCCGTCAATCTTGGAAATTAACTCCTCTTTATTTTCAATCACATTTCGAGCATCAATCCAACAAACATTGACTTTGCAGTCATTTGCAATTGCCCCATGTTCCAAAGCCTCAATGACAGATTTATAAGCATCAGTTAAAGCAACATATTTCCCAACAATTGCAATGTTAATCTCTTTCTTAGATTCACGAATTTTTTTGTTAATCCAGTACCATTTTGATAAGTCAGCATCTGGAGCATCTTGAATGCCAAAAGCATTCAACACTTCGCTGTCCAAACCATTTTCATGATAGATAATTGGGACTTCATAAATGTTTGAAACATCAGGAGCAGAAATGACCGATTCCTTTCTTAAATTACAAAAAAGTGCAATTTTATTTTTATCCGACTCAGAAATTGGCTCATTCGCCCTGCAAAGTAAAATATTTGGCTGAATGCCAATGGACCTGAGCTCCTTAACAGAATGCTGAGTTGGTTTAGTTTTTGTCTCTTTCGCCGCTTCAACATAAGGCACCAAAGTTAAATGCACATAAATCACATCACCATTTGGCATATCATTGCCAAATTGCCTGATTGCCTCAAAAAACGGCAGAGCCTCAATGTCTCCCACTGTGCCACCAATTTCGCAAAGCACAAATTCTTCATTCTCCGTATTTTTCCTAATGAAATCTTTAATGAGATCAGTCACATGCGGAATGACTTGCACAGTCATGCCTAAATAGTCACCTCTTCTTTCTTTTTGCAGCAAATCAGAATAAATTTTCCCAGTTGTGACACTGTCTCCCTTTTTATTATGAATTCCTGTGAATCTTTCATAATGCCCCAAATCCAGGTCAGTTTCAGCGCCATCATCAGTGACAAAAACCTCACCATGCTGTGTTGGACTCATGGTTCCAGGGTCAACATTCAAATAAGGGTCAAGTTTTCTCAGCCTAACTTTAAAACCCCTTGCTTGCAGAAGTGCGCCAAGTGCAGCAGAGGCAAGGCCTTTACCCAAAGAAGAGACAACTCCCCCAGTAATAAAAATGAATTTTGGTGAGGTAATAGCAAGTTTTTTTTCGTTCATTTGACTTAAATCAGCTCCAAATCACAAGACTCAAGGTCAAAACATCACTCAGCCATTGGCAAAGATTGTTCTTTGGCCTTATTTTCAATTTTTTCAATTGCAGTTTGGTCAGCTTTAACATTTGACAAATTAGCCAGAACCAAAGAATTAATCATAAAACAAGCAGCAATCACAGCAGTTGTTCTGGTCAAAAAGCTTGCAGAAGCAGCGCTTGACAAGAAAGATTGACTATTGCTTCCCCCGCCTGCAATTCCCTGCAAACCATCTTGGGTGTTTTTTTGTATGAGAATGATTCCCACCAGCAAAACTGCCAGAATCACATGGAGAACCAATAAAATTGAGAACATTTTTTTA
Organism: uncultured Rickettsiales bacterium; assembly: GCA_964383745.1. Classification (GTDB taxonomy): domain Bacteria; phylum Pseudomonadota; class Alphaproteobacteria; order Rickettsiales; family CAYLHV01; genus CAYLHV01. Next base: position 24,089 of record CAYLHV010000004.1, on the reverse strand, counting down.
CCTTCTTAAGAAATAACTCATGCAGCAATAATGTTGTAAATCGCAAGGAATTCTTTTTCATTTAAAGAAGCGCCCCCAACTAAGAAGCCCGAAATTCCCTGAATTTTGACTAATTCAGCAACATTATTTGCACTAACAGAACCACCATATAATATTTTGAAACTTTTTTCAAACATTAAACCACATTTTTCAGAAATTTTTTGCAAAGAATTGGAAATAAATTTTGTCATTTTCGCAATTTCTTCCATTTTTGGGGTTTTCCCAGTGCCAATTGCCCAAACTGGCTCATAGGCAATAATTAAATTATCAGGAGAAAATCCATCGCAAATTGAATTTTTTAGTTGAGATAGTAATTTTTCTTCACTTTTCCCATTTTCCAAATCTTCCAAATTTTCTCCAACACAAAAAATGACTTTAAGGCCATTCTCAAAAGCAATTTTCATTTTTTCTTTCAAAATTTCCGCCGACTCAAAGCAGTGAATTCTTCTTTCAGAATGCCCAATAATCACAAATTCACACTTAATTTCTTTCAGCATTGCCGCGCTGACTTCGCCCGTTCTTGCACCATTTGTTGAATTTGAGCAATTTTGAGCAGCTGCAAATAAGTGACTTGGCCTATTTTGCAAAAAATGATTTAAGTGAAGAAAAGTTGGCGCAATCACCATTTGCACGTCTGAATTTGGTTGAAGATTTTCTTTAAAAAACCTCAATTGTCGGTCGATCATTTCATTTGAGCCATTCATTTTCCAATTTCCAATCAGAATTTTTCCATACTTCATTTCAATTATTTCTCCTTTCCGCTAAAAAAACCTTGCAAAATTATTTAAGAATGAATATATTCCTTACTGCAAAGAATGTAACTAAAAATAAGAAGAATTCAAGTTAAAAAAGGAGTTTCAGAAATGTTAGTAAAAATTCGCCGCTATGCGGGTTCTTTTATTTTCAAAATAATCCTAATCCTCATAGCAGTAAGTTTCATCATTTGGGGCGTTGGTGACATCATCAGAAACAAACGCGCAATTGTGGCTAAAGTTGGAAGCGAAACAATTGACTATGTCGAATTCAAAAACCACCTAAATCAAGAATTAAGCAGGCTTCAAGCAATATATGGCGTGAAATTCACAGAAGAACAAACAGAGTCTCTAGCCATAAATAAATTGCTTCTGGAACATTTAGTGAGCAAAAAACTGTTAGAACTTGAGGCCAAAAATCTTGGAATCATTGTCAGTGATGAAACGGCCTATGAAAGAATTTCCTCAAATCCATCCTACTTTAACAATAAAAATGTTTTCGATAAAGAAATTTTCAGAAAAATTTTGCAACATAATGGCATTTCCGAAAAATCCTACATTGACTCCATTAAAAAAGAAGTGTCCTTGGCCTATTTAACCGACATTTTCACAAATGAGAATCTTGCATCTGATTTAATGTCAAAATTAATTTTCCAACACAGAAACCTCTCAAAAAATGTCACAACATTCTCCATTGATCCAAAAAAAGTCACTTTGAAAGATTTGCCTTCAGAACAAAATCTTCAAGAGCAATATGAAAAAAGTAAAAAGGAACACGTGATTCCAGAATTTCGCACGTCGGAACTAATCCATTTAAACTCCACGCACATTCAAGACATTGCGGTTTCTGAAGAAGAAATAAAACAAGAATATCAAGAAAATTCCGCAGAATATCTAACCCCAGAGGTCAGGTCATTCTATAATGTGGTTCTTGACTCTGAAGAGAAAATGAAAAAAATTCTAGCTCAATGCGGTAATGTTACTTCTGATTCAGAATTTCAAACTTGTCTAAAAAAATCATTCGATATTGACTCAAAAAAATTCCTTCTAAATGGCTCATTTGAGAATTTGCCAAAATTCATTGCTGAAATTGCCTTTGTAACTGAAGAAAAGAAATTTTCTGACATTTTCAAATCGGACTATGGCCACCATCTAATTTGGGTCTCTAAAGTCACTAAAGAACAATTGGTTGATTTTGAGAAAGTTAAAGATGAAATAAAAGCAAACATATTAAAACAAAGGTCAGAAGACAGTCTTTATGGCAGAGCCAAGCAAATTGAAGATGAAATTGCATCTGGAGCAACATTGCAAGAAATAGCAAATAAATTTTCCTTGAAAATTGAAAATCTTGCAGAAGTTGACAAAAATGGCAGAATGCCAAATGGTAAATTAAACCAACTGCTTCCTAAAGATTCCCCAGAAGTTTTGAAAGCAATTTTTGAAATGAACGAAAATGATGATGCTTCAATGATTCAAGGAAAAGAAAATGACTACTACATCATCAAAACATCAAAAATCCATGGTTCAAGAATGAAAGATTTTGATGAAGTTAAAGATGATGTAATAAATTCTTGGATCATGAACAAAAAAACTGAAATTGCAGAAGGAATTCTGCAAGATGCTCGAAAAATAGCAGAAACAGGTCAACATGATGTCATGAAACAAAAATATCCTGAAATTAGCATCACTAAATTAAAAATCACCAGAGAGTCTGTTTCTGAGCATTTGTCAGCTGATTTAATTGATGAGATTTTTGCTCTATCTCAAAACCAAACAACGAATGTCCATAAAGAACAAAATCTTCTTTCTTTTGTTCTGGTTGGTGAGCAAGACCCACTGAAGAATCCAACCGCTCAAGAGGCGGATGAGATTCGTAAAGAGGTAAATAGTTCATTTGCAAATGAGTTTTTTGAGCAATATATTTCATATTTAAAAAGTAAATATAAAATTCTCATTTATATATAGATGAAATTTACAAGAAATCGTCACCGTAAAAAATGCCCCCAAATTTTATTGGGGCATTTTGTTTTTTTGTTCATTTTTGGTTGTTGATTTCTGGGCTCGCTCATTTCAATAGTTGAAAATAGAAGCTTATTTGCAATAAAAAGTAACTTTTTATAAAAAATAATCTCACAAACCATTGTAAAATATACTATAAAGTTCTATGTAATGTTGCATTGAAAGCTTAATTTAATTTAATTATGGTTACGAAAGTTGATGGCAAATTAATTACGCATATTGCGTAATCAGTGCTTGACACATGCGAACAGATCTCATATAGTGACAATAATTAACTTTTGTTTTGGTGATTCATTAACATTAATTAATATCCGAAATGAAGAAGAACCAGCTTCAGTGAAATGTAAAAACAGAGGAGTAAAATGTCAAAACAAAATCAGATTGATTTACATGTTGGAAAAAAATTAAAATTTCGCAGAACCATGATCGGAATGAGTCAGGAAGATCTTGGTAAAGCTGTCGGGGTTACTTTTCAACAAATTCAAAAATATGAAAAAGGCTTAAATAGAATTGGGTCAAGTAGAATTTATGAAATCTCAAGAATTTTACAAGTTCCGGTCTCTTACTTTTTTGAAGATATTTCCGATGATGCAATCATCAATGTTTCAAGCATTGATGAAATCAATAATGATTCTCCTCACAAACTTGTGTTGAGAGAAATTGCGGATCCTTATTCTAAAAAATATAGCGACATTAATGATAAGGAGCTTTTAATCCTTGTCAGATCTTACAGAGCAATTTCAGACCAATCCGTGAGAAGCAAAATGATCTCTTTAATGAGAGCCATTGCTGGAGTCAAGGAAGAAGAATTGCTTTAATTTTAGCTAAGTAATTGAAATTGTTAAGAAAAACCCAGAGTGATCTGGGTTTTTAGCATTGATCAATAATGGCATTGACAAATAAATTTTTCTAAACCATCATTAAATAGTTGAATTTAGCAATATTTCTTTTTTAAATGGATGTAGAAAATGAGTAGAATTCTTGAGGGAATTAATGTTTTAGTCACAGCAGGGCCAACAATCGAAGAAATTGACCCGGTGCATTACATTTCCAATCATTCAAGTGGCAAACAAGGAAATGAAATTGCAAACGCATTTGCTGAAAATTCTGCAAATGTCACCATGATCATGGGTCCAACTAATCTAGAAGTTTCCGAGAAAATCAAATTGTTAAGAATCAAATCAGCCATAGAAATGCATCAAGCTTGTCTTGAGCATATTGAAAATCATGATGTTGATGTGATGGTTGCCGTTGCAGCTGTCAGTGATTTCAGAATTGAAAATTACATGAGACAGAAGATCAATAAATCGCATACTGATGAGAAATTAATTTTGACATTAGTGAAAAACCCTGACACTTTATATAGCATTGGAACTCATTCAACAAAGAGACCTAAAATTGTGATTGGTTTTGCATTGGAAAGTGAAGATCTAATTGAAAAAGCAGAACATAAAAGAGTGCAAAAAAATTGTAATTGGATCATTGCAAATTCCACCAGAAATCTGCCATTTTATTCTGATATGAATAGCGTTTTTCTCATTAAAGAGCAGGTGATCAAAGAATTTGCAAATAAAACAAAAAAAGAAATTGCTAAAATGATCGTATATGAAGTAATTAAAGAGCTTGGAAGATGAATTTAAGTGAAATTATAACGCAAATTCAAGGAGTTGCCGAAGATTCGCGTAAAGTAAAAAAAGACTATGCTTTCGTTGCAATTAAAGGGTTTGGAGCTATAAATGGTGAAGATTTCATTCCACAAGCTTGCAAAAATGGCGCTAATTTCATTTTTTCAGAAAATTTAAATGTTGAAATTCCAGAAAATGTCACCTACCATCATGTTGAAAATGCTAGGAAATTTTTGAGTTTACTTAATGCAGAATTTTCAAAAGGGAAAATTCCAGAGAGAATTTGTGCAATCACTGGAACAAATGGCAAAACCTCAATTGCGCATATTTGCAACGAATTTTCTAGGCTTCTAGAGGTTAAATCAGCCTCAATTGGCACAGTGGGGGTGATTTTGTCAAATGGGGAAAAACTGTTTAATCACAATTTGACCACACCAAGTAATTCTGATTTGCATGAAATTCTCCGAGATTTAAAAAATAGAAAAATAACTGAAATTTTCATGGAAGCTTCAAGCTTGGGAATTGATCAAGAAAGAATCTCCCATCTTCCCGTGAAAGTTGCAATATTCACAAATTTCACCCAAGATCATTTGGACTATCATGGCACAATGAAGAGTTACTTTGCTTGTAAAGCCAGGCTCTTCAGCGAAATCTTGGAAGAAAACGGAACTGCAATTGTGAATTTAGATTCTGAAAATGCAGATAAAATTCTGGAAATTTGCAAAAAAAGAAATGTAAAATTGCTAACCTATGGCAGACAAGGAGATTTGTCTCTAATTTCCAACCATCACGCTGATTTAAAGCACCATTTTACATTTAAATGGGAAAATAGAGTTTTTGCGTGCGAGACAAAATTAATTGGTGATTTTCAAGCACATAACCTCCTTGCGTCAATGGCGGTGATGATTTCACTTGGTCATGAAATTGAAGAAATTGTGAAATTAGTCCCAAAAATTAACCCAGTTCCAGGACGAATGCAAAATGTGCCAGGCACTTCAATTTTCATTGACTATGCTCACACTGAAGATGCAATTTTGAAAGCTTTACAAAGTTTAAGAAAAATTTGCAAAGAAAGATTGATCATTCTTTTTGGCTGTGGTGGCCAAAGAGACAGGAACAAGAGACCAAAAATGTGTTTGGTTTCTGTTAAAGAAGCAGATTTGGTTTTTGTGACTTCTGATAATCCAAGAAACGAAAATCCAGCAGATATAATCGCAGAAATTGTGGCTCCTTGTTTGGGGCATCCGAAGCTTCAAGTAATTGAAGACAGGAAAATGGCCATTGAAGAGGCAATCAGCCAAATGAGAGAAGGAGATGTTTTGTTAATTGCAGGGAAAGGTCATGAAAAAACACAATTGATTTCTGGGCAAATATTTGAGTTTGATGAAGAAAAAATTGTAAAAAACTATTTGCAAAAGTGAATATAATCAATTATTATCCGTAGATTATTTGATATAAAATGCCATTTGGGGGTTAAAAATGAATATTGAAAAAATTAAAATTGGTGATAAAGCACCTGATGAATTTAATGTGATTATTGAAATTCCACAAAATTCTGACCCAATAAAATATGAATTTGACAAAGAATCAGGTGCCATCATTGTGGACCGCTTTGTCGCAACTGCAATGCATTACCCATGTAGTTATGGCTTCATTCCTGGAACAATGTCAAATGACGGTGACCCAGCTGATGTGCTTGTTTTAAGCGAATTCCCAATTTTAGTTGGCGCAGTGATTAAAGTCAGGCCAATTGGGGTTTTGATGATGGAAGATGAATCTGGAATGGATGAAAAAATTCTTGCTGTTCCCGTTGCAAAACTCACTTCCTATTATGATTCCGTGAAATCATTCGATGATTTGCCACCACTTCTACTTGCAAGAATTAAGAATTTCTTTGAGAATTACAAAGCCTTGGAAAAAGGCAAATGGGTTAAAGTTCAGGGTTGGGAAGGTCCTGAAAAAGCTAAGGAAATTGTTAGAATTGCAATGGAGAATAAATGAATGAGTAAGAAAATTATATTTTTAGCTGGCTCAATTCGTAAAAAATCATATAATCAAATGTTGAGCAGACAAGCATTTGAAATTGCGAAAGAAATGGGGATGGATGCTGAATTAATTAATTTGGCAGATTATGAAATGCCCTTTTACAATGGTGATTTGGAAGCTGAAAAAGGTTTGCCGGAAGCTGCTTTGCGTTTAAAGGATAAGTTCTTGAAATGTGAAGCTTTTTTCATTGCCTCACCGGAATATAATGGGTCATTTTCTGCCTTGCTTAAAAACTCATTAGATTGGATTTCCAGACCCTCAAACGCCAAAGATCAGCCATGTTTAGCTTTTGCAGGGAAAAAAGCTTTAATCGCCTCAGCTTCTCCCAGCATGCTTGGTGGCCTCAGAGGTCTGGTGCCGCTCAGAATGTGGCTTGGAATCATGAACGCAATTTTGCTGCCAGCGCAAGTTTCCGTTGCAAAAGCGCATGAAAATTTCTCAGAAGATGGCAAATTAAAAGATGGTTTTTTTCTTGATTCTTTGAGAAATATGATTGAATCAGTAAAAAATTTTTAGATCATATGAGGTTAGAAAATGACAAAATTAAAAAAACTAAGCAAAAAAATCGGCGAAAAAGTTGGTCATGTCATGGGCAAAGTTAAAGAATTCGCCGCTAACATTAAAGAGCATTCTGCTGAGATTAAAGAAGGTTTTGCTGAGGGCTTTAACCATGCCTTTAAAGAAGCTTCGCATGACTCTCAAGAAAACGCTGAACCTATTGAAACTCCTAATGTTGAAATAGTTGCGCAAGACTCAAATATGCATGATGAAGTTTAATTAAAAAAATCAAAATTATTAGATTTTTTGCTTGACACTGTTTGTTGATGACTATATTTTTATTAGCAATGTGGGGATTTTTTCTTTACAAATCATTAGTTTAATTTATATATATGGAGTTAAGAAATGGCGAAAGAACAAAGCTTAAGTAAAAAAATTGGTTCGAACATTGGTTATGCTTTTGGTAAAGCAGCCGATTTTGTTTATGATGCAAAAAACTCAATTCAGGAAGCATTTGTCGAGCAAGAAGAAGTTGAGAGCAAAAATGAGTCACATAAAACTTTGATAAATCTGGATTCTATTGCGCGAAAAGTTGGAGAACCGGTTAATGAATGGCTTGATTCAGTTGGTGATTCTGTTGGGGACGCTGCCGCTGCCTCTTATTCTGCATTTGGTAATTCTGTGCGTTTTTCTGTAGAAAAGACTAAAGAAGCTGCTGATTATGCCGCTAGTTTCTACCCTGCAGTCAAAAAAATCATTGATGATTCCATAGATTATGTTAGCCCGAAGGTCAGCGACGTTGCTAGCTATGTTTCAAATGTCACGACCAACGCTAAAGAATCAGTTGCTAATTTTACCACTAATGCCTACGAATATGTGACTGATGTTAGCAATGTTACAGAGGAAATTGGGCAACCAGTGAAAGGTTTTTTTGATTCAGTTGGTGATTCTTTCGGAAATTTCACTGCCGGTTTTTATTTTGAATTTAAAAAAGCCGCTCATGATTGCGACGAAAACACTAAATGCATCATCACATTTGGCAATGAGAGCTATTTTTATGAAAATGTTGGAGCTGCCGGACAAAATGCCGAAATGCATGACGAAATCTAACTAAAAATGGCCGTTAAATTTCCAGAGAATTTAGCGGCCCCAGCTTTAAACCAAAGGCAAAATAATTTCCACTGTCAACCCACCAAGTTTTGACTTTGCCAGAGAAATTTCACCACCATGCCCATTCACAATGTCCCGCGTGATTGCAAGACCAAGCCCAATTCCGCCAGTTTCTTGGTTTCTAGAGCTCTCAATTCTGAAAAACGGCCTAAACACATCTTCATATTGCTCAGGCGCCACACCAGGTCCATCATCACTAATTTCCAAATGAATTTCACCATCTTTCTTAAAAAGCTTCACTTCAACCGAGCTGCCAAATCGCAAAGCATTTTCCAAAACATTCCTCACCGCCCTTTTCATTGCCAGGGCTTTAATTTTCATTTGCAAACCGGGCTGCAATTTCTCAATAATTTTCACTTCATGATTTTGATATGAAGAAATGACTTTCTGAATTAAAGCAGAAAAATTAACTTGCATTGCCTCTTCTTCGAGCGCCTGATCTTTCGCAAAAGCCAAATAGGCTTTAATCATTTGCTCAATTTCGCTAATATCTTCTTCAATTTCTTTAATTTCCGGGTTAGTTTCCATCATTGCAATTTGCAATTTAATCCTAGTTAAAGGTGTTCGAATGTCATGCGAAACACCTGCAAGCATCTCCGTTCTTTGACTCACATGCCTTTCAATTCTAGAACGCATTTTCAGAAATGCAAAAGCTGCTTTTCTAATTTCCGAGGCTCCTTCCAGTTTGAAATCTTTAATTGAAATACCTTTACCAAATTTGTCAGCAGCATTACTAAGCCTTAGAATTGGCCTAATTTGATTTCTCATAAATAAAATTGTAAATAGCAACAAAAGCAAATTACTGCCAATCATCCAAATAATAAAAATATTTGTTGTGGTGTGAATGATTCTTTTTCTTGAAGCTGTAATGCTTAGCACGCCTTCTGGAATGCCAATTTCAATTTTAATGAATGACCTGCCATCTAAATATTCCAAATTAAAAGGAAAATTAATACGTCTTCTAATTTCTGTTTGCAAATTCTTCAGAGAATTACGCACTTCCTGATGATTTTTCACAAATTCATCACCTTTGTGCAATTCTCCATATAGATATAGATTTTGCTTAATTTTTTTAATCAAATTCTCATCAGCAGTTTTTGTGATTTCATTAGTAAAAATTTCCGTGATCACAGCAATTTCGCTCGCAAAAGAGCGCGTCATGTGTGCCTCCACATGTTGCCAATGTCTGTGATAGAACATATAAATCACAAAAATCTGCCCAATGATCACTGGCACAGCAATGATCAGCAAGAATCTTGAAAAAAGAGATTTTGGCAAATATGCTCGCAACATCACTCAAACTTTCTGAAGATCAAGCTAGCATTAGTGCCACCAAATCCGAAAGAATTTGACAAAATTGTTTTAATTTTCTTCTCTTTCGCCACATTTGGCACTAAATCAACTTGACAATTTTCAATGGGATTTTCCAAATTAAGCGTTGGCGGCAACACAGAGTCACGCATTGCAAGAATCGAGAAAATTGCTTCAACACTTCCTGCAGCTCCAAGCAAATGTCCAATTGAAGATTTTGTTGAAGACATTGAAAGATTTTTCAAACCATTTTTAAACAAACGAGTGACATTATTCAACTCATTTTCATCACCAATTGGCGTTGAGGTTCCGTGAGCATTAATGTAATCAATTTCTTCCGGGTCACATTTTGCTTTTTTCAGAGCCATTTCCATGGAGCGATATCCCCCTTCCGGATGAGGCGCCGTAATGTGGAAGCCATCTCCAGTGAGACCGTAACCAACTAATTCAGCATAAATTTTTGCTCCACGTTTTTTAGCATGCTCAAGTTCTTCAAGCACCATGATCCCCGAACCTTCTCCCATCACAAACCCGTCCCTATCTCTGTCCCAAGGCCTTGAAGCTTTTTCTGGCGCATCATTAAAATTCGTCGAAAGAGCTCTGGCTGCAGCAAATCCAGCCATGGCAATTTTGCAAATTGTCGCCTCAGCACCGCCTGCAATCATCACATCAGCATCACCATCTTTAATCAATCTCGCAGCGTCACCAATTGCATGCGCACCAGTTGAGCATGCCGTCACAACTGAATGATTTGGGCCTCTAAAGCCATATTTAATTGACAAATTCCCAGAAACTAAATTAATGAGGCAAGAAGGAATGAAGAATGGGCTCAGCCATCTTGTGCCTTTTTCTTCAATCAATTTCACACCCGCTTCAATTGCAGGAAGTCCACCAATGCCAGAACCAATGAGCACACCAGTCATGTTTTTTTCTTCTTCAGTTTCAGGCTTCCAACCAGAATCTTCCACTGCCTGAATTGCAGCAGCCATGCCAAAAACAATGAATTGATCCATTTTCCTAGCTTCTTTCCGATCAACATATTTTGTCACATCAAATCCAAATTCCGTTGGATTTTCTTCAGAAGAAAGCGGCACTTGCGCGGCAATTTGACAAGGCAAAGTTGAAGCATCAAAATGAGTTGTTTTTTTCACACCTGATTTGCCCTTAATCAGCTCATTCCAACTATTTTCCACACCATCAGCAAGTGGTGTAACAAGACCAATTCCAGTAACAACAATACGTCTCATAAAAAAATCTCCAAAGAATCTCTGAATTCATGTTTTTAAGTCAAAAAAAGGAACTTTTAATTTTATCAATCAAAGCCCCTTTTTCTTTTCATAATTTAACTATCTTTGTTAAATTATCCACAATTTTTTTGGATATATTCAACTGCATCATCCAAAGTTGTGATTTTTTCAACAACTTCATCAGGAATTTCACAATCAAATTCGCTTTCAAGAGCAAGCACAACTTCTGCTAAATCAAGACTGTCAGCGCCAAGATCATCAATGAAACTTGCTTTTCCTGTGATTTTGCTTTCTTCAATGTTTAATTTGTCAGCAATGATGCTTTTCACTTTTGCTACAATATCACTCATGTTATTTTTAATTCCTATTAATAAAAGTTGAGATTTTTTGATAAAGGCCTGAAAATCTTCATTTTCAAAACCATTTTTGTTACATTCGAACAATAATCTTGCATAATTTATCACATTTCATATTGCTTTTCAAGACATAAATATACATTTGACATCTAATAAAATATGAGTTATTTTTCTTAAAAATCAACATAAAACCATGGAGAAGCAAAAAAATGATTAATCTAACTAATAAAAATGCTCTTGTGACAGGTGCTTCAGGCGGCATTGGCAGACAAATCGCTCTTGATCTTGCTAAACAAGGAGCCAAAATTGTGATTTCTGGCACTAACCAAGAAAAACTTGAGAAAACCAAAAATCAAATCACTTCTGAAATTCCAAATTCAGAAATTCACATTCTAACTTGCAATTTGTCAGACGTTTCAGCCGTGAAATCACTTTTTGCAAAAAGCGAAGAAATTCTTGGGCAAATTGACATTCTTGTCTGCAACGCAGGCATCACAAAAGATAATCTAATTTTAAGAATGACCGAAGAAGAGTTTGATAATGTCATTTCTGTCAATTTAAAATCTTGCTTCATCCTGAATCAAGAAGCTGTGAAAAAAATGATCAGCAGAAGAAATGGAAGAATCATCAACATCAGCTCCATTGTTGGAACCACAGGAAATCCAGGCCAAGCGAACTATGCCGCCTCCAAAGCCGGCATGATTGGCATGAGCAAATCAATGGCTGCCGAAGTTGCTGGCAGAAATGTGACAATCAACGTAGTTTCGCCAGGCTTCATTGACACAGAAATGACGCAAATTCTGACTGAAGCTCAAAAAGAAAAAATTCTACAAAAAATTCCAATGAAAAGAATGGGCTCTGCGAAAGACATTTCAGCGAGTGTTTGTTTTCTTGCAAGCGACGAAGCCTCCTACATCACCGGCCAAACAATTCACGTTAATGGCGGCATGTTAATGGTGTAACCCTCACACTTGCTTGGAAAATTGCAACACAGACCAACCATCATGTTCTTTGCGGCTCTTTAAATTCAAACCTGCTTTTTCATGAGCCGCAATCACCTCTTGTTCCTGATAATTCATGAGCCCAGAAAGAATGGCCATTCCATTAATTGCCAAATTCGCAGCTAAATCTGGCGCCATTTCAATGAGCGGCTGAGCTAAAATATTTGAAATAATCAAATCATATGGCCCATTTTGAGAAATTTCCTTCGCTTGATAGCCGTCTGACACATGAATCTGCACATCAAACACCTCATTTTGCTCAAAATTTCCTTTCGCTGTTTTGACCGACTCTTCGTCAATGTCAGAAGCCATAATTTGCGCATCAGGCCAAATTCTTCTTGCAGCAATTGCCAAAATTCCAGAACCAGTGCCAAGATCAAGAATTTTTGCAAAATTATTTTTCTGTTCAAGCAAAGCCAAAAGGCAACCTGCTGTTGTTTCATGCTCCCCTGTACCGAAAGCCCTGCCAGCACTCATTTTAATTGGAATTTTCCCAGAAAAATCTAACCCTTTCTCATGCATTTCATTATAAAGCAAAAATTCTCCGACATTAAAAGGCTTAAAATTCTCTTGCACAATTTTGACCCAATCAACATCTTCCGTTTGCCTTAAAGTCAAGACAGGCTGCGGAATTTCAAAAATCTCTGCAATTTGAGAAATTTTTTCCTGCAATTCCTGCAAATTTGGCTTTTCATTAAAATGCACATTAATCACCCAAACATCTGTGTCTCTTGCTTCAACAAATTTTGATTTTTCTTTTTCATAATAAGCAATTGTCTCGGAAATTGTTTCCAAGAAAATCAGGAATTTATGCAAATCCCCATAAGCCACTTCAAAATCAACTTCCCAATTTTCTGCCGATTGAGCAAACACATTCGTCATTTTTCAAACCTTTTCACCATAAAATTTTAAAATCTTTGGATTAACTTTGAGCGCATCATAATTAATGCCTCTCACGAACAAACCTTCTAATGACCTAACTCTTGAAATTGTCACATAAATTTGCCCTTCCGTGAAAGCCCGACTCAAATCACAATCAATCTTGTCCAAGCTCATCCCTTGAGATTTATGAACAGTGATGGCCCAAGCAAGAGTTAGAGGCAATTGTTTGATTCTTGCCAACACTTCCAATTCACCAATTTCTTCATTAAATTTTTCCATTTTCCATTCATCTGGCATAATTTTAATGATTTTTCCACCTGCAAATTCCACCATTGGATATTCTTTACTAAAACCAACCACCACCCCCAAAGAACCATTATATATTCCCTCTTTTTGATAGGAGTTTTTGAGCATCATCACTTGCGCTCCAATTTTCAAACATAATTCCGCCGGCGCCAAACAATTTTTTACCAAAAACTCAACGGAAGCAGCTTTTCCTTCGCTGACAATGATGAATTTTTTTTGCTCTTCATCAATGCAAGCCAATTTTTGCATATTAATTCTTGCCGCCTGCTCATTATGCGTCACAATGATGGTTGGTTTAATAAAATCATTTTCATCTGGCCTAATTGTCCGCAAATTAAGCATTTTCCTGTCTTCATCATCAATTTTTGCAATTCTCAAATTTGCCAGAAGCTTCAAAAACGCAGGGTCTGTCTGGCGAAAATTTTGCTCTAAAATCTCCAAATGAATTTCAGCATTTTTCCAGGCCTCTGTCTCAAAACAAAATTCCACAACATCTGCCCCTTTGTCACGCGAAATTGGCGGCAATTGCAAAAAATCACCAATTAGAATCAATTGCAAACCACCAAAAGGCTGCTGATTTTCACGTATATTTTTCAAAACCTCATCAAGCTGGGAAAATATTTCCGGAGAAAGCATTGAAATTTCATCAATAGCAAGAATATGTGCATTTCGCATTTTTCTTCTAGTAAAACTGCCTGCACCTGCTCTGATTGAATCAATCACATCTTGAGTGCGCCTGTTTCCAACACCAAGTGACGCCCATGAATGAATGGTCACACCTCCAACTTGCACAGCAGCAATTCCAGTTGAAGCGGTCACTTGAATGTCATAAACATGTCCATATGTTTCTTTGATGAGAGAAAGCAAATGCGACTTCCCAGTGCCAGCACTGCCAGTGATGAACAGATTATGTCCTTTTTCAATATGTTTTTTAATTTGATCACTAATCATTTGAAATCATTGTTAATCTCTGCATTTGATCTTGCGCAATCAGCGCTTCAATCAATTCATCCAATTTTCCCTCAAACATAATTTCTTGAATTTTATATAAAGTGAGATTGATTCGATGATCTGTCACTCTGCTTTGTGGGAAATTATAAGTCCTAATCCTCTCAGATCGGTCACCAGAGCCAATTTGGAGCCTTCTGTCTTTCGCCCTTTCAGCTTCTAATTTCTCTCTTTCATTTTCATAAATTCGAGCCCTCAGAATTTTTAGCGCCTTTGCCTTATTTTTATGCTGCGATTTTTCATCTTGTTGCTGCACAACTGTTCCCGTTGGAATATGCGTGATTCTCACTGCACTGTCAGTGGTGTTCACATGTTGGCCACCAGCACCTGAAGCTCTGAAAACGTCAATTCTCAAATCTTTTTCTTCAATCACCACATCAAATTCTTCTGCCTCAGGCAAAATTGCAACTGTGGCCGCCGAAGTGTGCACCCTGCCCCCAGCCTCAGTTTCTGGCACTCTTTGAACTCTGTGCACCCCTGACTCAAACTTTAATTTTTCAAAAACATTCTTGCCAGTCACAATCGCCGATGCCTCTTTATATCCCCCAATGCCAGTTTCAGAAACAGCGACAATTTCAAATTTCCAACCAGAATTTTCAGCAAATCTTTGATACATTCTAAATAAATTACCCGCAAAAAGCGCCGCCTCCTCTCCCCCAGTGCCAGCCCTAATTTCCAAAATCGCATTTTTAGCATCATCATCATCTTTAGGAATGAGCGCTAATTTCACAGCATGTTCAAAATCTTTCAATTTCTTACGCAAAGCATCAAGCTCTTCTTTTGCCATTTTTTTCAATTCAGAATCTTCAGTTGTTTCAATGATTTCCTCAAGCCCAATCACTTCAGCATCAAGATTTTTCAGCTCATTAATTTTCTGCACAATTTCCACAAGGTCAGAATGTTCTTTAGAAAATTTCACAAATTCTTCTCTTCCAAGACTTGCGACATCTTCAAGTTTTTTGCCAATTTGAGCATAATTTTCCAGAATTTTTTCTAAATTTTCACGAAAAGACAATTTACTCTCCAAAATATTGAATTAAATTCATCTTAGAAATTTTTTTCTGATTTTCATTAATCATGTTTTTCACTTCAAAATTTTCATGATCAGCATCAACAAAAACCACGAACTCCGCCCCAATTTTATTAGCTTTCTTCATTCTTTTAGAGACAGCATTCACATCAAAATCAAAATGTGTTTTCACGCCATTTTTGCGCAAGAAATTCACCAAAGACACAGCATTTTTCTGAAATTCCTCAGCAATTGGCACCACTGCCACTGTTAATTTTTGATTTTTCTCTAATTTAACAAGCTCTGCCAATCTTTCCATTCCTGCTGCAAAACCAACTGCGGGAGTTTTGCTTCCACCCATAATCTCCACCAAGCCGTCATATCTCCCACCTGCAAGAATTGTCCCTTGAGCACCAAGCTCTTCAGTGACAAATTCAAAAGCGGTGTGACAATAATAATCAAGCCCTCTGACAAGTTTCGAATTGATGTGATATGAAATATTTGCATCTTCCAAATTTTGCAATAATTTTGCAAAAAAATCCTGACTTTCCAAATCAAGCGAATCAGCAATTTTGGGAGCATCATTTAAAATTTCCTGATCTCGCGCATCTTTACTATCCAAAATTCTAAGAGGATTTTTTAACAATCTAACCTTACTTTCAGCTGATAAATCATTTTCAAATTTCGACAAATATGACACTAATTTTTCCCGATAGACTTGTCTGGAATCATTCGACCCAAGTGAGTTAATTTCAAGTCTTGTTTTTGCAAGCACTCCAATGTCATCAAGAAAATGACAAGCCATGGTGATTAACTCAGAATCAGCAAGTGGAGAATCAAAGCCAAAAGCCTCAAAATTCAGCTGATGAAATTGTCTCTGCCTGCCTTTCTGCGGCCTTTCATAGCGAAAAACTGGACCATGAGAGAAAAATTTCAACGGCAAATGTTGCAAGAGCCCATTTGACAAAAAAGCTCTCACAATTCCTGCAGTGAATTCTGGCCTCAAGACCAAATTTTCCCCGTTTCTGTCTTGCAAAACATACATCTCTTTACTAACAATGTCAGTCTCATCACCAATGCTTCTTTTAAAAACTTCTTCAAATTCAAAAATCGGCGTTGCAATTCCAACAAATCCATAAAGCTCAGAAATCATTTTAGCTCTGTTAATCAAGAATTCATGAGCATCAAAATCCTCAAAAAACAAATCTTTTGTTCCTCTGACAGGCTGCAATTTAGACATTTAAGCGTCCTTTTTATCTTT
Organism: uncultured Rickettsiales bacterium; assembly: GCA_964383745.1. Classification (GTDB taxonomy): domain Bacteria; phylum Pseudomonadota; class Alphaproteobacteria; order Rickettsiales; family CAYLHV01; genus CAYLHV01. The sequence goes on along the minus strand of CAYLHV010000004.1, from coordinate 7,559 downwards.
TAGCTTTGAGTGCTTAATTCCATAAAGGAAATAAATCAACACACCAATTCCAGCCCAAATCAAAGCATAGCACCAAACATCAGGAATCAATTTCAACATTAAAAAACCACACATTAAAATTGCAATTGGCGCCACAATGAAAGCAGCAGGGCATTTAAATGGTCTTTTAATTTCTGGATTTTTAGTTCTCAAAATCATCAAAATGAAGCAAGTGATGATGAAAGCGAACAGAGTTCCAAAGCTAGTCAATTTTGCAAGCAAAGCAATTGGGAACAAACCGCTTAAAGCAGCCACAAAAGCCCCAACTAAAATGGTTGAAATATATGGCGTTTGAAATTTCGGGTGAATTTTTGAAAATGCAGCTGGTAATAAACCATCACGTGAAATCACATAAAGAATTCTTGACTGCCCATAAATTTGCACCAACATCACCGTTGTCATTCCTGTGATTGCCCCAATCGCAAGAACCACTGAACTTTTTTCACTGCCAATTGCAGAAAGCGCATGAGCCAATGGGCGGGAATTATTCAACTCAGTGTAAGGCACCACACCAGTGACAATCCCAGAAACAGTCACATAGAGAATTGTGCAAGCAACCAAAGAGCCAATCAAACCAATTGAAATATCTCTACTTGGATTTTTGCATTCTTCACTTGCTGTTGCAACCGAGTCAAAGCCAGAATAGGCAAAAAGCACAATCGCAGCTGCTTTAAACACGCCTTCAAAAGAATTTGGCATGAAATTTTCCCAATGAACTCCCGGGTTAAAAGAAGGTGCTGCAATGATGATGAAGAGAAAAATAGCCATGATCTTCACAACAACCAAAATCGCATTCAGTTTCACACTTTCTTTGGTTCCTCTAACTAAAATGAAGGTGATGAAAACAGAAATTAGAACTGCCAGCAAATTCACCACTCCTCCTTCAGCTGGAGTTTTAGTCAAATATTCGGGCAAATGAACACCGCCAGAATTCAGAATTTGCAACACATATCCCGACCAACCAGAAGCCACAGTTGTTGCACCAAGTGCAAATTCCAGCACCAAAAGCCAGCCCACCACAAAAGCCGCCATTTCCCCAAGAGAAACATAGGCATAGGCATAGACACTTCCAGAAGTTGGAATCATTGCCGCAATTTCAGTATAAGCCAGAGCCACAAAAATACAGCAAATTCCTGACAAAATAAACGCCAAAGTGATTGCCGGCCCAGCATCTTGAGCAGCAGCCCCAGTGATCACGAAAATTCCAGTGCCAACAACCGCACCAAGTCCCATCAGGAACAAATCCATTGCAGTTAGATTTTTGGCCAAACCACTTTTATTTGCACCATCCATCACTTCTGCAATGCTTGCTTTAGTAAAAATACCCATTTCAACTCCTAAAAATTAAATAGTTAAAAATAAATTTTAAAAAATCTCTCTAGTAATCCAGCCACCACCAAGAACTCTTTCTCCTTGATAAATCACGCAAGCCTGCCCAGGCGTGACAGAGCTCACAGGATCAATGAACGAAACTTTTGCCTGTGCATTTTCAAGAAACTGAATTTCTGCTTTCACTGCTTCTTGCAAAGACCTGATTTTCACGGAAGCCTCAATCACACTTCCTTCCACATCTTCATAGCCAAGCCAATTCACATCTTTCATGATGAAAGATTGATTGAGCAAATCTTTTTTCGTTCCAACAATAATCACATTATTTTTTGCGTCAATTTTCACGACATAGTGTGGTTCTTCAAACCCACCACCAAAACCTTTTCTTTGCCCAATGGTATATAAAGCAACCCCCTGATGTTTTCCAACTTTTTTACCATTCACATCAAGAATGTCCCCTTCCACAAAAGCCTCAGGTCTCAATCTTTTAACAACATCAGCATAAGACCCCCCACCAACAAAGCAAATATCTTGGCTGTCAGGCTTGTCTGCCACTTCAAGCCCAAATCTGGCAGCGTGTTTCCTAGTTTCTTCTTTCGTCATTCCCCCAAGCGGAAAACTAACAAATTCCAATTGGTCTCTAAGCATTGAAAATAAATAATAGCTTTGATCTTTATCATGATTCATACCACGAAACATTGCAAAACCACCAGAGGCAAGAGGTTTTTTTTGCACATAATGCCCAGTTGCCAAAGAATCAGCCTGCAAATCTTTTGCAACTTTGACCAAATCAACAAATTTCACTGTTTGATTGCACAAAACGCAAGGAATTGGTGTTTCCCCATTAACATAGCTTTCAGCAAATTCATCAATTACTGATTTTTTAAAAATCTTTTCATAATTGAGAACATAGTGAGGAATTCCAAGTTTATCAGCCACATTTTTTGCGTCATAAATGTCTTGTCCAGCACAGCAAGAACCTTTTTTCGGCGCCACGTCGCCATTATCATAAAGCTGCATGGTCACGCCCAGCACCTCATAGCCGCGCTCATGAAGCAAAGCCGCCGTCACAGAACTGTCAACCCCGCCAGACATTGCCACCACAACTTTAGTGTCAGAAATTGGTTTATCAATATATAAATCATTCATAAGATTTTCAAATACATAATTAGAAGCAAGGTCCAATCTTAACATCAATTCCACATTTCTGCAAGTAAAAATTTCCATGACCTTAAAATTTTACTTTGCATTTTCCCTCCTTTTAGCTATAATCTAGAATATTAATGCAATCATCCACGAACGAACATGTTAAAAAAAATTCTAATTTTCCTTCTTTCCTGTGCATTTTTAGGAGCCTTTGGTGTTTTCCTAATTTTCTACAAACATTCGAAGGACCTTCCAAGTCATCATCAATTGTCAGAATATGACCCACCAATTGCCACCAGACTCTATAGCGCAAATGGTGACTTGCTTGAAGAATATGCCACTGAGCACAGAATTTTTGTGCCAATCAGCAACGTCCCCAAATCAGTAATTAACGCATTTTTAGCCGCAGAAGACAAAAATTTCTACTCCCATCCCGGCATTGACATATATTCCATTTTCAGAGCCATGCTCACAAATGTCAGCAACTTAAGCAAAGGCAAATCTCTGGTTGGCGGCTCCACCATCACTCAACAAGTTGTAAAGAATTTTCTTTTAACCAACGAAAAATCCTATTCTCGCAAAGTCAAAGAAGCCATTCTTTCTTTCCGAATCAGCAAAAGCCTCTCGAAGGACCGCATTTTGGAACTATATCTCAACCAAATATATTTAGGCGCCTCCTCTTACGGCATAGCCTCCGCCTCCTTGAACTATTTCAACAAATCAATTGACGAGCTAACCATCGAAGAAGCTGCAATTTTAGCTTCCCTCCCCAAAGCCCCCAGCATCTATGACCCCAGAAAAAACTATGAAAAAGCCCTAGAGCGCCGTAATTGGGTCATAAAAAGAATGTTAGAAGACGGCCACATCTCTAAGCAAGAAGCCAGCAACGCCCTTGCCACTCCCATCAACATTCAAACTCGCAAACAACCTCATGTTGTAAATTCCTATTCCTTCACCGAAGAAGTTCGCAGAGACATTGCCAGGAAATATGGCAGCATGGCGCTCTATGAAGGCGGCTTAGTTGTCCGCACCACCATTGATAATGAGCTCCAACAATTTGCCCGCGACAGCATGCTAAAAGGACTACAAGAATATGAAAAAAGGCATGGCTACCGCGGTCCCATTGCGAAATTCAAAAATCTTGATAATTGGCAAAGCAAAGTCAAAAATCTTTTCACTCAAATGCAAATTAACATGGCAAAGCTTGACCCATTTGAGCTAGCCATTGTGTCGAATGTCACCGAATCACAAGCACAAATTTGGCTTTACAAAAACCTCACTCAAAAAAATGACCACATAAATCTCAAAGACATGTCCTGGGCTGGGAAGAAAGCCCAAACTGCTAATCAAATTTTACAAGTCGGCGAGGTCATTTTAGTCAAGCAAATCACTGCTAACTCTCATGAACTAGTTCAAATGCCAAAAGTCTCTGGCGGCATGATTGTCATGGACCCCTACTCCGGCCGCGTTCTTGCAATGGTTGGTGGTTTTTTCGAAAATCTAGAATTTAACAGAGTCACACAAGGCCGCCGTCAGCCCGGTTCAGCAATCAAACCATTCATATATCTCACCGCCCTTGAAAATGGCTTCACCCCCGCCAGCATCATTAATGACAACGAAGTTGAACTTCCTCAAGGTCCCGGCCTTCCCATGTGGAAACCCAAGAACCATTCCGGAGATTTTTTTGGCCCCACCCCTCTTCGAAAAGGTGTTGAGAAATCCAGAAATGCCATGACAGTCAATCTTGCTGTTCAAGTTGGCATGGACAAAATCACCAAATTAATCAAGGATTTTGGCATTAATGACAACCCTCCCAAGTTTTTTTCTTCTGTCCTAGGCAGCATTGAAACCACCTTAATTGACCTAACCAGCGCCTATGCCAGCATCATTAATCTTGGCAAAAAAACCACCCCATCTCTAATAGAATATGTCCAAGACAAAACCGGCAAAACCATTTATAGACGTGACAATAATTCATGCGCAGAATGCCAAATCAGCGACTCCCAAAGCCATGTTCCACCAATTTTAAAAGACAGCAGACAAGAATTAGTTGACCCCAGAAGCGCCTATCAAATGGTTTCAATTTTAGAAGGAACCGTCAAAAACGGCACAGCTCGCAAAGCAACCATAATTGGCAAAACGTTAGGTGGCAAAACCTCAACCACCAATGAAAGCAGAGATGGTTGGTTCGTTGGTTTTTCACCAGAACTTTTGGTTGGAATCTATGTTGGTTTCGACCAGCCAAAAAGCCTTGGCAAGCATGAATGGGGCTCAACCACAGCCTTACCAATTTTTGTTGATTTCATGAGCAAAGCCCTAAAAAACAGGCCCGATCTTCCTTTCGCTATTCCTCCTGGCATCAAACTTGTCAGAATTGACTCTCGCACTGGCAAAATTCCAAATGCTTCCACGAACAAATCAGACATAATCTACGAAGCTTTCAAAGTTGGCACAGAAGCAGACGCGGAGTCAGAAAATTCGGAAGAGACAGAAAAACCAGAAACAGCAGGCGAAGAATCCGACTCTCCAGTTCAAACTGATGACGGCAACTGGTCAAGCGAAGGCACAGGCGGTCTCTATTAATGCCCCAAGAAATCATTGTGATTTGCGGTCCAACAGCAAGCGGCAAAAGTGCTTTAGCCCTAGAGCTAGCCAAAACCACCCAAATCACCATCATCAATGCAGACTCCATGCAAATCTACGCTGACATTCCAGTCATCACTGCCCAGCCCACAAAAGAGGAAAAATCACTAACTCCCCACGCATTATATGGCATTTTGCAAGCCAACGAAAAATCCTCCAGTGGCATATGGCTAAATCTTGTCGAAAAAGCCATCACTGAATCTTTTCAAGCAAACAGAATTCCAGTTTTAGTTGGCGGCACTGGCCTCTATCTCAAAAGCCTAATTGACGGAATTTCACCAATGCCAGAAATTTCCACCAACACCAAATTAATCAGCAACCAAATTCCTGACCATGAAATTTCAATGATTTTAAAATCCAAAGACCCAGAATCTCACGCAATGTTCCAAGAAAGAGACACACAAAGACAGAGGCGTGCTTTAGAAATTTTTCTAGAATCCGGCAAATCAATCAAATTTTGGCAATCTCAAAAGCACATCAAGAAATTTGAAAATCATAAATTCAAAATCATCTGCCTTTGGCCCGAGCGAAATTTCCTAAGAACTCGTTGCAATGAAAGATTTGACCAAATGCTTCAAAAAGGCGTCATTGAAGAAGTTGCAAAATTAAATGATAAAATCTCCCTAATCGACCCCAAATCTCCAATTTTAAAAGCCCATGGCGTTCCCGAAATTCGCGCATTTTTAAATCAAGAAATTTCTTTGCAAGACGCCTCTGAAAAAGCCAAACTAATCACCCGCCAATATGCCAAACGCCAATTCACCTGGTTCAAACACCAACTCCCCACAAACAACATTTTAGAATTTTCCACAATGGAAGAAGCAAAAGAAAAATTCAGCAAATTTTTCCAAAACAACCACAATAATTTTCCCTTGCATTAAATCACACCCGCATTATAATGTCTCAAAATTATTGAGAATGAGGGTCTATGCTAAATATTTTTCTACTTTCCGCAATTGAAGATGGCTATCAAAATATTACAAAATTATTGATAAAATTAGGAGCTAGTGTTAATTCTCAAGATCAATATGAAACCACCGCATTAATGTCTGCGAGCAATGAAGGTCACGCTAAAATTGTCGAATTATTAATCAAAAAAGGTGCCGATGTTAATTTCAAAACCAAATCGGGATGTACTGCATTAATGTTCGCAAGTCAAAAAGGCCATGAGAAAATTGTAAGATTCTTGATAGAAGCAGAAGCTGATGTTTCTGCTCAAAAGGCAAATGGGTGGACTGCACTAATGTTTGCTAGTCAATATGGCCATAAAGATGTTGTCGAATTACTGCTCAATGCTGGAGTTGCTGTTAACACTCAAAATGATGAACTTTATAATGCATTGATGCTTGCAAGTAAACATGGCCGTAAAGATGTTGTCGAATTACTGCTCAATGCTGGAGTTGCTGTTAACATGAAAAATCAAAATGGATGGACCGCATTGATGATCGCAACCCAACATGGCCATAAAGACATTGTCGAATTACTTCTCAATGCCGGAGCCAGAATTAACTCTAGAAATAAAGGTCGCTATAATGCATTAATAATCGCAACCCAATATGGCCGCGAAGATATTGTTGAATTATTGATCAAAAAAGGGGCTGATGTCACTGCTCAAAATTCAGAAGGGAAAATGGCATTAGACCTTACAACAAACCCTAAGATTAAAAAAATGTTAAAAATGCCAACCATCATAGCATTAGTGGAGTCCCAGATTCATGGATTTACATTCAAATTAACAGATGGATGTAAAAAATTGCTTGAGAAGCATGAGAATTTTGTAAAAAAAGAAGTGAGTTGTTTTGTTAAATTTAATTCACAGCTTTTTTTACATATCTTAGATAATAGCTTAAATTTAGGCAAGGCTTTGGAATGTGACTCCGAATTAAAATTCATATATAGTCAAGTCTCTGAGCTGATTTCTGAAGAAATGGGACAAATTTGCGCAATGAGAGCCAGAGAATTTGAAAATAGAAATCACTATCAAGAATCAGGAATAGATTATTTTGAAAGAAGCGATGATGTTGACATATTGCATGAATCTATTGTAAATAATAAAATAGGAAAAATTTTCAAAAGAATTGTGAAGATCATGTATAGTGACAACATATCTCTGGAAGATGCCAGATTTGCTCTATATTTCATAGATTATGATTACATAAATGCAATAAAAAATCTAAGTGAAGATATGAAATCAAAAATTCCTCACATAATAGAAGAAACTATGGAGCTGGAAAAAATAAAAGAGTCCTATATTCTAGCTGGAATAAATAAATTCTCCTCAAAAAAATCCATCAATTCTGCAGAAGAAGGAATGTTCAGATAAATTTTCAAAGCAAGAATCCAACCTACTCCGTCATCAACTATTATATTTCAAATAGGAGTAAATTGTTCAGGAGGCCTCA
>CAYLHV010000003.1:0-116398 GCA_964383745.1 uncultured Rickettsiales bacterium | reverse complement strand
CCACCACAACTCTCACGCCAGATTTGTCAGATTCATCGCGCAAATCAGAAATGCCCTCAATGCGTTTATCTCTAACATTTTCAGCAATTTTCTCAACCATTTTTGCTTTATTGACTTGATAGGGCACTTCATGAATGATGATTGCTTCGCGATTTTCTTTAATTTTAACAATTTCTGCTTTGCCGCGAATGATGATTGAGCCGCGTCCAGTCATGAGACCAGACCTGATTCCTCCTTTACCGAGAATGATTCCGCCAGTTGGAAAATCTGGTCCTTGCACAAAGGCGCAAAGTTCTTCAGCTGAAATTTCTTCATTATTAATGAAAGCACAACATGCGTCAATAATTTCCCCTAAATTATGAGGGGGAATGTTTGTGGCCATTCCAACCGCAATCCCGCCAGCGCCATTGACCAGCAAATTTGGGAACATTGCAGGCAGGACTTTTGGTTCCATTTCTGCGCCGTCATAGTTTGGTGTGAAATCAACTGTGTCTTTGTCAATGTCGGCCAAAATGGAATGAGCGGCTTTATGCATTCTAGATTCAGTGTAACGCATTGATGCTGGTGAGTCTCCATCCATGGAACCAAAGTTACCTTGCCCATCAACAAGTGGCAATCTGAGAGAGAAATTTTGCGCCATTCTGACCAAAGAGTCATAAATCGCTTGATCACCATGTGGGTGGAATTTACCCATCACATCACCAACGATTCTTGCCGATTTGCGATAAGGCTTGTTCCAATCGCAAGAAGATGCATGCATTGCGTAAAGAATTCTTCTATGAACAGGTTTCAGACCATCTCTGGCATCTGGAATTGCACGACTGACAATCACGCTCATTGCATAGTCCAAATAGGACTTTTTCATTTCCTCTTCAATTGCAGTAGGAACAAGTTCCATGACATTTTCAGACATTTAACATCCTCAATATAAAAATTAATTTGCTATATTGCTTCTTAATATAATACAGAAATCACCAGATTTCCAGCAATTAATTTCAAATTTAGATAATTAAATGTTATGAGTTTTTAAAGTTCGGAATTGTCGCGATTTAATTCGCCGGAATATTGCACTGCATCATTTGCATAGCTAAGGTTATATAAAAAGGTCACGGAATTAGATGAAGATTTATGTCCCAATAGTCCATTAACAAGTATGTAATTAAAGATTTAACAACTCCGTCATTGCGAGCCGAAGGCGCGGCAAACCAGTGTTATGTTACATTCCATAGGAAAAATAACTCTGGATTGTCACAAATTTTACAGCAAATAGGTGTAAAAATTACAATCCAATTCCATGACCTTTTTATATGATCCTAGCTATAGAAGATGACCTTGGTGATAATGGTGAAGCGGAGATGTATAAACTCGCTTATTTATCTATCGGAGGAAAATCCGCAGACCGTAATTTTTGGCTTTTAGAAGATTTGAAAAATCTTGGCACCTGTGTAAATGACCTACCTGGTCAGTTAGAAATTGCTGGTGAAATGTGCCCAGTCTTTAGTGACTAGGCAATTTCTTCCACTTCTCCAAGGATTGTGCATTCGTCTCCGTTGCATTCATAACCTTCTGTGACTGGGCTTTTGCTTCTGGCTGCGAGAATCATTTTCAGCCCATGCGTGCAATTTCGCTCATCAGCAATGTCTAAAGCGTCTTTCCCAAAAATAAGCACCTGTCTTTCAATTTAATATAAATCTTAAACTTAACCATTTGCATTATCTAATAGAAATAAATAGTCAAAAAACTCACTCAAAACTAATGCCCATAAAACAAACATTTACTATTGCTATTAGCATAATTTTTATTTATCATATTTGCTATATATACTCTTGATTATTACTCAAAGGTTGTCTAATGCAAATATATTTACCTATTGCTGGAGTTCCAATTGATGCTTTTCTAATCATTTTCCTCAGTGGTGTCACTGGCGTCTTGTCTGGAATGTTTGGCATTGGCGGTGGCTTTCTCATGACGCCAATTTTGATTTTTCTTGGCATTCCCCCAATGGTTGCTGTTGCAAGCTCCACCAATCAAATCATTGCTTCTTCTCTTTCAGGCTGTCTTGCTCATTTAAATCGGCATAATGTTGACATCAAAATGGGACTAGTTCTAACTGCCGGAGGAACGATCGGCTCTTCAATTGGCATTTGGACTTTCAACATGTTAAATAAAATTGGCCAAATTGACTTGGTGATTCATTTGTGCTATGTGTTTCTCCTGGGCAGCATCAGCAGTGTCATGCTTGTTGAAAGCATCATGAAAATCATCAAGCAGAAAAAAATAGATAAAATCTCCTTACCAGAAGAGAGAAAGGAAAATAGACTTGAAATTCAAGGAATCGCAAATAAATTGTCATTCATCCCTTTTAGGACATATTTTCCAGTGTCCAACATTGAAGTCAGCTTCCTCTTGCCTTTCTTCATTGGGCTTTTTGCAGGCATTTTAGTTTCCATCATGGGAATTGGCGGAGGATTCATCATGATGCCAGCAATGATCTATATTCTGGGAATGAAAACCATTACAGCAATTGGGACTTCACTTTTCCAAATTGTGTTTGTCACTTCTTTCTCAACATTCATGCATGCTGTGACTAACCAATCTGTTGACATCATTTTAACAATTCTGATGCTCACCGGTGCCACAATTGGTGCACAAATTGGTTCTCTACTTGCAATCAAAACCACCGCTGCCAAACTGCGTGCCATGATGTCAGTCATTGTATTATGCGTGGTTGTGCGCCTTATACATAATTTAGTTACCGAACCAAGCAATCCTTTCATGATCATTCCAAATTAGAAGAGGTATTGATGAAATTTTTCTTAAAAATCAGCATTATAATGACGACACTGGCATTAACTTCTTTCACTTCAAATGCTAAACCAATGCTACATCGACCTTTTATCGCTGATCTTTCAGAACATTTAATCAAAATTGACACAAAATTCACAGGCGTTGAACTGCTGCTCTTTGGAGCGAGAAATGATCCAGGTGACATCATTGTGGTTGTGCGCGGACCTAAGAAATCCTACATTGTCCGCAAAAAAGAGAAACTTGCCGGAGTTTGGGTTAATCGGAAACAAGTTTCTTTTGAAAATGTTGAAAGTTTCTATAACATCTCATCAAGCAGCCCAATTGAGATCATTAAAAATGACTATATTTTTAAAAATATGTCAATTGGCCTTGATAACCTTAGTTTCACTCAAGAATCATCCTCACCTGATGATTTTGAGAAAGCGCTAATCAACGAGCATATTAACAATAACCTATATAACGTCCAAATCACCCCAATTTCTTTCATTGGAAATGCCCTTTTCTGCATAGAGCTGAAATTCCCAGAAAATATCATTCCTGGAATCTATATGGCTGAAGTATATCTTTTTAATAATGGCGAATTGAAAAGCATTCAGACCACCCCAATTCAAGTTGTAAAAACAGGACTTGACGCAATGATCTATCGTATGGCTAATGTTAATTACGTCATTTATGGATTCTTGACTGTCTTTCTTGCAGTTTTGTCTGGTTTTACAGCTAGTTGGCTTTTTAGAAAGAATTAATTTCCCAAAATACTACTGTGATCAATTAAAATTCTTCATTTCACCGCTATTTTTCCTTTGACTATATGTTACTTTTATGTCACAATGCTGAATATATTAGTTAACATTTCTTAAAAGGGAAAAAAATGCCATTTGTAGGATTACCAATCATCAACAGAAAACAAAATGCTATTGACGCTCAAATACAAGCTAACTCAGTACTTGTTGAAGATATTATCGCCGATTTCGTCCACTTGGTCGACGACATCGAAAAACCAACTCCAGAACAAAAGCAAGAATCAGAAAAACAATTAGTCCAAGCAATTAAACACGCAATGAATGAAAATATTTCACGAAATGTAAGAAATGTGCTTTTAGTTGGCAACGGCATTGCTTTATTCACAATTGCAGGAGCGCCTGGCATGGTGTTTGCTGCAAGCTCTTCTTTAATATTGAAATGCGCTAAAGAAAGAAACGTACCTCATATAGAGCAAATCACTGGAACCATGGTTTCCGGAATGACCTTGACAAACCTTGCGTTGCTAGCAAATATAGCACCAATCATCAGCCCAATTGTGAATTTAGGAACAGCAGTTTTAGCTTCACCTGCTGCATTTGCATGTGCAAAACAAGCTTTAATCGAAGCTAATAAAGCGATTGATTCACAAATTGAAAAAACAGAAAACTCCTTAGGAAAAAGTAATATGATTGTGGCAATTTCTACAAAAACTCTTTTGCGCTTGATAAAAAATTGCGCAATTCAACCTACTGGACAATTAGCAAAATATTGTCAGAATTTGTTCTCAGCAATTCCTACAGAAATTGGCAAGATAATTCTTGGAGCATCTAGACAAGATCAAAATGTTGTAGAATATTCGCAAATTGCTTCTCATCAAGATCGAGCGATTGCAAGAAAATCTTCTGGTAATTCTGTGAATAGGTGAATTTAGAAGGGCGTTTTATGGCTTTTATAAGGCGCCCATTTATGATTGTAAAAATTTTCTCGCTCTTTCAGAGGAAGCTTCTTTCAAAAATAGTTTCAGAATTTTCAATTTCAATAACATTTTCCGAGTCAAGAGCGGCTGAAGTATCTCTTTTTAAAATAGTAAAGTTAAAAAGCATTCACCCCCCCAATCCAAGTCGTAAAAGCAGGACTTGATGAAACAATCTATCGCATGGCTAACGTTCATTATATCCTTTATGGATTCCTAATTTATAACTAAGATCACATAAAAAGGTTATAGAATTGGATGAGGATTTGTGTCAGAATGGAAGATAAAGAAACTATTAACGGTTAATGACTTGGCATATAATTAAAAATTCAACACTCAGTCATTGCGAGCCAAAGGCGCGGCAAACCAGTGTTATGTTACATTCCATAGGAAAAACAACACCGGATTACCACAAAATTTTACAGCAAATGCGAAGGATATAAACTGGAAAATCTAATAAAATGACCTTGTAAAATTACAGCCCAATTCTATAACCTTTTTTGTGATCTTAGTTTTATCTGGTTTTACAGCTAGTTAGCTCTTTAGAAAAGATTGAATATTTAAGATTTTATTAAAAATTCATTAGAATTTTAACTTGAACGTCATTCTCCCTCTTGACCAACCGTCACTTTTATGTCACAATATTGAATATTATTATATTTCTTAATCTAGAGGAAACAAAATGTCATTTATAGGATTACCATTCATTAATAAAAAACAAAAAAGCGCAAAACAGATAGCTAGAGAAATTTCTGGCCTTGATGTTCAAGAGTTAGTTGATAGTTTCGTGTTCTTGGAAGATTCCGATCAAAAACTCACCAGAAGACAACGGGAAGAGTCAGAAAGACAGTTAATCGACACAATTAATTCTGCAAAGAAAGAAGATGCTTCTCTAAAAGTAAGAAATCTGTTCTTAGTTGGAAATGGCCTTGCTCTCTTCGCAATTGCAGGAGTGACTGGCGTGGTGTTTGCTGCCAGCGCTTCTTTTGCGCTTGAATATGCAAAAGAAATAGAAGTGCCTCATTTGGAGCAAATCACTGGAACCGTAGCCTCTGGAATAACACTGACAAATCTTGCATTGCTGGCAAATTTTGTGCCAATCATCAGCCCAATTGTTAATTTGGGAACAGCAATTTTGATTTCACCAGTGGCATTTGCATGTGCAAAACAAGCTTTGATTAAGGCTAATGAGGCCATCGATTCAGAAATTAAAGAAATAGGCAATTCACCAAAAATAAGTGTAATTACAGCTTTTTCCACCAAAACTCTTTTGCGATTGGTACAATATTGCGTAATTCTGCCTGCAGGAGAGTTAGCAAAATTTTGTCAAGATTTGCTCTCAACCATCCCCGAAACAATTGGCACCATGATGCTTAAAGCATTCCCAGAAAATCCAAATATTGAGGGATATAAACAAATTGCTTCTTTCCAAGATCGCATCAGAGAAGAAAGAAAAAATCTGGCTTCATATCACATAAATAGATGAATTTAGGAGGTATGGTTTTCATAAATCACCTCCTAAAACAATTATGATTGTAAAAATCTTCTTGCTCTTTCAGAGGAAGCTTCTTTAAAAAATTGAGCAGTTTCAGAATTCTCAATGATTTTCCCCTCTTCTAGGAAAATCACTCTATCACTCACTTCTTCGGCAAATTTCATTTCATGCGTCACAAGCAAAATTGTCATGTCATTTTCCGATAGGCTTTTTAAAACATTCAAAACTTCACTAACATTTTCCGGGTCAAGGGCAGAGGTTGGTTCGTCACACAAAAGAACCTCAGGTTCAAGCATTAAAGCACGTGCAATTGCCACTCTTTGTTTTTGACCACCTGAAAGATTTTTTGGCATTTTATTTTTGATGTCTAAAGTTTTTGAGCCAAGCCCAACTTTTTCAAGCCAAATATTCGCTTTCTCAATTGCTTCATTTTTGCTGATTCGACCTAATTCTGTGGGAGCTAGAATTAGATTTTCTAATATGTTTAAATTATTGAAAAGATTGAAATTTTGAAAAATCATTCCTACTTTGCTTCTGATCTTTTTAATATTTTTTTGATTCACATCAATTCCATCAACAGAAATTCTCCCTTGGAAATCTGGGTTTAATCCGTTAATGCAGCGCAAAATTGTTGACTTCCCTCCTCCAGAAGGACCAATGATGGCAATGACTTCATTTTTTTTAACTGAAAAAGTCACATCATCGAGAATTTTCTGAGTTTTAAACATTGCTGTCAGATTTTCAATTTCAATCATTTCTGCGCCCCAATTTTTCTTGCAAAATGGCTGAAAAAGCTGACTAAAACATAATAGCATGCAGCAGCAACTAAAAGTGGTGCCATATATTCATTTGTCTGAGCAGCCACATTTTGTGCCCTTTTCATGATGTCAGCCTGACCAATGATTGAGATGATGGATGACTCTTTGATTAAATCAACCATTTCATTAATCAAAGAAGGGATCATGTTTTTAATGGCTTGTGGCAGAATGATTTTGATGATTATCTGAAATTTTGACAAATTCAGAGCCTGACCAGCCTCGAACTGCCCCGCATCAATTGCACTAATGCCAGAACGAATAATTTCTGAAACATAGGCCGCTGAATTTAGAGAAAAAACAAGAATTCCCGCAACAAATGGACTGATGCTGATTCCCGTAAGAGAAGGAAGCCCCCAATAGCAGAGAACAATTTGCACTAACAATGGTGTGCCTCTGAAAAAAGAGACATATAGAGCAAGGAGAAATTTCACAAAACGATTTTGACTGACAAAATTCACAATTGTGATGAGACTGCCAAGAATTAGACCAAAAAACAAAGACACAGCAGCGTAGGAAAGCGTCAGAAAAATTCCCCCAATGATGTAGAGAATCCAAGAATGATTGCCAAGAAGTGACTCCAAATTCACTTCAACCATTTTTCCTCCAATGAGGCGATGAAACCTGAATCTTTCAATTTTTGGATGGCCTGGTTAAATTTTTCTGTTAATGCAGAATTTTTCTGAAAAGCAATGGCATATTGCGAGATTGTGTCTTCTAAAACCATGGCAGTCATTTCTGGCATTTTGTCTTTAATTTGTGCAACCTGCGTCTGATCAACAAGAACAACATCAATTCTGCCAAGTTTCAATTCTTGGAGAAGTTGAGGAACTTTCTGTAAAGTGATTAAATTAATTTTCGAAGAAACAACTCGTTCCCTGATGAATTCTTCCATGGTTGACCCAACTTGAACACCAACAGCTTTTTCGTAAAGATTGTCTGAATTGACAATATGCATGTTACTTAGACTGACTGCTGCAATGGAGCCTTCATAATAAGGGATGGAGAAATCCGTGTTTTGTTTTCTTTTTTCATTAATGGAAATGTTAGAAATCACAAAATCAAGCTTTCCTTGTTGAAGAGAGAGCATGAGACCTGAGAAATCCATTTCAATGATTTGCAAAGCAAAACCGAGTTCTTTAGTGATTTCTTTTGCTAAATCAACATCAAAACCAATGATTTTCCCATTTTGAATATATTCAAAAGGAGGATAGTCAGCGGAAATGCCAACTTTTAAAACAGGAATGACTGTTTCTGTTGTTTTCTTGGAGGTGATTTTGTTGTAAGCATAAGTGATGCCAAGCACACAAATCAAAATAAAAATGATATTTTTCAACATTTCCTGAGACCATTTTTTAACATTATTTTACATATGAAAAACTATCATAAAAAGCATGAGATTACAATTGTTATTTTATAATTTTTGACTTAATATTAAATTATGATTTATGTAATTCTGATTTTTGGTTACTCTAAAAAATGATCATTTTCATTTCTGTGATTTCATTAATGTTATTTTGCTTTTATAAGCTGAGAAATGTGAACCCAAGCAAACAGCTGATCATTGTGAAAAACATCTTGACAGTTTTAATCTTGTTAGCTAGTTTGGTGATTATTTTGAGATTCTCAGGACCAATTCTTAGTGTGATCATTAAAATTTATCAAATCATTTTATTTTTCATCAGTAAATTGATTTCTGTTTTTTTATTTTAATTGAGGCAAAAAAATGCAAACAAAAATGGTAATATTTTTTCTATCAATAATTTGCTTAGCTACTTCTTGCGCACCTGCATATGTCGGCGGAGCTGGGGTTACGGCCCTTGGAGCAGCACAGGAACGTCGCATTGGAAGCGCTGCTGAAGATTCAGCAATTTGGGCGAAAATTAAAAATGCCTATTTTCAATATGATGTTGACAGAATTTTCACTCCAATTGACGTAAAAGTGACAGAAGGCAGAGTGCTTCTTAATGGCACTGTTACTGACAATGATGCGAAGCTTGAAGCAATTAGACTTGCTTGGTCAGTTAAAGGTGTGAAAGAGGTGATTAATGAAATTCGAGTTAAAAAAGGACACAATTTTGACATCAAGCAATATGCACAAGATAGCTTCATCACTTCACAAATCAGAGGCAAACTCCTAATTGAAAAAAATCTCAGATCAATTAACTACACTTTGGACACAATTGACGGTGTTGTATATATTCTGGGGATTGCACAAAGCGAAAGTGAGCTTGCCATAGTCACAGACATTGCTCGCTCTGTTCAAGGCGTGAAAAATGTGAAAAACTATGCGAGAACTAAAGATCATAATTTGAGAAATGAAGGGAAATAATTGAAGAAACTTAAAGTTGCTTTTCAGATTGATGAAATTGAGAAACTATATTTCGAAACCGACACAAGCGTTGCTTTCATGGAAGAGGCGTTTGCGAGGAACTTTGAGATTTCTTATTATTACCCCAAAAGCCTATATGGCTTGAATGGGGAAGTTTATGCTGCAGAGATTTTTGAACTTAACTCCCCAATTCCCACACCCTCCAAAGACCCCATCTCTCGAAATAAATCACTGCAAGATTTTGATGTGATTTTCATCAGAAATGACCCGCCTTATGACATGCAATATTTGACCTTGGCACATTTACTGCGAAATCTGGAAAAAGATGTTTTCTTCGTGAATTCTCCAACTTCCCTAATCACACATCCAGAAAAAATTTTTCCATTTTCTTCTTTCGCAAAATATATGCCAGAGACTTTAATTACCAGAGATGGGAAACTCATTAGGGAATTCAGGCAAAAACATCCGAAAATGGTTGCAAAACCTCTCTATGCAGCTGGTGGGAAAGATGTTTTCTTGATCACAGAAAATGACCCAAACTCCCTGCCAATCATTGAAAATCTCATTGAAAAACATGATCAGCCAATCATTCTCCAAAAATTTATTGAAGAAATTTATGAAATTGGAGATAAAAGAGTTTTGATTGCAGCTGATGAAATCATTGGCATCATTGCAAGATTCCCAATTAAAGGAGGCGTGAGAGCAAATCTAGCCTCAGGAGGCTCTTTTGAGGCAACATCTCTGACTGAAAAGCAAAAAATGATCTGTGAAGATGTGATCAGGGAAATTAAAGATTCTGGAATTTTCTTTGCAGGGTTAGATCTCATTGGTGAAAATCTAACCGAAATTAACATCACCTCTCCAACTGGCTTAAGGTCATTTAACCAACTAAAAGGAGACCCTCTCTTCTCACAACGCAGAATTTGGGATTTAATCATTGAAAAACTAAATTCAATCAGCAAATTCTGAGCGGCTCTCTATAGCGATCTTTAAATTTATGAATCATTGCAAATGTCGCGCAGGCAATGAAAATGATGTAAAACGCAAGAGAAAGATTCATTCCTGTGCTGTTAATGAGCCATGTTGCAATGATGGGTGTTGTGCCACCAAAAAGTGCAGCTGAGATATTATAGGACAATGCAACACCAGTGAAACGAACGCTTGTAGGAAAAAGCTCAACTAAAGCAGCCGGAATTGGTGCAATATAGAATGAAGCAATCAGGGCAAAAATGGCTTGACCAGTTAGCCTTAAAGCAAAAGAATCAGCAGACATCAGACAGAAAATTGGATAGGTTAATATTATGAAAGCCACTATATTTCCAAGTAGGATTTTCTTTCTGCCGAATCTATCTGACAAAATGGCCGAAATTGGCATGGCTGCTGTTAAAATGATGATGGAAATTAAATTGATTATGAAAGCATCTGAAGTTGAATATTTCAAGAAATTTATTGTAAAATCTTTAAAAAACACAACTAAACAATAAAACGGCACCGTCACAGTCAAATACATTCCACTGGCAATGACGAGCTCTGGCATATATTCTTTAAAAATTTTCCGAGCTGGAGCTTTAGCAAGAAGATTTTTTTCTTTCGCCTCAATATATTTAGGACTTTCTGACAAGTGAGATCTGATGTAAAAACCTATTAATCCAACGAATAAACTTAAAATGAAAGGAATTCTCCAACCCCAATTTAAGAAATCTTCTTCATCAAGCGACAAATTAGTGATGGTTGCGACAATCATGCCAAGCAAAATCCCTAAACACATGCTGATCATGGAGCTGCTGCCAGCAATTCCTCTTTTCGTGTCAGGCGCATGTTCCACAATGAAAGCAATGCAACCACTGAACTCTCCTCCAAGTGAAATGCCTTGCAAAAGTCTGATGAACACAAGAAGAATGGGCGCCAAAATTCCAATTTTTTCATATGATGGGAGCAGGCCAATGCAAGCAGTGGGAATTGACATCATTAAAATTGAAAGTGCAAGCGCAGTTTTTCTGCCGAATTTGTCTCCAATGTAACCAAACAGGACAGCACCAACTGGCCTCATGATGAAGCCGGCTGCGAAAATACTATAGGTTCCCATGAGGGCAAGATAAGGGTCTGAGGAGGGAAAGAAAATGCGGCTTATTATTGTCGCAAATTGCCCATAAAGCGCGTAATCATACCACTCTAGGCCGTTTCCAATCATTCCAGAAATCACAACTTTTTTCATGTTTGTCCTATTTTTTGCTAGTATTATTTTTTTTTTGAACTAAACTAAACCAAAATATATTATGACCGAAAAAAATAAAAATCAACCTTTATTTTACAATCTCGAAAAATTCTAAATTAAAGGTAAATCATTAGGAAAAAGTTTTGAAAAACAAAGATTTCATCCATTTAAGGCTCCATAGTTCCTATTCTCTTTCAGAAGGGGCAGTGAAAATTCCGCAACTAATTGAGCTGAGCAAAAAATTCCACATGCCTGCAGTTGCAGTGACTGACAGTAATAATTTATTTGCTTCTTTAGAATTCTCAATGGCTGCAGCTTCTGAAGGAATTCAACCAATCATTGGGATTGAGCTTTCTTGTGATTTCTTGGTTAAAACTAAGCTAAATTCAGAATTTCATAAAATTATTTTGCTAGCTAAAAATGCAAATGGTTTCGCTAATTTAATCAAGCTTTCAAGCAAAGCCTATATTGACAGTAAAGGCGAACAAGCACCACATGTGAAATTTTCTGATTTAAAAGAATGGAGTCAGGGTTTAATTGCTTTAACAGCAGGAATTGATGGTGTTTTTGATGATTTAATTTTGTCTAACTCTCACCAAGAAGCTGAAAAAATCTTACTTGAGTTAAAAGAAATTTATGGAAATAACTTATTCATGGAGTTTAATCGCCATGGAAACGCATTTGAGGAAGATTTAGAAAAAATCAAAATCCCACTTGCCTTGAAACATAACATTCCAATCATTGCCACAAATAATGTTTTTTTTGCTGATAGGGAAAAATTCGAGGCTCATGACGCTCTTTTATGCATTTCAGAAGGACGCTATTTAGTGGAGGAAGATAGGCGCCGGTCCAATGAGGAATGTTTCTTTAAATCTTCAAGACAAATGTCTCAGCTTTTTTCTGACCTGCCTGAGGCAATAGATAACACAATTTTGGTTGCAAAATCTTGCGGGTTCAAAGTCAGCGAACATCCTCCAATGCTGCCAAATTTCACTAAAGATGGCTTAAGTGAGTCTGAGTCTTTAAGAAATGAATCGATTGACGGCCTTGAAGAAAGATTCATTCAAATGAGCATTCCACAAGAAGAACATGAGAAATATAGAAAAAGATTAGAATATGAGCTAAATATCATCATTGAAATGGGCTTCCCTGGCTATTTTTTAATTGTGTCTGATTTCATTAAATGGAGCAAGAAAAATGACATTCCAGTTGGCCCTGGTCGTGGCTCTGGTGCTGGCTCTCTAGTTGCCTGGAGTTTGCAAATAACAGATTTAGACCCCATTAAATTTGGCCTCATTTTTGAACGTTTTCTGAACCCAGAACGTGTTTCAATGCCAGATTTTGACATTGACTTTTGCCAAGAAAAAAGAGACTTAGTGATTGAATATGTGCAGCAAAAATATGGCTATGACAGAGTTGCACAAATCATCACTTTTGGAAAATTGCAAGCAAGGGCTGTTTTGCGAGATGTTGGGAGAGTCATGCAAATGTCCTATTCTGAAGTAGACAGAATTTCTAAAATGGTGCCATTCAACCCCGTTAACCCTGTGGATTTGTCAGGCGCAATTGAAATGGAGCCAATGCTCAGGAAAGCTGCTCAAGATGACAGAAACATTGCAAAATTGCTTGACACTGCACTGAAACTTGAAGGTTTGAACCGACATGTGTCAACTCATGCTGCAGGCGTTGTCATTGCTGACAGGCCGCTTTTAGAAATTGTTCCTCTCTATAAAGACCATAAATCTGACATGCTCGTCGTGCAATATTCTATGAAATATGCTGAAGCAGTTGGTCTGGTTAAGTTCGATTTCTTGGGTTTAAAAACTTTGACGTTAATTGCTGATTGCTGCAAAATCATTAAAGAAACACAGAAAATTGACATTGAGATCACAAAAATTGACCTAAAAGATGCCAAAACTTTTGAAATGCTTTCCAAAGGCATCTCAATCGGCGTGTTCCAATTTGAAAGTGCGGGCATGCGTGATGCTTTGTGCAAAATGCGCCCTGATTCAATTGAAGATTTAATCGCTCTTGGTGCGCTTTACAGACCTGGCCCAATGGATAACATCCCAACCTATATTGCTTGCAAACACGGAATTGAAAAACCGGACTATCTGCACCCCAGCTTAGAAGAAGTTTTGAAAGAAACTTTTGGTGTCATCATATATCAAGAACAAGTGATGAAAATTGCTCAGATCCTTGCAGGATATACGCTTGGTGCCGCAGATTTGCTGAGACGCGCCATGGGTAAGAAGATTAAAGCTGAAATGGATGATCAAAGAGAAATTTTTGTTTCTGGCGCGGTGAAAAATAAACTGCCCATGAAAAGAGCTTCAGAAATCTTCGATCTCGTAGCAAAATTTGCTGGTTATGGGTTTAATAAATCACACGCCGCTGCTTACGCAATGATCTCCTATCAAACCGCATTTTTAAAAGCGAACCACCCGTTAGAGTTCATTGTGACAACTTTGAATTTGGAAATTAATGACACTGACAAGATTGTCATTTTCATTCAAGAAGCAAAGCATTTAGGTTTAGAAATTCTCCCTCCTTGCATCAATTTTTCACAAGAATTTTTCTCCATTGAAAATGGCAAAATTCGCTATGCTCTTGCAGCACTTAAAGGCGTTGGTTTAGCTGCCATGAAAAATTTGCGCATGGAGAGAGAAAAAAACGGCAAGTTCAAATCACTTGACAATTTCATCAGCAGACTTGATGGTTCGGTGATTAATAAGAGACAATTAGAATCTTTAATCAAATCTGGCGCTTTTGAATCTATTTATGAAAACAGAAGAGAGCTTTGTGAAGCGGTTGAGATCATCACCAAACAAAATGGCATTAAATTGCAAGAACTTGAAACTGGTCAAATTAGTTTATTTGGAACAAGTTCTGAGACAAATGTTGAAAATGCCATCACAAAAATGCCAGAATGGAATGAAGATGAAAAACTAGCTCATGAAGCATTGGCTGTTGGATTTTATTTGCGTAAACATCCTGTTGATAAATTTGTTCCACTTTTTAGAATTTTTGACATTAAATTAGCAAGCGAAATCATTTCTCAAATGGAAAATGGCGTTCATCTTTTGAAAATATGCGGCGTTGTGCTTTCAAGCAGAACTCGTGTTTCACCAAAAGGGCGCTATGTGACCGTGCAAATGTCTGACCCTTCTGGGATCATAGAATTTTCAGTTTTTGATGATGCAATCTTAGCTTCCGCATCTAAGATTTTTTCAGAAAAAGGAGCAATTCATCTTGAAGCTGAAGTGCGAAAAGATGACGGTGGCATCAGGGTGAATGCACGAGACATTCATGTCTTACATGAATTTTTTAGTTCTAAAACCATCTTCGTAAATCTCACCACCAGCTCGAAAGAAATTGCTTTATTGATTAAAGAAAACATTGTCAAAAACACAGAAGATTGTTTCATCAATGTGAAATTTAATGTGAAATTTTTGTTAGATTCTCATGAATTAGATCTAGAATTACCAGAAATATATAAAGTGAATCCTAATTTAATTCTCAAAATGGAAACTCATGAAGCAATTCAAAATTTCAAAATCATAACTAGCCCGAGGTAATGCTTAATCAATGTCACAAGATTTGTTAAATAAAATCAGAAATTTGAATGTCAAAGAGCTTGAGGAAGAAAATGTAAAAAATCTTTTGCAGATCCTTGAAATTGAAATTGAGAAACATAATCGACTATATTATCAAAAAAATGAACCTGAAATTTCTGACGCAGAATTTGATCAGATTTTTGCTTTTAATGAATTACTTGAGAAAGAATTTCCACATTTGATGCGTGCAACCAGCCCATCACAAAAAGTTGGATCTTCTGCTTCTTCGAAATTCAAAAAAATCACACATATGATCCCCATGCTTTCACTAGCAAACTCTTTTTCGCAAGAAGATTTAGCTGATTTCATCAAAAGAATTAAAAAATTTCTCATGATTGAACAAGATCTGGAAATGACAGCTGAGCCAAAAATTGACGGAGTGTCTTTCGCAGCATTCTATGAAAATGGCATTTTAAAACATGCTGCAACCAGGGGCGATGGAAGAATTGGAGAAGATATCACAAAAAACATCATGACAATTGAAAATTTCCCAACAAAACTCCAAAATGACCACCCTCCAATTCTCGAAGTCAGAGGAGAGGTTTATATGGACCGGGAAGATTTCTTTCTCTTTAATCAAAAGCAGAAAGAACAAAATTTGCAAGAATTCGCAAATCCCAGAAATTTTGCCGCAGGCTCTTTGCGTCAACTTGATGAGAAAGTGACTGCAAAAAGAAAGCTAAAATATTTCGTCTATGGCTTCGGCCAAGTGACAGAAAAATTTTTCCTAACTCAATTTGAAGTTCTAAAAAAATTGAAAGAATTTGGGTTAATGGTGAATGAAAATTCTGCAATTTGCAAAGATTTCTCAGAAATGCAAAATTATTTTGAGAAAATCTCAGAAATGAGATTCAAACTGCCCTATGACATTGATGGAATTGTTTTTAAATTAAATGACCTGAATTTGCAAGCAAGGCTGGGAGTTGTGGGCAGGACGCCACGCCACTCAATTGCCCATAAATTCCCAGCAATTTTGGCCAGAACCAGAGTGAATGCCATCAGAGTGCAAGTTGGCAGAACAGGCGCCATCACCCCTGTTGCTGAACTTGAGCCCATCAACATTGGAGGCGTCATGGTTTCTAAAGCTTCTTTGCATAATGCTGACGAAATTCAAAGAAAAGATGTGCGAGTGGGAGATGAAGTTTTCGTGAAAAGGGCTGGCGATGTCATTCCACAAATTGATTCTGTTGATTTTTCGAAAAGATCTTCAAATTTAGAAATTTTTGAATTTCCAACTAAATGCCCAGTTTGTGACAGCAACCTTGAAAAAATTGATGATGGCGCAGTGATGAGATGCTTGAATTCTCTGAATTGCAGGGCACAGATCATTGAATCATTAATTCATTTTGTGTCAAAACAAGCTTTCAATATTGAAGGTTTGGGGCAAAGGCAAGTGGAGATTTTTTGGGAGAAAGATTTAATTAAAAACCCCCATGACATTTTTTTCTTAAAAGATCATGCTAAGCAAATCGAAGAAATGGAAGGTTTTGGCAAGCAATCTGTTGCGAATTTAATTGAATCAATTGAAAGATCGAAAAACATTTCTTTCAGCCGCTTCATTTACGCCTTGGGAATTCGTCACATTGGTGAAAATAGCGCAAAAATTCTGGCCCAATTTTTTACAACACCAGAAAATTTGATTGCAAAAATATCTCCCCTTAAAAATATTCGTGAAGTTAATCAAGAAATTTCTTTATCGAATGACTTGCTTGCAATTGAAGGGATTGGTGAGAAAATGGCATCAGAAATTCTGAATTTTTTCTCAAATGAGCAAAATTTATTACTTGTAAAAAAGCTGATCTCGTTGTTAAATATAGAAGCTGTTTTGATTAGTGAAAAAGAAGGCTTCCTATCTGGAAAAATTGTTGTTTTCACTGGAAAGCTTGAAAGAATCAGCCGAGCAGAAGCCAAGAATTTTGCCGAAACCATGGGAGCTCACGTTGCCAGCGCAGTTTCAAAGAAAACAGATTTTCTTGTTGCTGGGGAAGATTCTGGGAGCAAGCTAAAAAAAGCTGAAGAGCTTGGAGTGAAAATTCTGACTGAAGAAGAATGGATTGCAATTTCAAAAACTTAAGAGAAAATATATGTGACTTTTTTGCTCCATCAAAAGATTAATGCGGCACAAATTTTTCCTACATAATTCGCACTCACACAAGAATGCATAAGAAATTAACTAAAAATAACCCCGCCGAAAACAAATTTTTTTAAAAATTCAATAACATAACCATTGAAATTTTATTCACACATATCTATATGTAGTAGGTCAAAAAAAAATCTATACCATATATGCTTTTTCCCCTTATATTTAGGAGAAAAATATGCTATCATAATTTTAAGGCCAATAATATAGGTTTTCATTAACTTTTAGTTAACTTCTAACTCTCAATTTACAGGAAAAAAATGGCAAATAAATATCAAATCAAAATTGACAAATCAAGAGATGAAAACCTCACAAAATTCGGAAAATCTGTTTTGCAAGACAGATATTTACTCTCAGGAGAAGAAAATCAAGATCTTTTCGCCCGCGTTTCTTCAGCCTATGCTGATGATCAAGAACATGCTCAAAGACTTTATGACTACATGAGCTGCCTGTGGTTCATGCCAGCAACGCCTGTTTTAAGCAATGGTGGAACTGACCGCGGCCTTCCAATTTCTTGCTATTTGAACGAAACAGCAGACAGTTTAAAAGGGCTTTCCGATTTATGGAATGAAAATGTTTGGCTCGCTTCTAAAGGTGGAGGCATTGGAAGCTATTTTGGAAATGTTCGCTCGATTGGTGAAAAAGTGCGCTCTAACGGAGAAACTTCAGGCATCATTCCTTTCATCAAAGTGCAAGATTCTTTAACCCTTGCCATTTCACAAGGCTCTCTAAGAAGAGGCAGCTCAGCAGTTTATTTGCCAGTTGACCACCCAGAAATCAGAGAATTTGTGTGGATTAGAAAACCAACAGGAGGTGATCCGAACCGCAAAGCTCTTAACATTCACCATGGCGTTTGCATTCCTGACTCATTCATGGAAGCAGTTGAAAAAGGTGGCGATTGGGAATTAAAGAGCCCCAAAGATGGCCGAGTCATTGAAACAATTTCCGCAAGAAGCTTGTGGGCAGAAATTTTAACAGCAAGAATTGAGACAGGTGAGCCATACCTACTTTTCACAGACACGGTGAATAAGACAATTCCTGAGCATCATAAAAAACTTGGACTCAAAGTAAAAACTTCTAATCTATGCAGCGAAATCACCCTGCCAACAGGTGCTGACCATTTGGGAAATGAACGCACAGCTGTCTGTTGCTTGTCTTCAGTCAATTTGGAATATTTTAGCTCATGGGAAAAAAATGAGAAATTCATCCCAGACATCATGCGTTTTCTTGATAATGTCCTACAGGACTACATTGACAACGCACCGGAAGAAATGGCCAGAGCGAAATATTCGGCAATGCGCGAAAGAAGTGTTGGCCTTGGCGTGATGGGTTTTCATTCATTTTTACAATTAAATGACGTTCCGGTTGAGTCTGTGATGTCGAAAGTTTGGAATAAGAAAATTTTTGAACATATTAAAAAACAAGTTGACCAATCTTCAAAAGATTTGGCTGAAGAAAAAGGTGCTTGCCCTGACGCTGCCGAAGTTGGCATCATGGAAAGATTTTCAAACAAGCTTGCAATTGCTCCAACCGCTTCAATTTCAATCATTGCAGGAAATTCCTCTCCAGGCATTGAGCCCTATGCTGCAAATAGTTTCACTCAAAAAACTTTATCTGGTTCTTTCACAGTCAGGAACAAAAATTTGCAAAAATTGCTGCAAGAAAAAGGGAAAGACACAGAAGCGACTTGGTCATCAATTTCAACAAATGAAGGCTCTGTGCAACATTTAGATTTCCTCACAGAACATGAAAAATTGGTTTATAAAACCGCTCCAGAAATTAATCAGCAATGGTTGATTGAGCTTGCAGGAGACAGGTCAGAAATGATCTGCCAAGGACAATCATTAAACATTTTCTTGCCAAGCAACATCAACAAAAAACTGTTGCATCAACTTCATTTTCTTGCCTGGAAGAAAGGCGTGAAAAGTCTTTATTATAATCGCTCAATTTCTCTTCAGAGAGCAGATAAAGTCTCTCATGTGGAAGGAGAATTTGACATTCAGAAACTGATTGATAGCAAAAATGGCGAAGAATGCTTGTCTTGTCAATGAATTGTAAAAATAACTAGGAGAAAAAAATGTCTTTATTAGATGCAAAACCAATTTACAAACCTTTCTCATATCCTTGGGCTTTTGAAGCATGGGAAATTCAGCAAAAAATTCATTGGCTGCCAGAAGAGGTTCCTCTTGCAGATGATGTGAAAGATTGGAAATATAATTTGACCACAGGCGAAAAACATCTTCTGACCCAAATTTTCCGCTTTTTCACTCAAGCAGACATTGAAGTTAATAATTGCTATATGAAACATTATTCTCAAGTGTTCAAACCAACTGAAGTGCAGATGATGCTGGCTGCTTTTTCTAACATGGAAACAGTTCATATTGCCGCTTATTCTCATTTGCTCGACACAATTGGCATGCCAGAAACTGAATATCAGGCTTTCATGAAATATAAAGAAATGAAAGATAAATATGACTATATGCAAAAATTTGGCGTCAGCACAAAGCAAAATATTGCGCTAACTCTTGCGGTTTTTGGAGCTTTCACCGAAGGTTTGCAGCTTTTTGCTTCTTTTGCAATTTTGCTCAACTTCCAAAGATTTAATAAAATGAAAGGAATGGGGCAAATTGTCACTTGGTCAGTTCGTGATGAGACTTTGCACACAAATTCCATCATCAAACTTTTCAGAACATTTCTTGCTGAAAATCCAGAAGTTTGGACTGAAGGCCTAAGAAGTGAAATCTACGAAGCTTGCGCCACAATTGTACATTTTGAAGATGCTTTCATCGAGCTTGCATTTGAAGTTGGCGACATTGAAGGTTTAACAGCTCGCGAAGTGAGACAATATATCAGATATATTGCTGACCGCAGATTAAAGCAACTTGGCATGAAAGAAATTTATTTGGTCGACAACAACCCCCTTCCCTGGCTTGACGAAATTCTTAACGGAGTTGAACATACTAATTTCTTCGAAAACCGCGTCACA
The DNA here is from genome assembly GCA_964383745.1 of uncultured Rickettsiales bacterium. Classification (GTDB taxonomy): domain Bacteria; phylum Pseudomonadota; class Alphaproteobacteria; order Rickettsiales; family CAYLHV01; genus CAYLHV01. The sequence goes on along the minus strand of CAYLHV010000003.1, from coordinate 96,276 downwards.
GAATATAGCAAAGCTGCAACAAAAGGAAATTGGGAAGAAGCATTTGAGGATTAACATCCTAGGATTAATTTTTTCCAAAAGAGCCTTATATTTTAACATAAGGCTCTTTAACTACTACCAATCCATTCCTTCACCCCAATATGCCCCCCAGCTATCTGCGAGCCCCCCCAATTTCCATCCGTCACATGCGAGCCCTCCACTTCTGTCATTGCGAGCGCCAGCGCGGCAAACCAGTGTTATTTTTTCACGAAGCTAACATCACTTCTGGTTTGCCACGCCTTCGGCTCGCGGGTGACAAATTTTTTTTGGTGGGTCCCACAGGTGACTTATCTCAGAATCAACCCTTTCCCTGAGAAGAAGGTGACGATGAATTGCTTAATCTCGCCAAAAAGCCCGCAACTTCCACATCATTTTGATCAAGCTTTTGAGTCTCAGAAGCTTTTTCCAAAATCTGTCTCACTTCTGCATCAGATGCCAAATCCAGTGCAGTTTTTTCATCTTTATTTTTAGCAGTAACATCCGCATTTTTTCCCAATAATAGCTTTACGAGTTCTGCTTTACCATTCTGAGCAGCACTCATTAATGCAGTATTTTTACTCTGATGATCTGCCAAATTAACATCCGCCCCTTCTGCAATTAACATTTGCGCAATTTTCCCATCATCATGCAAAATAATCGCAAGCATTAAACAAGTGAGGCCTTCTTCATTTGCAAAATCAACATCCGCCCCACGTGAGAGCAAATGTCTTGCGGTTTTTTCCTGATTATTTGTAACCGCATCTAATAGTGACTTGTTCAATTCTTGATCTTCCGATGTTTGAGCAATTTCATCATTCCCTCTTTTCGCACCAGAAACTCTAGCAACATGAGATCTTTTAGCCCTGGCTTCATCTGCTTGAGAAAACGCATTTTCTGCCCTTTTCGAACCAGAAAGCTTGGCATTTTTTTCCGAAGATGATTTATATTTATGCGCATTCTCTAAAATATCTTTTATCTCTTTGTTAGACGCAAGATCTTTCGCAGTATGCCCAAATTTGTCTTTAAGATTAACATCCGCCCCACCCTTAACCAGCGCTTTCACAATATCTACATAGCCATGAGAGCTAGCAATCATTAACGCAGTTTTTTTGTAACTATCTATAGCATCAAGATCTGCACCAGCATCGATTAATATTCTTACAATACCAAGCTGGTCCTCATAGCTAGCAATCATCAAAGCAGTCCTTTGCTTCGCAGCTCTAGCATTAACATCAGCTCCTTTTGCAAGACAAGATTTTACAGATTCTACCTCACCTTCTTCAACCGCATCTAGAAAATCTTTATTAAATTCAGGGCGCACATTCCTTTGAATCGCTCCAACCGGAATCCGCACAAGCAATGGCATGGGCCTAGGCTGCTCAACCGCTTGGACCGCTTGAGATGCAGCAGACCTAGCATTCTCTCGTGCAGCAGCACTTAGCATGCTTCTGATGTCGTCATTAGCCGCAAGATCATATGCGGTTTTTCCTTTTAAGGTTTTCAGATTAACATCCGCCCCCGCATCAAGCAACATTCTCACAATTTCTGTGCGGCGACCATGCGCAGCATGCATTAACGCAGTCCATCCACTTTCTTCTTGAAGATCAACATTAGGTTTGTGTTTTAGCAATATCCTCACCACTCTTTCGTGGCCATATTGACTAGCAAGTGCTAACGCACTACATAAATATTTACCTTGATAATCAATATTCGCACTATTTTTCAACAACAATTCCACAATCTTTTCTTGACCATACATAGTAGCCTTAAGTAACGCAGTCCATCCCGATGCTTCAGATTCTTTAGCATTAGCACTTACTCCAAGTTTGAGCAAAGATTCTACAGCGCTTATGTCACGGCCTGTAATCGCCTTAAATAATAATGCATCCAAATTTTTCTGAGGAGCTGATAAATCTTGCGAAGGGACATGTGACACCGCTGCAGGAACTTGAGACACAGCATTGACTGCATTTCCTTGTGCAGCAGCGCTTAGCATGTTTTTCACCTCTGCATCAGTTGCAAGATCATATGCGCTGTTCCCGTTTTTATCTCTAGCATGAACATTCGCCCCTTTTTTGATTAACAATTCGACGGTTCTTATCTTATTTTTCTGAGCCGCATCCAGCAAGATCCTGTTCAGTTCCGCAACTTCCAAAATCTTCTTCACATCTGCATCAGTTGCAAGGTCATATGCGGTTTTGTTATTTTTGTCTTTAGCACGAACATCCGCCCCTTTTGCAGTCAAAAACTGCACAATTTCCTTGCTATTCATCTCGGCAGCAATCATCAAACCAGTCTTTTCATCTGCATCCTTGAATTCAATTTCCGCCCCTTGTTCTTCAAGAAAATATTCCACAGATTCTAAATTCTTATTTCTAACTGCTTCTAATAACAACTCATTAATCATAATTTTAATATACTTCTATAAATTAAATTCTACATGAAATATTAACTTAATACAAATCAAAGGTCAAGGAAAATATTAAGAAATTTTAGGAATTGTTAGATTTTGGAATAACCAACTGAAAAAACATACATTTTCACATAATGCCGCAAAGAAAAATGCAGGAAATCGTTAAATTCTCCAAATAATCTCAACTTTAGGTTGAGCAAACCACACACCTCATCAAGAGCTCCATCCATTATCTCGAGAGATCTCATTTTCACAAACCCCGCACCCGACCAGGGCTGTTACTCACCCTCGCAGAAGTTGGCGACAGCAGGAGTTGAGCTATTGGTGTTGGACGAGGTGCCGAAGCAAAACCTCGATTTAGACTATGAGAACGAGTCAGGGGCACAGAAGGGCGTAATATTTTGTTCGTTAACGTAGCCTCAGATGGCAAAAATTCTTGCAAAATCTCATTTCCCATCCGCCAAATCTTTCTCGACTTGTTCGAAATATGTTATGAGGTCAGTTAAATCTCTATTCTCTTCCCTTTGCACATTTCTCGCATCTTCCAGCACAGTGCCATATTTGCTAACAGCATTAATGTCAGCACCATTCTTGATCAAAATTTTAGCACATTCCACCGAACCAGAATGAGAGGCATAATGTAAAGCCGTCATGCCACGAGAATTTTTGATCTTTACAAAAGCTCTCTCAGAAACTCCCATCTTCTTCACATGATTTATCAACATCTCGCAAATATCTGTATTTCCACTAATCACTGCCATGTGCAAAGCATTGCTGTCATTCGCCGCCAATGTACTTAATGCAGATATACCAAGTTCCAGCAGCATTTCAACACCCTTCGGAAATTCAAATTCCACCGCATCATGTAAATAGGTTCGATCTCCTGCAACTTTTTTGCCTTTATAGTAAGTATGATTATCTAACACATTAAACCCACGCTTAATCAATAATTTGCACATCTCAAGACTCTTTGATTGCAGCGCTTTAGAAAAAGGAGTAAAACCCTCTTCTGTAGGGCTATACATATTAGCCCCCTCATCTAAAAAATACCTCGCAATATGAATTTTACCATGTCTACATGCGGCCGTCAGCGCAGTATAGGAATGATTTTCTCCAGATTCACCAGCTATATTTGCTTCAATATTCAATATATCTGACAATATTTTCACAATCTCAAAATTTTCATCATCTGGTGCAGCATGATATATCGCGATAAATAATGGCGAAAGATTCTCATCATCTCTAAGAGCATTAATCTCTTGCGCTGAATATTTCAAACTTCTGATATATTCCACATTCCCAGCCTCAATCGCCTCGAAAATAGCATATTTCTCTTGATCACTAATGGGCATTTTTTTCCTCTAATTTCCTGATTAATTATATAAACAAACTCTTTCTCACTAATTTCACCAAACAGCGAACAAGCAACGCAGTCTAAATAAGGCTCGTCTTGCTCTTTTTCAAGAGGCTCACGCAAGAAAAATGTGAGGGTCATTTTATAAATTTAGGGGGAGCTTTAATATTAAATCTTGGAATATTATATTCGGGAATAAACAGGAACGAAGCAATTCTTTTGATCGCTTCGTCCCATCATGCACCAATTTTAATAATTCATACATCTAGAGAGAGGCAGATTTATTTTCTGTTTTTTCTTGGTTACGAGATTGAATCAAAGTTTCCTCAAAAATTCTTTCATGGGCACTCACTTCTGCTGCTTTAGTTTCTCGTTCTTCTAAAATACATTTTGCTATAGCCTCTCCTGCAGAAAGTAATATTGCCTTATCTATATTATCCACAATCATGTCGTTGTATGAATTACCGCCTACAGACTTCATAAAAATGCCCTTATGTTTAACTTTAGTTTTTTGTTCTCCTAAAATAAAATTCATTACACCAATTACCATCTCATCTATAAAAATTTTGAATAGATGATCTTTGTCAACTTCAGAATTGCCTGTTCCAAATGATTCCTCTTGACAAATCGAAAATCCTAAACGCACTTTATCCATTAAATTAGAGAGAAATGATGCAACTCCCGTTACAAATCCTTGTATCTCTTTGAATATTGATGAAAACATTCCCGTGAATTCCTTTACTGATGGAAGTGAGACATTCGAGAATAGTGAGGAAAAGCTCAAAAACGCTTGTTCAATCAATTCTGGAGTAATGCCGTCGTCCATTATGTTGCTTTCTGAAGATTCGTTTTCTTTTGTTGTTTGTATTTCAGTCATTTTAAATTACCATTAAAAAAAGTTATATCTTAAAAAAATAAATAATGTTCAGTTTATTAAGAACGGGTATATTATAACACTGTTTATTTCTTGTGTCAATATCGTTTTTTGATTTTTTAGATATCCATGGCAAATATTCAAGGTTTTGTTAATAACCTCTTGTAAAAAACATGAGATTTTTATATTTTGAAATATAATAAATGTTGTAACTCAACAACATAAGTTAATTCGATCATCAAACTCCAGTTGAGCCAAAACCGCCGGTTCCTCTTTGGGTGGATTCTAGGGATGATTTTTCCAGGAATTCGGCTTTCACAAATTTTGCAATCACCATTTGGGCAATTCTCATGCCTCTTTCAATTTTGAAATTTTGTTTTGAGTGGTTGATCAAAATCACACCTATCTCGCCCCGATAGTCAGCGTCAATGGTGCCTGGCGTGTTTAAAACAGTGATGCCATTTTTAAGAGCAAGACCTGAACGAGGTCTGATTTGGGCTTCATAACCCGCTGGCAATGCAATGGCAAGACCTGTTTTGACGAGAATTGAATTTCCAGCTTCCAAAATCACATCTTCCTCAAGTGCAGCGACTAAATCAACCCCTGCACTTAAATCAGTGGCATAACACGGAAGATCTAACTCTTTGAAATTTGGAAGTTTTTGGATTGAGACTGCAATTTTTTCTTGTGTCAAAAGATCTGTCATGACTTAATGCCCCATGTGCTATTTTGCAAAAAGTGGCGGGAGTGACGGGACTCGAACCCGCGGCCTTCGGCGTGACAGGCCGACGCTCTAACCAACTGAGCTACACCCCCAATTTAAGGAGAGATTCGTACATCATTTTCACAAACAATATACGAATTTAATATATAGCAAGAAAAAGAATCTCTGTAAAGCACTAATTTCAAAAAAATGAAAGTTTTTTAAAAAAATGATTTTGGCACAGAAATTGCAAGTTAAGTTCAAGAAGAATTTAATTCAGGAATTACATCATGTTTAGAAAAATTTTGCTCTCATTCTTAATCCTAGCCAGTGCAAATGCTCATGCTTTGCAGAAGGTGAGAATTAAGGATATTGTGAAATTTGAAGGAATTAGGGACAATATTTTAATTGGCTATGGGCTTGTGGTGGGTCTTAATGGCACTGGTGACACTTTGAAAAATAACGAATTTACCAAAAAAGGCTTGGAAGATTTTCTGACAAAACTTGGAATGAGCACTAAAGGCGGAAGTCTAAAAACAAAAAATGTCGCAGCCGTGACAGTCACAGCAGTTTTGCCCCCATTTTCAAGACTCGGTAGCAAAATTGACGTGAAAATCAGTGCTTTAGGTGATGCAAGAAGCCTGCAAGGCGGAACATTGCTTGCCACACCACTTCTTGGCGCTGACGGAGAAGTTTACGCCGTTGCACAAGGCTCACTTTCAGTGGCAGGGTTTGAAGCAAAAGGAAAATCCACCACCATTAATAAAGGCATTTCTACCACAGCTTTCATTTCAAACGGAGCAAATATTGAAAAAGAAATTGATTTCACACTAAATGACATGTCTTCAATTAAACTTTCACTCAACAACCCTGACATTTCAACATCTTTCAACTTGGCGAATGTGATCAATTCAAGAATGAAAAAACAAATTGCACGTGCACTTGACCCAGGAACTGTGGAAGTGCAATTCCCAAAAGATTACTCCGGATCAATGCTCACAATGCTTGCAGAAATCGAGCAAATGAGAGTGGACACGGACCAAAAAGCTAAAATCATCATCGAAGAATCTTCTGGCACTGTGGTGATCACCGACAATGTGAGAATCAGCCCTGTGGCAATTGCTCAAGGTAATTTGTCAATTAAAATCTCTGAAACTTTTGACGTGAGCCAACCAGACCCATTCGCAATTGACCAAACCCAACTTGGGGGAGCAGTCGAAAATAAAGAAGGTGTGGTGGTTGCAGGAGGACTCAGCACAATTGTTACACCAAAAACAGACATTCAAGTTGATGAAAATGAAGAGAGACAACTAACCATGGTAGATAGTGGTGTGACCTTAAGAGATTTAGTGCAAGCCTTGAATGAACTTGGAGTTGGACCGAGAGACATGATTAGTATTTTAGAAAACATCAAATCTGCAGGAGCACTCCATGCAGAAATTATTGCAAAATGAGGAAATTATGAATATTGACCTAAATCCCACAATTTTCGATCAAAATGTTGCTTTAAAAGAGCGCAATTTGAAAGCAAAAAATCAAGATGCAGAAAAATTATCATTAGAAATTGTGACTGGTTTTTGGCAAGAATTTTTAAAGACTTTTCCAGAAAACACAAAATCAAATCCACGATTTGGCGGAGGAAAGGCTGAGGAAACTTTCAAATCTCTGCTCATTCCAGAACAAGCAAAATTGCTGGCAAGCCAGGACATTTCTGGCCTGAAAGCACATGTGACTGCAAATATTTTATCTTTACAAAATGTGGGGGAATAGAAAATGGATCATAAAGAAATCATCACTGACATAAAAAATGTTTCTGAAAAAATTTTGAATTTATTGAAACAAGAAAATGAATTTCTGAATAAGATGGACATAGACAAAATTTCTGATTTAACTCAAGAAAAAACCGACTTAGTTGTTGAGCTTGAAGCACAAAAAGTGCTTCTCAAACAATATCCAGAAATTGTCACTTCCATGAATGAAGAAGAAAGAAAAGATTTGACACTTCTTTCTCTGGAATTGGAAAAAACCATGAAAGAAAATATTGATAAATTGATCATTGCTAATGAATTTAACGCACTGATCCTGCAGGCAATTGAAGATGCAGTGATTTCAAGCAAAAATAGAATCTATGGAGAAGATGGAAAAGTGAAAAAACAAAAAAAAGCTCCAGCAATTTCTGTGAAAAGCTCTGTTTGATGGGGAGGTAATTACAATGAGTGGATTAGAATCTTCTTTATTCTCAGCGCTTGCTGGACTCAAAACTGCACAAGAAGGACTTTCTGTGACGTCACATAATGTCCAAAATGCAATGACTCCTGGATTCATTAGACAGGAAATTAATCAACAGCCTTTGGTTGTTGATGGCGTGGGGTCAGGGTCATATGTTAAATCAATCGAAAGAAAAGTCGACAGCTTCCTCATGGCAGGACTCAGAGATCAACAATCAATTTTCTCCAGAAGCGAGGCAATTAACGACATTCTCGCAGAAGTTCAAGTCCTCCTCGGCTCACCAGATTCATATGCAAGCTTAAATGTGAAAATTGACCAGTTTTTTGCAAAATTAAACGGATTATCACTTAACCCAGAAAATATTGCAGCCAGAAAAATTGCTGTAGATTCAGCAAAATCACTCGCAGATCACATCTCCTCAATGGCATATGATCTACAAAAAATGAGATATAATACGGATTTAGAGATTGAATCCTCAACCGTGAGAATTAATGGCCTCATCAAAGATTTGCATGAGACTAATGGGGTGATTTTGAGATATACAAAAGGAGGTTCTGTTCTTCCTTCAATTCTCCAAAAAAGAGACGATATTTTACAATCTTTGACAAAAGAAATTAATGTAAAAGTAAGATTTGCTGACGACCAAACTGTGAGACTCAGCACAGGACATGGCATTTCTCTGCTTGACATTGACAGATATGAACTGACATATCAACCAGCACTCTCAATTGACTCTTTCCTGCAAGATGTGCCATCTCATGAAATTCTTGTTCAAAGATATAGTGACACTACGAAACAATATGACGGAATTGCGGTTGAACTTGCTTCAAAAGGACTTGAAGAAACTGTTGAAACCACCCTCTCTTCAGGAAAACTCAAAGGATTGCTCGAAATTCGAGATGTGGAAATTCCAAGAATCCTAGCCCAGCTTGATAATTTTTCAAGCAGATTCGCTGAAACTTTTAATGCCATACATAATAAAGGTGGAGGCGTGCCGCCAGCTGAATCACTGACTGGAGCTAAAAAAATTAAAAACACAGATTTGCGAGATTTTGACGGCTCATTCAGAATGGCTGTTTTGCAGACAAATGGAGAACCAGTGACACGAGCAAATGGGCAAAAACTTAACCCATTAACATTAGATTTGGGAAGTTTAGATGACGGAAATGGAGTTGGCAGACCTTCTGTGCAAACAATCATCGACGAGATTAATGAATATTTTCATTTTGCTCCAACCGAAACCTCAGTCTCCCTTGGACCATTGCGAGATTTAAAAATTGTTGCAACTTCCGATTTTGCAACAGCACCAAATGGAACTTTCAATTTCGATTTTGAGTTGGATAATGACGGGCAGACGCATGCGACTTTTGAGGTGCAAGGAATCACAGTCACTGATGGAGGCGCAGCTGGCTTAACCACAGCTCTTCCTTCAGCCTTCACTGTCACTAAAGGAAGCAGAATCAGAACTGGAAGTGTCAACACAGTGGATTTCGCAGGCGGCGGTGGCGGGCCCTATTTCATTGAGGTTGATGTTAAAGTCACTGATGAAAATGGCATCATTTCAACCAGCGTACTGAGATATAAAATCAATGACAATCCAACCGATTTAAATGTCAGAAACGACAGATATGTGGCAATGAGTGCCACAGGAGATGGAGAAATTATTCCTAGCAATTCCAACAAATCATTTGCAATTGCTGAAATTGTTGACGAAAAAGGCGAAGTTGTTGAAGATGGGCAAGAAGGATTTTTACGCATCAGAAGCTTAGATCCAAATTATGGCATTTTCTTTGACGAACTTGACAGTCGAGAACTCGGCCTACCAGGCATTATTGAGCCAACAAATCGACATTTTTCACATTTTTTCAATTTAAATAATTTCTTTGTGGAAAATGAAACACTCAGAGGCAGCGCTCAAAAATTCACGGTTCGTGATGACATTCAACTTAACTCAAACTTGATTTCACGCGGATTATTAAGAGCATCTCCAACAGAATATGTGCAAAAAACTGTTGGAATTTCTCAAGCTGAAGGACGAATCATGTTTGATGGAAATCCTTCAATTAATGACACTTTAACAATTAATGGCGTCACTTTCACTTTCGTTGCAGCCGCTGCTACTGACAATGAAGTGACAATTGGCGCATCACGCGTTGCAACTTTAGCAAATCTGGCAGCCAAATTAAATGCCACAAACCCGACTACTGCAGGAAATGTTGAAAGAGCAACATATAACGTATTTGCAAGCGAAGGACTTGATGTGCGCTATGATGAGCCGGGAAGTTCTGGAAATTCATTCACAATTTCCGGGAATTTTGCAACAATTGGGGTCTCTGTGAATAACGAAATTCTCAGCACCACCCCTTCAGGGCAGCTATTTGGAGGAAATGACGGCATCAGGTCAGTGCCAATTGAGCCCAACACTTTTCAAGTTGGTGAAGGAGCAAATGAAATCATCATTGAGCTAATCACACTGAGTAGCAAAAGTTTTAACTTTAATTCAGCAGGTGGACTACCAACTTCTTCGAATAGTTTCACCGGATATATTGCTGATATCATCTCATTTTCGTCAAGCGTGAAAATTTCCTATGAGTCTGAAATAGGCAAGAATGAAGGATTTCTGAAGAATTTTGAACAAAAGATCCAAACTGCATCTGGTGTGAAAATGGATGAAGAAATGGTTAATTTAACAAAATATCAAGCTGCCTATCGCGCTGCTGCAAAAGTTGTGGTTGCAGTCCAAGAGCTATTTGATGAATTATTGAAGATTTTTTAACTTTTTTTAACAGGTAAAATCAAATGCCAAAAGATGGTTCAGTTTTAGGAAGTACGCTTTCAATGCACATGGAATATCAGCATCATATGAAAAGGGTGAGAGATAATGTCGCAACTAATGAAAAGCAAATTCATAGCGGGAAGAAAACAGAAAAATTTACCGATTTAGGAAAGGAAGGAACATTGCAATATATGATGGCTCTTGAATCCAAAAGGACAGAATTACAATCTTCCATAGAGAGTAATAATGCTGTAATTGACAGAATGAGCGCAATTTACATTTCTTTGCGTCAAATTATTGAGGTTGCTGGTGCATTTCGAGCTTCTTTGGCTTCTGCTCAATCACTCCCTAATTTTGAGAAGATGGAATTAAACTCATTATCAAGAAATAATCTAGCCACAATTCGAGATAATCTAAACTCATCTTATGCAGGAAGATATTTATTTGCTGGCAGTCGCATTAAATCTCCACCAGTTGGAAAAATTGACACACAGACAAATATTCTGCAAGGACAACATACTGCTAATTATTACTCAGGCGACAATGTGGTTGCGGTTGCAAATGTGAATGTCAATTTACAGATTGAATATGGCATTACCGCAAATGACCCAGCTTTCATCAATTTAATTTCAGCACATCACATAGCAATTGAAGCACGTGATAAGAGAGATTTAAGCCTGATAAATGCTGCTTTTGAGAAAATCAATGCTGCAATTTCAGGATTAACAGAACTGCAAGCCAAGCTTGGAAATAATATGAGAACTATTGAATCCGTAACAGAACAATATCAGAGCTTGAATGAATATGCCACAAATTCTTTAGCTAAAATTGTTAATGCTGACCCACTTCAAACAAGCATAGATTTGAATAATAATATCGTTGCTTTGCAAGCATCTTTTAAATCTTATGCAAGCACACAAGATTTATCACTTGTTAACTATTTAAAATAATAAAATCTTAGGAGGATTATTATGTCTTTAAAATATAAAACCATTGAAGATTCTAAATTAACTCAAGTTAATACGAGATTCGGAGAAATTTCAATTGCACCTGAAAAGAAAATCGCTTTTAATGACGGTCTTCTTGGCATTCCATTTAGAAATTTCTGTTTAGCTAATTTCCCACAAAATGAACATTTCAAAATTTTACAATCTTTAGAAAATGATGAACTTTCTTTCATGGTTCTGCCAATCTACAGCGGAGATGAAGACATCACAATTCATGACCTCATAGAGAAAGAAGACATTTTAAAAGCTGCAAAAACTTTTGACATTGCACAGAAGGACCTTCTCATGATGCTCATTGTCACCATTCATAATGATTCTGAAGCTAATGCGTCAAAATTATCTGTGAATTTAAGGGCGCCTTTGGTGATTGATGTCAAAAATGCTATTGGTTTCCAGCATGTTTTCACTAATCAGAAATATATAGTTAGACATTTTGTGGCTTAAAAAATGATTGAGAAAAATATAGAGCTTTTTGCAGTTCAACAATTTAAATGTCTGGCAGATAAATGCCCGAATAATTGTTGCTCTGCTTCCTGGACAGTGCCTGTTGGAAAGGATATTGTAGAAAAATATAAGGAAAAAGCTCCTTGTTTACTTAATTCTTTGGACCAAATTGGAGAGAATTATGCTTTAAAGAAAAATGAGCAAAATTCTTGCGTCAATTTAGAAAATGGCCTATGCGCACTACATAAAACCCATGGGGAAGATTTTCTGAGCGATGCTTGTCACATTTACCCAAGAATCATTAAAAAATTCCATGATAATTACCTCACCTCTCTTTCTCTTTCTTGCATTGAGACTGTGCGAATCATTTTCTCCAGTGAAAAATTAAATTTTAGGCAGAGTTTTGCGAAGCCTAAAAGAATTCAGGCGCAGATTAAAAATTTGCTTGATGGGCAAGAAATTAGTTTTGATGAGGCTTTCCAGATTAATGCACAAATCATCAATCTCTTTTCACAAGACCATGGCATTGCCATCAGAAAACTCGCTTTCATTGCTCGCAGCTTTGATCAATTACCAAAAAATGATTGGCTGGAATTAGTGAATTTGATTTTACCTTCTTTAGAAATCCAAGAAGAATTTGCTGAAAATTCTGCAAATATTTTCCAGCTTTTACAATTCATTTTGCTCATTTCAAAATCAACGGGACAGAAAATTCCAACACAACTTAAACTACTAATTGGTCATATTTGCAATTTTCTTAAAGTTAGAGTTGATTTTGAAAATTGTGCCATTATCATGTTAGATGCAAATCTTGATTTAAAAATGAAAATCAGAGAATTAGAGAAATTTTCTGCTTTCGCACAAATTGATGAAATTATGAAAAAATTCTGCTCTTTACAAATTCTGAATCACGCTTTTCCATTTGTTGATCTAAATGGAAAAATTTCTGACATTGCTAATTTGTTAATTGTGAAATTTGCTTGTTTGAAATTGGCCCTGTTTGCAACTTTGCAGCATTTTGGTGAAAAAACAATTCCGCAAGATTTTTTTCAAACAATCTCCATTCTTTCAAGGTTACTTGATCATTCTCCGAATCATATATTTGCAATTAACATCATTAATGACTTTGGTTGGAATTATGAAAGTGAAATTAGCTCTTTGATGAATTTCCCTTCTGAAGTTCTGGAAAATATTTAGAGTATGAATAATGAACCTTCCATTAAAAGTTGAAAATTTGAATAAGAATTTCTTTGAAAAACAGGTTTTAAAAAACATTTCTTTCGAAGTTAAAGAAAATGAAATTTTTGGATTAATTGGTCTAAACGGCGCTGGAAAAACAACCATCATCAAAATCATGTTAGATTTGCTTGAAGCTGATTCTGGCAATGTGAGTTTCTTTGGCGTCCAATCCAGAAATGAAAATTCCAGAAAAAAAATTTGCTATTTACCAGAAAAATTCCAACCTTCCGCTTTTCTGAAAGGAAGAGAATTTCTAAAACTCTCAACAGACCACCATCACGCCCCTTTCTCACCAGAATTAGTGTTTGATTTTTGTGAAAAAATTGCATTGCAAAAAGAAAGTTTTGATCAAAGCATCAGCAAATTCTCAAAAGGCATGGGACAAAAATTAGGACTAATCTCGGTTTTCATGTCACAAGCACCTCTTTTAATTTTAGATGAACCAATGAGCGGACTTGACCCAAAAGCCAGAATCATGTTAAAAATTCTGCTTAAAGAACATAAAGAAAAAGGGAAATCCGTCTTTTTCAGTTCGCATGTGCTTTCAGACATTGAAGAAATTTGCGACAAAATCGCCATCATTCATGAAGGGGAAATCATTTTCAAAGGCACCCCTGGAGAAGCCACCAAACAATCTGGTGGAAAAACCCTGGAAGATTCTTTCTTGAAAATGATTTCCGTTTCTTAATGTGGAATTTTTAAAGCAAAATCTTCACCCTGAATGTCAGATGATTCTAAATGTCTAAATTCAATTTCAAGCGCATTCGTGACATTCTTAAAATCATTAATGCTGTGATTTGACAAAATTGCCGCATTCCCTTTCAAATTCATGATTTCAATTTTCTGCAAAGTTGATTTTGGAGAGAGGTTATGTTCAGATTTATATTTCCTGACCAAATCAAGCAATGAAACAAGCATGTCACCTTCTGGAAAATGAAATTTTGAATTCGGAAATTCCTCTAATTTTGGCCAATTACCGCACATGTGAATGGAATGATCAGCTCCAAAAATTTGCTCATATAGTTCATCTGTGATGAAAGGCAGGAAAGGTGCAAAAAGTTTCAAAACATTTTTCAAAATATGAAATAAAGTGGCTTGCGCACTAATTTGACCTTGCAAATCAGACTTTGCTTCATCATAAGCCCGATTCTTTACAATTTCTAAATAATTATCACAAAAATCTTTCCAGAAAAATTCCTCAATTTCTGCACGCGCATTGGAATATTCAAATTTCTCAAACTCTTTCGTACATTTTTCAATTTTTTCTGCAAGCTTTTCAATGATCCATAGATCAACTGGCCTTGAGATCATTCCAGACTCAATGTCTAATTTTGGCGTGGTGAATTTTGAAAAATCTGCATTTCCAATTTGCAGAGACACAAATTTTGAAGCATTCCAGATTTTATTAACAAGCTTCTGGCCAATTTTCATCACATCTTCACTGTAAGCCGTGTCGGCGCCAAGTTTTGATGTAGATGCCCAATAGCGCACCACATCGGTTCCTTGCTCATTAATTAACGCAATCGGAGTCACAACATTTCCTTTAGATTTCGACATTTTGGTTTTATCTTTTGCAAGACACCAACCACTAATCATCAAATTTTTCCATGGTATGGTATTTTCATGTAAATGAGCTTTAACAATTGTGTAAAATGCCCAACTACGAATAATTTCATGAGCCTGTGGGCGCAAATCTGCGGGGAAAATTTTAGCATGACGCTCTCTGTCAAAGGCAAATTCCTCTGAAATTGAGTGACTATTTAATTGAGGAGTCACAGAACTTGTCGCCCATGTGTCCATCACATCAAAATCAGGCTCAACTTCAAAAGCTTGATAGCCCTTTGGCAAATCCGTGGTTGGGTCAATTGGCAAATCTTCTTTTGATGGAAGAATGATTTTACCCTCCTCACCTTGACGCTTAGAATACCACACTGGAAAAGGAACGCCAAAAAAACGCTGACGGCTGATGCACCAATCCCAATTCAGACCATTAATCCAAATCTCCAACCTATGTTTCATGAAAGGCGGATTCCAATTACATTGATTTACTTTTTCAAGCAAAGCTTCTTTCTGATCAAGAATTTTAACAAACCATTGTGGAGTGACAAGAATTTCAAGAGGGGCACCAGACCTTTCCGCACATTTGACCATTTGCGTCACTTCTGTTTCTTTGAGCAAATGAGCACCAAGCTCAATTTTCATCAAATCACGAGCATCTTTAACTTTGAGATTTTGGAATTTAGCAGCAGCATTTTTAAATTTCTCAACATTCTCAATTGGCCAATTTTCAAAATCTTGAATTTCAATTTTGCCAAATTTATTCAAAATCACTCTTAATGGAAGCGAATGTTTTTTCCACCATTCAATGTCCATGATGTCACCGAAAGTGGCACACATGACAAGACCAGTGCCTTTTTCAATGTCCACCGCTTCATCGGCAATGATTGGCAAATGAACGCCAAAAATTGGTGTAATAGCAGTTTTTCCAATCAGCGATTGATATCTTTCATCTTCCGGATGACAAAAAACCGCCACACAAGCAGGAATCAACTCTGGCCTTGTGGTGGCAATGACAATTTTCTCAAGCTCACCTTTAACGCCAAATTCAATTTCATGCATGACACCTTTAAATTCTTGGTCAACAATGTCAGCTTGTGCAAGGGCTGTGGCGTCTACAGGGTCCCAAAGAGTTGGTTGCATTTTGCGATATATTGAATTTTTCTGCAATAAATCCAAAAAAGAACTTTGAGAAATTCTTTTAGAATGATCACTGATGGTTTGATATTCTTGCGACCAATCAACACTTAAGGCAATGGTTTTGAACAAATCTCGAAATTCTTCTTCCGATTCCTGAACAACCTCTTTGCAAATGGCGACGAATTCTTTACGCTCCATTTGACTAGCCTTGATTTTCTTCACTTTCTCAACAAGCCTTTCTGTTGGAAGCCCATTATCATCAAAACCCATGGGATAGAAAATATTTTTCCCTTTCATGCGGAAAAAACGCGCAACATAATCCGCCTGAACATAGCTAAAAACATGTCCCATATGCAAAAGACCAGAAACTGTTGGCGGCGGCGTGTCAATCACAAAATTTTCCGAACGCTCTTTAGTTTCATCCCAAGAATAAACCCCAGATTCCGCCCATTTTTCTTTGAATTTTTTTTCTATTTTTGCATAGTCATATTTTTTGTCAAGCTCAGACATTTTGCACTTCCTTTAATTTAAATTTTTCGATGATGGAATTTTAGCCTTTTTTTGACCCATTTGCAAGCAAGAATTACCTGAGTTGAGGCAGGATTGTTAAATTCTCCAGAAACTTTAACCTTTGTTGCACTTCGTTCTTGAATTTTGGCTATCTCCTTGATTTACAAGGAGACTGCAAAGCAACAAAATGTTTTTTTAATTATTTAACTTGACTCTTGCCGCTTACTCATGTTACTATGTTAACAGAGGGTTTTGTTGAACTATTGAACGGAGTTAAAAAATGACAAAGGAAAAATTATTTTCTGCGATTCGTAAAGGTTATGTGGTGAAGGTTAGGGCTTGGTTAAATGATAGTGGGGATGTTAATGCTGTAGATCAGGATGGAAATACTGCATTGATGGCTGCTGCCCATGTTGGTAACAAAGAAATTGTGAATATGCTGCTGGCTCAAACAGGAATTGACATTAAAGCGGAGAATCAGCATGGAGAAACTGCGTTGCAGATTGCTGAAATTGAAGGTCACAAAGAAATTGCGGATATATTGAAACTTGAAGAATTATTTCCTGCGATTCGTGAAGGTGATGAGACGAAGGTTAGAGCTTGGTTAGAAAATGGAGGAGATGTTAATGCTGCAGATCAATATGGGCGTACTACATTGATTGCTGCTGCCTATAATGGTAAGGAAGAAATTGTAAAGTTATTGCTAGCGCAAGAAGGAATTTACATTGATGCGAAGAATTGGCATGGTCAAACTGCATTTTCTATTGCTGCTTCTAGCGGTCACGGAAAAATTGCGGATATGTTGGCACTTGAAAAATTATCTATTGCGAGTAGTAAAAGTAATGTGGCGACGGTTAGAGCTTTACTAGAACATAGAGGGTATTGGGAGTTTAATTTTCATGCTGTAGATCGACATGGAAATACTGCATTGCAGATTGCTCTTCAGAAAGGTCACACAGAAATTGTGGAGATGTTGGAACGTGAAAAATTTTTTACTATAAGATTTGCACAATTATTTGCTGCGATTCGTGAAGGTGATGTAACAAAGGTTCAAGTTTGGCTGGAAAATATGGGAGGTGTTAATAATCAGAATCGGCATGGATATTCTGCATTGATGGCTGCTGTTGCTGATGGTAAAGAAGAAATAGTAGAGATGTTGCTGGCACAAAAAGGAATTGACTTGAATGCTGAGAATGAAAGAAGCGAAACCGCTTTGACGATTGCTATTAATAAAGGTAACAAAAAGATTGTAAAGATGTTGCTAGCACAAGAAGGAATTGATCCAAATGCTTGTGGTAGACCATCTCCTTTGGAGACTGCTGTTCTTAGGGGTAACGAAAAAATGCTGGAGATGTTGCTGGCACATGAGAGAATTGATCCAAATTATCAGAGGTGGGGAGAAACCGCTTTGATGATGGCTGTTGAGAGACGTCAAGCAAAGATTGTGAAGATGTTTCTGTCACACAAGGAAATTGACCCAAATGTTCAGAATGAGGGTGTAAACAATGCTTTAATGATTGCTATTAATAGGGGTGACGAAGAAATTGTAGAGATGTTGCTGGCACACGAGAGAATTGATCTTAGTATTCAGACTAAGTATTATAAAGACAATGCTTTGACAAAGGCTGCTCATAAAGGTAACGCAAAAATTTTTGGGATGTTGCTTGCGCGAGGAGAAATTGACATTAATTTTCGGAATGATGATGGAAAAACTGCTTTGAGGATAGCTGTTTGTGCCGGTCACACAAAAATTGTGGAATTATTACTAGACAAAGGGGCAGATGTTAATGAGTCATCTCAAGAAGGACATACTCTGTTAATGTCCGCCACTATTTGTGGTCATAAAGACGTTGTGGAGTTGTTAGTAGCGAGAGGTGCCAACATTCATGCTCAAAATAACTGGGGTGACACCGCATTAGACATGGCAAGGACCTGGGGAATGCAGGGAAAGCAGAGAATGCAGGAAATAGAAGAAATTCTGCAAGATACTAAAAGACGCAGAATCTCAGCACCAGCGGCAACACATACTGAGCAAATTTCTTCCGCTGCATCATCTTCTCTAGGACTAGGGACATGATTTTATGTTGATTATACGCTCGAACCTGAAAAATCAAAATCGGGAGGAAAATTTATACCTCATCGTCAACTGTTTCCAATGATCTTCGGGGTTTTTCAGGGGGGGACTAGAATAGTCCCCTATGCAGAGAGAAAATTGAATGTTTCCGGGCCATTAAAACTAAAAAACAAGCCTCATCTCATAAAAGCGAGGCTTGTTCCATCATTTAAGGAGTCAAGAATTAAAGAATACGGTTCAGCTCTTCTAGCAAATCATTCACAGTTTTAATGATTTTCGAGTTTGCTTGATAGCCCCTTTGTGCAATGATCACTTTTGTCAATTCGTCAGCAAGCTCCACATTTGCTTGCTCAAGCTGACCAGATTGAATGCTGCCCATTCCGGCTTGTTTTGCTTCTTTCAAATTGAATGTTCCTGACGAATGTGTTTCTGTGAAGACGTTGCCAGTTTTAGGAGCCAGACCATTAACATTTGCAAATTGTGCAAGTGGTAATTTGAAAACTTTTCTAGAAAAGCCATTACTGAAATTCGCAATTACATTCCCCTCATCATCAACCTGCACACCATTTAACAAACCTGGTGAAATACCATTATTTTCAATATAATTGAGATTGAAAGGTGATGCAAGCTGCCCTAAACCATCGTTTTTACCAATCGTCACCGCCCCCACTGTTCCAGCCTCACTACCAGCCGTTCCCCAATTAATTTGGATGTTGCTGACTGAAGCATCATTATCCCAGGCAATAGTAATTGGCTGTGTTAAAACGTTACTAACATCATTCAATGTCCCATCTCCATTAAACTCAATGATACCTGCAGCAACTTGACCGGAAATTCCAACATTATTCAACTCCTCGGGTTTTGTTGAATAAACTTCCGTTGCCCATTTATTATTAGCAATTTTAATGAAGCTGACTAAGAAATCATGCCCAGTTCCAAGAGCATCATATATTCTTGTATTAAAAGTCGACTCAGGTTGAATATTTCCGCTTGCCATATTTTTAGTATCATCTGCAGCATCATAAACCGCATCAAAAGTCACTGCTTGCGCTGAATCATCAAGTCCAAATTGAGCTCTCACTTGCAAATGATCTGCTGGCACGCCAGAAAGGGCAGTTGCACTACTGATAATGCTACCAAGAGGATCTGTGTTAAAAAATTCTAAAGAAGCACCAGTAATTGGATTATTTATTTTAGCACCAACACTTGCATGCATGTCTAAGTTTATTAATTTTTCTAAACCCTCTAAAGTTGAGAATCGATTTGTTGCAGGAAGAGTGTTCGCTAAACCTAAAGAGGCGGCAAAAGTGCCAGTGACATCTGT
This sequence comes from uncultured Rickettsiales bacterium, assembly GCA_964383745.1. GTDB lineage: Bacteria > Pseudomonadota > Alphaproteobacteria > Rickettsiales > CAYLHV01 > CAYLHV01. Next base: position 76,614 of record CAYLHV010000003.1, on the reverse strand, counting down.
AAAAGTGAGGCCTTCTTCAGCATTTAATGGTGTGATATATAAAAAATTTCCTTGAATTCTTGCAGATAGACCAGCAACTTCATTGATTTTCTTTTCGAGGCCTTCGAGAGTTTGAAAAGAGTTTTGTGGATTTGGTGCAGAAGATCTATATACAAAACTCTTGGTGCCGATTGTTGGAGTTGAAATTGTAAAAGTATCATCAACCGCAGCAGCCGTGAAAGGCGTAGTAGTTGATGTCGCCCCTAAAATACCCCCTGAAATATCATTACTAATTTCCACCCCTCCATAAGTAAAATCATATTGAGTGCCTGGCACTTGAGGAGTCATGGAAAGAATGTCTCCTTGCACTAAAGTGACCCCCGCTGTTGCATCAGGAATTATCACATCTTTACTTCCAATATTATAATTTATGGAAGTTACAGGGAATTTAACCGTCTCTCCAGCGCCTTGATAAATAGGCCGAGTACTATCCAAATTAACACCAAGTTGCAATTTTGTGGTTGCAGAAGCTGTTCCACTGATTGTTCTAGTGCTCACAGATGAAAGACTTTCAAGCAAAGAACTTGAAGTTGTGTCTAAATTCCCAACTTCTCCAGGAAGCCTACCTTCGCTGTCAAGCTGCCAACCTTGAAGATAGAAACCAGCTTTATTAACAAAATTTCCCTTTTTATCTGGAGAAAATGAGCCAGCTCTGGTATATGCATATTCCCCAGTACCGTCAGCTTCACTATTAACAACAAACATACCGCTTCCTGCAACAGCTAAATCTGTTTCAATTGAAGTTGTCTGCATTGTACCTTGTTTGTCAATCAATTGATGATTAGCAACAGTGGCACCACCGCTTGAATAGCCGGTTTTTGCACCAGAACCTGTGACAAAAGTTGAAAAATGCGCTGAATTTTTCTTATAACCAACCGTATTCAGATTTGCTATATTATCAGAACTCATCGCGATTGCTGAACCTTGCGCGCTCATTCCTGAAACGCCTGAAAACATTGAACCATATAAACTCATTTTTTTCCTCCAATATTAAAAAAATTATCAATTTCCTGAGTTATTTCTTCTAGAACTATAAACACTATGAACCTGTGAAAGAGGATAATTTCTCATTCTTCCATGCTCATCTTTAATTACAAGTAAATTTTTACCATTATCTTGCATCTTCACTTCCTGCACAACGCCACGCACACCATAATCCACCAGTGGCTTAACATCTATTGGGGAACCAGAGCTCTGCATTCTCGCAGCTTCCTCTTCATCATATATTATTTTCCCACCAGCACTTTTACCAATCACAGAAATTGAAAGCTCCTCCCCATCTTCAACTTTTTGGAAATTTCCATATCTATCCTTATAAATTCCATCCCAGACATATTCATGCAATCCAGCTGGAAAAGCTTTAACAAATTCCACATCAAAATCAACATCAGGATTTTGCGATTTTTTCAAATCTTCTTGGCTCACCAATTGATTTGTTTTTTTATTATAATATGCTTTTGTCATGCTTGCTTCCAGCTGCTCTTCATGCAAAATAACTCCATTCTTATCCCTAACATATATTTTCACTTCTTTAGCAATTTCATGTAAATTATATTTAAATTTCGCCATCACCCCTCTAAATGTATCATTCTGCGTATCAATCCCAACTTCAGTTCCAATATAGGAAGAAGCTTCATCAAGTTTGGAGCGTTTATTATCTTCAATGAGCTGCTCAAGCAATAAGTTAGTGTTTAAAGATTGCTCAACACTGGCAAAAGAAACAATTTGCTGTGTGAAATCCTCAGTTTTCATTGGATCTGTGGGGTCTTGGAATTTCAAATTTGTGGTTAGAATTGTAATAAAATTATTAAATTCCTTCCCAATTCTCTTCTTCGCAACTTCAGTTTTTGTTTCATCAAACTTAAATCTGTCTGGATTTGTAGTTGTTTTATAATAATTACCAACATCTTCTAACATTTTTTTCTCATTTATAAACTAAATTTCACACCACCAAATCTAAGCGATCATTTTCAATGCTTGCGATTAGATTTTCTGTTATAATTTCTTCTTCAATTTTCACATCTTCATCAAATTGAAAGATTGCTTTTTCAGGACTATGCTTATTTTCCTGATTCATTAATCCAAAACTCAAATTCGTAAATTCAGATTTCGACACAAGAATTTTTTCCAAACTATTCGCATCTTTTTGCAAAAGCTCCATTGTCTCAGGCTTCTCAGAATTAATGGTGATCACTTGTGTGCCTGCATTTTTCTCAATTGTGATGTGAATTTTGCCAAGCTCAACAGGCTTTAATTGAATTGTGATTTTCTCATCACCATTTTTCAACGCTTTTGCCACATTAACATTAATTTGTTCTTGTATGTTTTCTTTAAGAGCTACATTTTCTGCAGAAGAAATTTTGACTTTCCCATCAATCTTACTCATTTCTTTCACAAAATTCTTACCATTCTCAGATTTTATAGAAGAATTTTCTTCAACCTCCAAAATCTCATATCGCTCAGAATTTTCAGCATTTCCCTCTTTGCCAAAATTCTTGCTAGCATTCTCAGACATGATTTTTTCGTTTGAGCCGCGAGTATCTTGAATCTCTAATTCTTGATCATTTGGTTTAAAATCATCTGATTTAAAGTCATCAACCATTTCTTCTGAAACAAGATTTTGTGGCACAAACTTTTGTTGCAAAGGATTTTCCGCAACATTTTTTTCAACCACAGAAATTTCTTCCGGAGCTAAAATTTGCTCAACCATTTTCTGCTCTTGGCCCATCTCCCCTTCCCCTAATTCAGAAAAAACATCAAAATTCATCTCATCATTTGGAATAATCTCATTAGAATTTTCCTGACTCTCCACAGATTGCTCGCTCAAATGCACCAATTTCACTTCTTGTGGCTTTGGCTCTTGGCTTAATTCATTCTGAATTACAGCCTCATGAACAACATTCACCTCAACCACCCCATTTTGCGCAACAATTACAGGCTCAGTAAATGACTCTTCTAAATTCTGCACATTCGCTAAAGGTTCATGCGTCATCTCCACTAAATCTGAATCACTAACTTGTACATTTTGATTTAAAGTTTGAAAAAAAGAATTAGCTTTCTCATAAGAAGCAATTTTTTGCATAATATCATTAAGATGCGGCACTTGCTGAACATTCATCACCTGACCATCAAAATTCTGACTAAATTCTGAAATTGCTGCCAAAGACTCAAAATTTAATGTAGGCACAGTCAAATAGTCAAAATGGCTTGTGCTTGTGGGAATTGGGTTAAGCTCAGAGATCTCATTTTGCACATTTTGCACATTTTCTGAGCCAATAAATTTCCCGAATAATAAGCCAAAATTCTCTGAAGACAAAAGATTCACATCATTTTGAGCCGTTAGATTTTTGACCTGCATTCCAGGAATTTTTCCTGACAAATTAAAATTTGCAATCGCATTCATTAATGCATTATTCATAATGATAGATTCACCAATTAAGTTAAAATAAAAATCATCTTAATTGTAAATGCATATGACGTGCCAAAAAAACAGTGGCTTCAGTTAAATATCACAAAAATAAGGTAAAATTCTATTGCCCAAATTTTGGACAGCTGGTTAAATGGTCGTTAACCATTCCCACTGCTTGCATGAAAGCATAAATTATTGTTGGGCCAACAAAATTCATCCCTCTTTTTTTCAAATCTTTTGAAAGATTTTCGCTGACCGCATCAGAGGATGGCACTTCTTTAAAATCATGCCACTGATTTACCTGAGTTTTTCCTGAAACAAACCTCCAGACATAAAAATCGAAAGACCCAAATTCTTTTTGGATTTCCAAAAAGATTTTTGCATTTCTGCGCACAGAATAAACTTTGAGCCTATTTCGAACAATTTGGGAATTTGAGAGCAAGTCATTCAGCTCATCATCAGTCATCATTGCGCATTTTTTTGGGCAAAAATCATGAAAAGCTGCATGATAGGCTGCTCTTTTCTTTAAAATGGTTTCCCAAGACAAACCAGCCTGCGCTCCCTCTAAAATGAGCATTTCAAACAATTTAACATCATCATGAACAGGCACGCCCCATTCTTCGTCATGATATTTAGCATAAAATTCCTGACCTGGCTTATTTCCAAAACAGCGTATTTTCATGTGGCACCTTGTAAATTATGGTTTTTGATAAGCACACTCAAGTAAATTAATGTCATAGAGCGCATGTTCAAGAGTGGAAACCGAAGGGCTGCTTGAGAACATCCAACCAAAGAAAATTCTTTTGGTCTCCTCATGGGGTTTTTTCTCAAAAATCTCAAGCAAAACTTTATTTTCAGGTTTTGAATCAACAGGCGCTTTCCAACAAGCTCTTGCATATATTTCCAAATTACCAAAAGAAATTTTCTCATTAACAGCAGCAGAAATTTTCGTGCTTCTAGCCGTGGTTTTATTAGAACCTCTCAAGATGACATATGGCTGAAAATTTCTTTTAATATCATCAAAAGTCTCCTCTCCAGGAACCTCAAAAATTTGCTCATGAACAATTTCTTCAGCAAAGCAGGGATTGATGATTAAAAACAGCAAAAGAAAAATAAACTGACGCATATTCAAATCATTTTTCTCCATTAAACATGAATTTACCAATCAAATTCTCCAAATTAACTGAAGATTGGGTAAATTTTATGGTGCTTTTATCAGTGAGCATGTCATTTTCTGTACCAGGAACAATGGCAATATATTTATTACCCAGAAGGCCACTACTGACAATTTGCGCAGATGAGTCGACTGGCAATTTGACATTTGAATGAACTGAAAATTCTAAAGCTGCCAAATAAGTTTCATCTTCAAGCCATTGTTTGCTGACAAAACCAACTTTGATGCCCCCAATTCGAATGTCACTTCCAACAATGATGCCATCAGCATTGTCAAATTTCGCCTCAATTTTATAGGAATCTTTGGAATCATGAACCATTGTCACGCTGTCGCGGGCAAAAAGCAAAAAAAGCAACGCCACCAAAATGACCACAGCACCTGTTATTGTTTCAACGATATTTCTATTCACCTAAAAACCTCTAATGACTTAAATTAATTATGCGGATTCCAAGATTGATAGTCCCCAACGGCTTTTTTTCTCTTCCCACCACCAAGAGGGTGACCAGGTGGATAATAGGCCTGTTCAGTGCCAGTCAAATTTGGCTTATGAGAACGAATCCATTTATATTTCTTGGCATTTTGTTCAGGGATTTCATTTGTCATGTAGTGAATCCAGGCATGCCACATTGGTGGAATTTTTGAAGGCTCAGCAATGCCTTTATAAATCACCGATCTTTTATTCTGCCCTTTATGGTTTTTACATTTTGAGATATAATATTTATTACCAAATTCGTCAGTGCCAACATGTTGAGCAAAAAACATTGTAGTAAGAAAAGTTGAAAGACTAAATTTAAACATTTGTTCCCTTTACTAATTTCGAATTAATGGCCTGGTCTCTTGCCTCACAAGCAAGTTTATCAGCTTTTTCATTTCCAATGTGTCCAGAATGACCTTTGACCCAATTCCACTGAATTTGATGCTGACTTGCAAGTTCATCAAGCTTCATCCATAAATCAAGATTTTTAACTGGTTTTTTAGAAGAAGTTCGCCAATTATTAATCTTCCAAGATAAAATCCACTCAGTAATGCCATTTTTGACATATATGCTGTCAGTGTATAATTTTACTATAGATCTTTTCTTTAAGCAAGACAAAGCTTCAATTGCCGCCTGTAATTCCATTTGATTATTTGTGGTGTCATGTGCGCAGCCAGAAATTTCTTTACGGATTAATTTATTATTTTTATCCCGAAATTCAAGAATAGCTCCCCAACCACCAGCACCCGGATTTCCAGCACATGCACCATCAGTATATATTACCACTTCTGGAATTTCTGTCATTCTTTTACACCTAATTCAATGATGACAGGAGCATGGTCAGATGGTTTTTCACGAGACCTAAATTCCATGTCAATGTGGCATGACAATAGTTGATCTTGAGCTTCTGGAGACAGGAGAAAATGATCAATTCTCAAACCTTTATTTTGCTGCCATGAAGATTCTCTATAGTCCCACCATGTGAATTCAATTTTATTAGGGTTTTTTGATCTATATGCATCACTATATCCCAAATTTAACATTTTTTGAAAATGAGCCCTTTCTTGTGGCGAAACACAAAGACCAGATTCAAACCCAGAAGCTTTGTAGATGTCAGAATCAGTTGGGGCAATGTTAAAATCACCACCTACCACAATTTTCATGTCTAATGAAAGTTCATTTTTGAGATGTTTAGTGAAATTTTCTAGAAAATCTAGTTTATATAAAAATTTTTCTGAACCAACTTCCATTCCATTAGGCACATAAACCGAAATTAGTTTCATTGCGTCATTATTTGGCAGAGAGATGACAGCCTCAACATATCGCGCTTGGCTTGGATCTGGGCATGATGGAAAATTTGTTTTAATGTCTTCTAAGGAAAATCTGGACAAAATTGCAACAGAATTATAAGACTTCTGACCATGAATCGCCATGTTATAGCCCATTTCTTCAAAAATTTCCTGTGGAAATTGGTGATTTTCACATTTCAGTTCCTGCAGGAGCAAAATATCTATGCGATTTTCTTTTAAAAAATCTTGCACATGCACAAGCCTCGATCTGATTGAATTCACATTCCATGTGGCAATTTTCAGCATTTCATTTTCTAATTTCTAATAAAAGTTGTTCCGATAGAGATTTCAGAGATGTCACATTTTTTGGAGCAAGATCTTTTAGCACGTAAATCGACTCATTCATTAATTTCTCCGCTTCAATTTTTGATTCTTCAACCCCCATTAAATTGATGAAAGTTGGCTTATCTTGATCTTGCTGCTCATCTTCTTTAAAATCTTTCAAATCATCAATAATTTGAAAAGCTAGACCGAAATTTTCTGCATATGTTCTCAAACATTTTTGCTCCATGGCACTTGCACCACCGAGAACAGCACCAACTTCACAAGAAAAACAAAAAAGAGCGCCTGTTTTCATTTTTTGCAATTTGACAATGTCTGGCTTATTCAAAGGCCCATCAAAACACATATCCATCATTTGCCCCCCAACCATGCCTGAAGGCCCAACTGCTTTTGACAAAAGTTCAAGAATCCTACATCTCACTTCTGCATTCGGGTGTGTTTTGGGACTTGAGACAATTTCAAATGCCATCGCAAGAAGAGCATCTCCTGCAAGAATTGCCGTGGCCTCATCGAATTTCTTATGGCAACTTGGCTTACCTCTTCGGAAATCATCATTATCAAGTGCAGGCAAATCATCATGAATTAATGAGAAAACATGAATTAATTCAATGGCAGCAGCAACTCTCAAGGAAAATTTTGAATCAACTTTGAAAAGATTAGAGCAAGTGACCGTAAGGAAAGGGCGAAGCATTTTTCCTTCAGACAAACAAGAATATCTCATCGCTTCAAAGAGCCTTCTTTCTTTTAATTTATCTTCAAAAGAAAGAAGCTCATCAATCAATTTATAAGTTTCCTGAGAAATAACTTTCAGTTCTTTTGATAGATTATTCATATTCTCTTAAAATTAACACAGAGATTTGAGCATGACGAGCCACTTTCGCCGTGTTTGGTCCCAACAAATATTCCCTCAATTCTGTTCTATTTGCTGGCATGATGATCAAATCAGCATTAACTTCCGTTGAGGTTTGAATGATAGATTCATAAATTGCTCCTGTTTGAACAATTTGATCAACAACCAAATCTGCAGGCACATATTTCGCAACCGTTTTGTTTAATTCAATTTTCGCCTTACTTGTTAAATCTTTCATCCAACCTTTAGGAAAATATTCCCTCATCATTGAGGTGCCATAATCCGGAATGACAGTCATGATTGTGAGTTTTGCGTTAAATGCTTTTGCAATTTTTATGACGGAAGGAAATGCTTCTTTTGTGGAATATTTATCTTCAACATCAACTGGAAAAATTATGTGATTATACATTTTAGAACCTTTGTAAAAAAATTATTTAAAGCAACCCCTTTTCTTTATAGAATCTCACGGCACCTTCATGCAAAGGCGCTGTGTTACCTGTTGAAATCATTTTTTTCATATCAAGATCTCTGAAAACCGGCAAGGTTTTTTTGAAAGCATCAAAATTATCAAAAACAGATTTAACAAGATTATAGACAATTTTCTCATCAGTGCTACTTTTTGTGACTAATGTTGCTTTAAAGCCGAATGTTTTAATGTCATAAGGATTGCCAGCATAGAGACCACCAGGAATTTCTGTTTTCGAATAATAAGAAAAATGCTCTATTAACTCATCAATTTCTTTCCCTTCAACTGGCACAATGAATGTGTCACAAGATGTTGCAGTTTCCTGAATGAGACCATTTGGATTACCAGAACTATAGACAATTGCATCAATTTCACCTGAACAAAGAGCATCGGAATAGTTTCTCGATTTAAAATTAACAGTGTCAATGATGTCGCTTGCATCCCAACCTTTGAATTTCATCAAAATTTGCATTGTGAGGCGACTTCCAGAACCCTCGTTTCCTAAATATATTTTTTTGTTTTTTAAGTCACTAAAATTTCTAATTTGAGCGTCTTTTCTTGAAACAATCGTGAATGCATCATCATGAAGAGAAAATACTGAACGCAGCTCCGGGTTCGCATTATCTTCATAAATATCTTCCCCTCTATAGTTTTTAAATTGCAAATCAGATTGAACAATAACAAAATCAAGGCTTCCTTTTGCCAAACTATCCAAATTATGAATGCTGCCAGAAGTAGCCGCCACAGAACATCTAATACCGTGATCTTTTCGGTTTTTATTCAAGAAGCGACAAATATTACTTCCAGCAGGATAATATATTCCAGTGATATTGCCCGTACCAACTGAAATAAATTCCTCCGCATGAGAAACATAAAACGGGTTTGCAAGGATAAGAAAAAATGCGGCTTTTAAAATTCTATTTTGTAAAATATGCATAATTTTGCTCTTAAATGTTTTAGAGATCTGAATTATTATCATTGTCAGAATAATATATTTTTTTATCAAATGTACCTTCAGTGCTGTCAATCAATAATGTCACAGTGGCATCACCAGTGATGTTAATTGTTGTTCTCAACATGTCAAGTATTCTGTCAATTCCAGCAATTAATGCCACACCTTCAATCGGCAAACCAACTGAGGAAAGAATGACAGGAAGCATCACAATTGAGCCACTTGGAACACCAGCTGCGCCAATTGAGCCAATTGTTGCTGTAAAAATGATAACGGCATATTCATGTGGCTGCAAAACCGTTCCCGTCACTTGAGCAAAGAAAATTGCACACATTCCAAGATATATGGCCATTCCGTCCATGTTAATGGACGCACCAAGAGGAAGAATGAAAGATGTGCTACTTTCAGAAACGCCAAGTTTCTCTTTACAAATTCTCATTGTTGTTGCAAGTGTAGCTTTTGAGCTGCTTGTTGAGAATGCAAGCAGTTGATATTCAAAACTTTTCTTATAAAACGGAATTGGGCTGACTCTTGCGACAACTAAAATAAACAAACCAAAAATGATATATTGAGCAGACATTGCAACAGCCACTGACACTAACAATTTTGCAAGAGATTGCAGAACTTCAATTCCTTGCGTCCCAACCACCCAAGCTGCAAGGGCAAAAGCACCATATGGAGAGAAAGAAACGATGATTCCAATCATTTTGAAAACCATTTTAGTGAAAAGATTCACGTAGCCAACAATTTTCTTTCCTTCATTACCCATGGAATTCAGAGTGAGGCCAGTAAAAATTGCAAAGAAAACAACTTGAAGCATGTTTCCATTAGCCATTGCTGCAATTGCGTTTCCAGGAACAATATCAGTGATTAACTCCATGAAGTCGATTGTTTTCACTGATGAAGAATTTGCGTTATTACTAAAATTAATGACAACACCCTTACCTGGCTCCAAAATGGTGGCAGTTGTGATGCCAATGATGATGGCAAAAGCTGTGGTGCTGATGAATGCTATGCATGATTTAACGCCAATTCGCCCAAGCGTGCTTGAGTCGCTGACATTCGTGATTCCCGAGACAAGTGAAAAAAACACGAGAGGAACAACAATCATTTTAAGCAGATGTATGAAAATGTCACCAATGAATTTAATGTGATTCGCTTGTTCTTTGATAATTAGACCAAGGACTATGCCTGAAACTAGACCAATTCCAACTTTTTTCCATAATTTCATTATTTTTACCCGACCTAAATAAATATTATTAAAAAACACACACTTAGCATAATCTAATTTAAGTTAGATTTATTTATATAATAAAAAAATGTAAAATACTAGTAGAATTTTCAAATTATTTTTTCAAACTCTCGAATTTCCAAGATTCGATAGTCTAAAAAATATATCACAAATTGCAGCTTCATTAATAATTTAGTAACTTTTTCCTAGTAATATATTAAATAAGGCATTAACTAAGAGTAGAAAGGTGACCTTTATGACTTTAGACTTTTTAGACGAAAATCAGCTTGAACACAAGTCCTTCTTAATAGGCGAAGAACTTCAGAAAAAATGTGGATCATTTATCAAAAAAGATAAAATTTCTGCACTTGCCGCAATGTTAGCTCATTTTGAAAAAATGCATGAAAATCAAAATCATGAAGAGTTTTATGCAAATAATTTATACGAATCTTTCACCAATGATCCAGAATTCATCGAAAGAACTCAAAGGTCAGCTTCTCTAGAAGAAAAAAATTATGATTTATTTTTTGCAGCAATATATTCCAAAGACTCTGCAAGACAAAAAAACAATCCGACAAACAGCATCTTTTCTTTTTTTGAAGAGCAAAAACAGCGACTCGCAAGCTTCATTGTGAGCCCATGGAATGTTTTTCAACTAGCTCCAATCGTCATAAGCTCAATTAAAAATTTAAAATCAGATTAAGCCTTCGAGAAAAAACCTCTTGAAAATTGAACCATTTTATATTAGATTGATCAAATGGGGCTAGAATCAAGTTAAATCAAAAGACTGTGTCAATTTTACCACTTTTAGCAATATTCACACTATAAAACGCCCTTAAAGATATATTATTATTAAAATAATTAATTGGATTGCGCATCATAAGCTATAAAAATCTCAAAGCAGACTTGTTTATTAAAAGGTTTAAAAAGGATGAAAGATTTAGAAGAAGTTAAAAAGAAAATAGACCCTCTGACAGAGGCATTGAATAAATGTAAACAAGCATTCATCATCACTTTTATGTTTGCTTTTGCAGTTAATGTGCTTAATTTAATCACACCCCTCTACTCCCTCCAAGTTCTTGACAGGGTTTTGTCAAGCCGAAGCTTGGAAACTTTGCTAATGCTTTCCTTAGTCATGATTGCCGTCTACATCGTCCTGCATTTACTGCAAGTGGTGAGGGCCTTTGTTCTAATTAAAATTGGAGAATGGCTACATTCAAGAATGACACCAATTCTTTTTGCAAATTCAGTTGCAAATGCCGCAGTGAGACCTTCAATTGGTGGAAGCCAATCACTCAGAGACCTTGCAACTGTTAAAAGCTTTCTAACAAGCTCTGGAATCAACACCCTGTTTGACGCACCCTGGTCAATCATCTATGTGCTGGTCGTTTTCCTGATTCACCCATATTTAGGCTGGCTCACAATTTTTGGTGGAATCATCATTTTTTGTTTTGCAGTTTTTAATGCCTATTCAACAAATAATCAACTGTCAAAAGCAACTGAGTCAAACATTAAAAGCATGAATCAAGCAGAGATTGCCAACAGAAACGCAGAAGCAATTGAAGCAATGGGAATGATGAAACATTTAGTTAAAAACTGGTATAAAGCCAGCGAACAATCCATGAAACTTCAGTCCCACGCAAGCTATCGCAATGGCGTGATTTCCAACATTTCTAAATTCATTCGTGTGAGTTTGCAAATGGCTGTCACCGGCATTGGGGCCTATCTAACTTTAAAAAACGAAATGACCGTCGGGGGCATGATTGCCAGCTCAATCATCGTTGGCAGAGCTTTGGCTCCTTTTGACCAAGCAATTGCTGTTTGGAAAAGCGTGACAGACTCCAAAGTGGCTTTTGAAAGATTGAAAAAAAGCTTTGACCACACACCTGTCAGAAGCCAAGACATGAAATTACCAGTTCCTCAAGGAATTTTAACCTTTGAAAATGTGTTTTTTGCTCACCCACCAAGAACACAAGCAGAACAAACAAACCCTAAACATGTTGTGAAAGGCGTGAGTTTTGGACTGGAAGCAGGTGATGTGCTAGCCATCATTGGACCAAGCGCAGCAGGAAAATCTTCCATGGCAAAACTGATGATGGGCGTTTGGAAGCCATCTGCAGGAAGCATAAGGCTTGATGGTGCCGAGATTTATTCCTGGAATAGAGAAAATTTTGGCCAATATGTTGGCTATCTGCCACAAGCAATTGAACTTTTCAGCGGCACAATTAAAGAAAATATAGCAAGACTTAACCAAGATGCTTCATCGGAAGACATTGTTGAAGCAGCCCAAATTGCAGGAGCGCATGACATGATTCTGCGCCTACCAAATGGCTATGACACAGACATTGGCGTGGCAGGCGCCTCTCTTTCTGGTGGACAAAAACAAAGAATTGGCCTTGCAAGGGCATTTTTTGGAAATCCAAGATTTGTTGTTCTTGATGAGCCAAATGCGAATTTAGACGAAACTGGTGAAGCTGCTTTAGTGCAAGCAATTTTGAAAGCTAAAGAAAAGAAAATCACAACAGTAATCATTTCTCATCGAACTTCAATTTTGTCAAGCGTTGACAAAATCTTAGTTTTGCAAGATGGCTCAATTGCAGCTTTTGGAAGTCGCGAAGAAATCATAGCTAGAATATCAGGAACAAATCAATAGAAGAGCGTTAACATGTCAGAAAAAAAACCAGAATTGAATAACGAAGAATTGGTAGAAAAAGTTAGAAGAAGCATGATGCAAAAAAAAGAAATGCAAGCCATGCCGAAAACAAATAAACTGGCGCAAAAGAAATGGTTCAACAAAATTGTGAATTTTGCAAATTCTTCCCTTGCCCAGCTTGACAGCTTCATTAATTTCATGGCAAACAGAAAAACAGACAAAGCTGTTGATGAAGTTGTCAGCACAGCACGTGCACCAATTGTGTTTGGAAATTGGGTCTTGATCATCTGTTTCGGTTTTTTTGGAATCTGGGGAGCAGTTGCTCCTTTAAATCAAGCCTCCATTGCAGGCGGCACAATTGTGGTTGATTCTAACAAGAAAACAATTCAACATAAAGAAGGTGGCGTCATTAAAGAAATTCTTGTGAAAGAAGGAGCCGAAGTCGCTGCAGGACAAGTGGTCATGAGATTAAATGACACTTCTGCCAGCGTAAATAGAGAGATTCTTTTTTCCAGAATCAACACTTTAATGGCTAATGAAGACAGGTTAATTGCAGAAAGAGACGAAGCAACAGAGCTGATTTTCAGAGAAAAGCTCATCGAAGCTGCAAAAACTTTACCTGAAATTGAGAAGATTTTTGAAGGACAAAGAAGAATTTTTAATGCAAGACTCGCACTGAGCCAGGCAAAAAAAGACATAACAGCTCGTAAAATCATTCAATTTAACAAACAGATTGAAGGGATTAATGCGCAAAAATTTTCAGCAGGAGTTCAGCTAAATAAAATCACCGAGCAAGTTGGAGTGATGAGAAAATTACTTGCAAGCGGCAACACTGAAAGAACAAGATTGCTTCAACTTGAAAGCTCGCAAGCAGAGCTTCAAGGAAGAATTGGTGACTTTGTTGCCAAAATTGCTGAAGCGAATCAGAGGATTGCGTCAGCTGAAGTTGAAATGATTCATTTAAGAAATGAGATGCTTGACAAGGTTGAGCAAGAATTAAAAGAAACACAGCTCCATTTGAGTGAAACAACTGAGAAAATGAATGAAGCATCAGATTTGCTTGAAAGAACAGAGATTAAATCCCCAATCAGCGGCATTGTTAATAACATGAATTTTCACACAATTGGCGGTGTTGTGCCCCCAAATGGAGCAATCATGGAAATCATTCCGACCGATGACAAGCTCGTGATTGAAGCCAGAATTAAACCAGAAGACATTGATTTAGTTCATCCTGGACTTGAGGCTTTTGCAAATTTAAACGCATATAGATCAAGATTTGTGCCTCCTGTTAAAGGTGTGGTGGTGCATGTTTCAGCTGACATCATTTCTGACCCAAATGCTGCAAATCCGGAAGATAAATCATTTTATAAGGCAAAAATTGAAATTGACAAAGACCAATTTGAAGAAAACCCAAAATTGAAAAACATAGATCTATATCCCGGCATGCCGGCCAGTGTGTTGATTGTGGTTGGAAGCAGAACTTTCATGAAATATCTCCTCGACCCAATTTTGAACACAATGAGATTGTCATTTAAAGAAGAATAACATCTCACTCATAATAGGGAAAATCAGAGAGAGATTTGCCCCCATCAACATTAATGATTTGCCCTGTCATTGTTGGTGAGTTGAGAATCAGCTGAATGATTGCCAGAATTTCTTCCACAGAAGTTTGTTGACCAAGCAGATTATTACTCGCATTTTTCTCAAATCTCTCATGATTCTCTTGGGCGTTTTTCAAAAGATTAGAGAAAGAGACGCCATTAACCCTTACATTTGGTGCAAAATTCACTGCAGACATTTTTGTAAAATTCGCCAAAGCCATTTTGCTTAGTGAATAAGACGTAAATTTCTGAGGCATTTTAAAAATACAATAATCAAGAATATTAACAATATTTGCATTTCTCGCCGCAAGATTTTTCTGAAAAAACGAAGAAACAAACATTGGCGCTTTCAAATTCAAGTTAAAATTAGAGTTAAAAGATTCTTCAGAAAAACCATCAGGAAAATCATTACAAAATGAAGCGGCATTATTAATCAAAACATCAATTTCCACAAATTCTTTTTTCACCAAATGGCACATTTTTTCAACTTCAGAAATTTCATTAAAATCACTTTGAAAAAAAACAATCTTTTGCGGAAATTTCTCTTTCAAACGCCTGATTTCTGAAGAAGATTCACGAAAATGAAGAGCCAACTGAAACCCTTGCTTGGCAAAATATTCTGACAAAAAAACACCAAAGTTTGAATTTGCTGCAGTGATAAAAATTCTTTTTTCTACATTCATTGAAATTTCTGCATCTACGTTAAATAAATTAGAGAAAATTTATAAGTTTATCTTGAATTTTTGAGTTGAAAGCTCTATATTTAAGTTATAGTAGCGAAATTATATTTTATGTCAATCTCAATTAAATGAAGGTCAATGGAAACTACCGGAATACTTTCTGATGTTTTAATTCTGCTTTTGACAGCTGTCTTTGTGGTGGCAATTTTCAAAAAGCTTAACTTAAGTCCAGTTTTGGGCTATTTTGTTGCTGGCGCTCTCATCACTTCAAGAGGGCTTGAAATCATGTCTGTTCACGACACAATGCTCATCGGGGAATATGGCGTGGTTTTCTTGCTTTTTGCAATTGGCCTTGAGCTCAGTTTTGACCGTTTAAAGTCAATGAGAAGCCATGTTTTTGGCTTTGGCAGTTTGCAAGTTGTGATCACTGCTTTTGTCATCTCAATGATTTGTTTATCTTTCGGTCTTTCAAAAAACGCATCAATAATCATCGGCAGCAGCCTCGCTTTGTCTTCAACAGCAATTGTTTTGCAAGTTATCGCTGAAAAAAGACAGCAATCAACACAAACTGGCAGAGTTTCTTTGTCAGCCCTTCTAATGCAAGATTTCGCCATTGTCCCATTAATCATTCTGGTTCCCATTTTAGCTGGTGATGTGAATGTGACGGAAGCAATTGGCAAAGCAGTTCTAAATGCTGTTGTGGCTTTAGTTGGAATTTTCATTGCAGGACGAATTTTTCTTAGACCTGTCTTTAAAATGATCATTTCCTCAAATTCCGCTAAAAGTAATGAGATTTTCGTCGCAGCGACGCTTTTGATTGCCCTAGGTTCCGCATGGATCACAGAACATATGGGTCTTTCACTTGCTTTAGGGGCATTTGTGGCAGGAATTTTAGTTGCCGAAACAGAGTTTCATGTGCAGGCTGAAGAAAGCATTAATCCATTTAAAGGCCTTTTTTTAGGTTTATTTTTCATGTCTGTTGGAATGTCAATTGAGCTTGATTTGATTGTGCAGAAAATTGGCATAGTGACCATTTTGACCTTGTCTCTAATTTTTGTCAAAGCTTTAATCCTTTTCATTCTATGCCTCATTTTCCGTTTCAGCCTTGGAACTGCAATTCAAACAAGTTTGTTGCTTTCACAAGGTGGTGAGCTTGCTTTCATCATTTTTGACTCAGCTTTCCAAAGTGGCTTGCTCAAAGAAGGAACAAGACAAATTTTGCTTTTAGTGATCACAGTGACAATGGCCCTGACACCACTTCTTGCAACAATTGGAAAGAAAATTTCTGATATGATTGAGGAAAGAAAGAAAAAAGGAAAATCAATTCAAGACAAAATCTATGAAGACATTGCCGACCTTGAAAATCATGTGATCATTGTTGGATTTGGCAGGGTTGGCATCATGGTGTCAAGACTGCTTTCTGCAGAAAAAATTCACTATGTTGCAGTTGACATTAACCCAGAAACAGCATTTGAACTTCACAAAAGCGGCTTCCCAATCTATGCTGGTGACGCAAGCACACAAGTTACTCTCAGAGCAGTCGGCATTGACAGATGCAAGGCTGTGATTTTAGCAATGAAAAATGAAGTAACTTCAAAAAAAGTTGCAAGAGCCATCAGAAAATTCTACCCTGATTTGTCAATTCCAATTGTCAGCAGGTCAGAAGATTTGAGTGACCTTGAGCTTTTCAAAGAAGCAGGAGTTGATGTAATTGTTCCAGAAACCTATGAAACAGGGCTGCAAATTGGCGGCGCCGTTCTCAAAAGCATTGGCATCAGCGAATTTGAGGTCAGTAGGTTAAAAAATAAGTTCCGCGCTGGCAACTATATTCTTGCGAAGGATGACCTAGAAGAAGAGCCAGAAGAAGACGAAGAAGAAGACGCAAAAAAACCTGATCCTGTGTCATCTAATAAACCCGTTGACATCATTGAAATTTCTCTCTCTGAAAATAAAGAAAGGAGAGATGACTAAATTGCTTAGATTCCTTCTGAAATTTCTATTTTTATCCATAATATCTTGCAATTTGTTTGCAACAGAGCAATTAAGCCTGCCACGTTTCGCTTCAATCAGGTCATCTGAAGCAAATTTAAGAACTGGCCCAAGCGTCAGATATCCCATCATTTGGGTCTATGTCAAATCAATGGAGCCAGTTGAAATCATTGCTGAATTTGAACAATGGCGAAAGACCAGAGATCATAATGGTGATGAAGGTTGGATGCATAAAACCATGCTCTCAGGTCAGCGCAGAATTGTGGTCAAATCAATCAAAGGCCAGGAATTCCAAAAAATCTACACTAAGCCTCATGCAGCGAGTAACGTGGTTGCAAAAGTTGAGTCAGAAGTCAGAGGTTCTTTAAAAACATGTAAAAAAAATTGGTGCCTAATTAAAATTGATGCATCGGAAGAAACTGGGTCAAAAAAAATTGAAGGATGGATTGAGAAATCAAAAATTTGGGGCGTCTATGTCTCCGAATTCATTTAATTTTAGTGGGGTGTAAAGTGAGAAGTCTTGAGAATAAAGTGGTTTTGTTAACAGGAGCAGCGTCAGGCATTGGTCTTGAGCTCTCAAAAAAATTAATTCTTGAAAATGTGCAATTAATTGCTTTAGATAAAAACCAGAAAAATTTAGAACAGCTTGATGATTTTGCCAGAGAAAATGGCTCAAAAATCACAATTGCCTGCGTTGATTTAGTAAATTTCGAGCAAATTGATAATTTAGGTTACCAAATTTTTGAGAGATTCGGCAAAATTGACATTTTCATCAGCATGGCGGCCATTGTCACAAATCTAACTCCTTTAACACATCTCACTCCTAAAGTTTGGCAAAAAATCATGGATGTGAATTTAACTGCAAATTGGAGACTCATCAGAAGCTTTGATTTGCTTTTAAAAAAATCAGAAAAATCTTTAGCAATTTTTGCATCTTGTGAAGAAGTTTTCCCAAGCCCAGCTTTCTACGGAGCCTATGCTGTCTCCAAAGCCGCTCTGGAAGCTCTCGCAGAAATCTACGCACAAGAGTCAAAAGACAGCTCACTTCATGTTGAATTTTTAAGATTGAAGAAGGTTTATAGTGAAATTGGCAAAACCATTTGGCCTGGCCTTGAGGAAGCAGATTTTAACCCCATTTCAGAAATTGCCGAAGAAGTGCTTAGCAAAATCAGAAAAAGATTCTCTTGAACGGACTATTCTGAGAATTGTATTTTTTCATTAGCATTTTCCGGATCTTGATGAATCAAGACTTCACAATTTTTAAAAATCGCGCTAATTTGTTTTTCAATTTGCTCAGTGATGATGTGACAATCTTTCAGAACCATGTTTCCATCTAGCACCACATGAACTTGCACGAAAGAATTTCTTCCAGAAACTCTAGTTTTCAAATCATGAAATCCTCTTAAATGTTCATTATTCCGAAGCAATTCCACAATTTTCTCCCTCTCTTTTTCACTAAATTCGCGATCCATCAAATTATTAAAAGCATTCAACAAAATTTTACTAACCGAGAAAATAATATATATTCCAATCATAATCGCAAGAAAAGAATCGAGATATTTAGCAAAAGGCAAATCAACAAATCCCCCTCCCAAAAGAGCCAGAATCACAGAAAAATTCATAGATAAATCTGTTAAATAGTGCATTTTGTCAAGTTCAATTATTTTCGAATCTGTGTGACGAATGGCATAATTCTGCACTGAAATCAGTAAAATCACCAAAGCTGATGAAATCAGCATAATATAGACGCCAATTTCATGATCATGAACTTCTTTTTTCATGTAAATATTTGAAATTGCGTTAAAAATAATGAAAATGCTGACAATCAATAGAAGAATTGATTGCATGAAAGAAGCCAAATCTTCAGCTTTACCATGCCCAAACCGATGTTCATGATCAGGCGGTTTCATTGCATAAATCGCTGCAATGAAATTAGCAAAAGACATTAAAAAATCAGCCAAAGAATCAGAAAGAGACGCAAGAATACTGGAAGAATTAGTCTGAAAATAGCCATAAATTTTTAAACCCAAAATCACCAAGGAAATGATCACAGCAAAATAGGTTGTAAATTTAATCAGATCATTTTTTTCCATTTCCAGAAATCCACCAATAATTTAAATTCTCCACCCCATCAGCATCTCAAATGTCAAAATCAAACACAAGATAAAAATCTATTTTCCCAATTTATTTTTAATGATTTCCGCAATTCTATCATTCACTTTCTTTTCAATCACCACAAAATCTTTCCCTGCATCTTTTGTAAAAATTGATTCATTCCAAATCTCACAATATTTTTGATCATCTTGATCCACTTGCTTAATATAATCAATCATTTTTTCACGCGACTCAAAATCCCCTGCAAAAATTGTTGCTTTTTTGTTGAAGTCACTTAATGTTGTTCCATGCGCATTATAAATTGGCACAGCCCCCGAAAACCAGGCCTGAAAAGGTTTTTCAGTAATATAATGCGGATAATATTGATTCTCATATGCAATCACAAATTTACAATCAGAAAGCCATTTTTCTGCATCTGTTGGACTCTCTTTCATATTCCTCAAATATTTTCCACCACTTGCAACAAATTTATATAAAGAAAGAGCGTGAAACAAATCATTCCTATCTCGCGCCCCTTGAAAAACCTCTCTAATGTCAATATTCCTTTTTTCATAATCTTTCAAAATTCTGATAACTGCCTTAGATTCTTTTGAATATTTCTTAACCACATTTTCCCAATTCTTATCTGCGCCCAAATTATCAAAAATCTCATGCCACCCCCCATTACTCACCAAAAAACATGCAAAATATTTCTTATTCGGGTCACACTTTCCTCTAGAATCATTCTTATGATTAATTCTATCACCATAATGGATTTGATAATATGGCAATCTTATATAATTATCATATTTAAAATCCTCAGTCGCCAGCACAAGATCATGACTGGCAATATGATCAGCAGAATTCCCACGAAAAATCTCCCCAGAATAGTAAATCTTTATTGCATTCGGGTAAAGCTTCTCTCTTCCTTTTAATAAGCGTTGGCTTGTGAAAACAATATCTGGATTAAAAGCAGACCACATAATATCATATTTTCTCTCCAACTCTTTCACATAGAAAAAATGTTTTGCATGCTCATTGTCCCAAAACCCAGTCGCATGAACCCTCAACGTTTTCTTTTTCTGATCAGAAACAAAATTTGAACTATACAGTGACAGACTAACCAACCCAACCAGCAAAAACGCAATAACTAACCCTCTCTTCCTCACAAAACTCCTCATATTAATAAAAATAAACCGAAAAACAAAAACACCAGCATGTATGATAAAAGATTTTAGTTAAAAATCAATTAGTTTTCAGATAAAAAACGGCATCACCCAATATAAGTTGATACCGCTTTAGTTAATTTAAAAAAATGGAATATGCCAATATAAAATTGGCTCATCATTCTTCCTCAATTAGATATCCATTTTCCTATGGAATGATTTTAGATTTACACAGTTATTTGAATATTCCCATTTATTTTCCCAATTTATTTTTAATGATTTCCGCAATTCTATCATTCACTTTCTTTTCAATCACCACAAAATCTTTCCCTGCATCTTTTGTAAAAATTGATTCATTCCAAATCTCACAATATTTTTGATCATCTTGATCCACTTGCTTAATATAATCAATCATTTTTTCACGCGACTCAAAATCCCCTGCAAAAATTGTTGCTTTTTTGTTGAAGTCACTTAATGTTGTTCCATGCGCATTATAAATTGGCACAGCCCCCGAAAACCAGGCCTGAAAAGGTTTTTCAGTAATATAATGCGGATAATATTGATTCTCATATGCAATCACAAATTTACAATCAGAAAGCCATTTTTCTGCATCTGTTGGACTCTCTTTCATATTCCTCAAATATTTTCCACCACTTGCAACAAATTTATATAAAGAAAGAGCATGAAACAAATCATTCCTATCTCGCGCCCCCTGAAAAATCTCTTTAATATCAATATTCCTTTTTTCATAATCTTTAAATACTCTGATGACTTCATCAGGTTCCTTCTCATATTTCCTAATCACATTTTCCCAATTTTTATCTGTGCCTAAATTATCAAAAATCTCATGCCACCCACCATTACTCACCAAAAAACATGCAAAATATTTCTTATTTGGATTACACTTTCCTCTAGAATCATTCTTATGATTAATTCTGTCGCTATAATGGACTTGGTAATATGGCAATCTTATATAATTATCATATTTAAAATCTTCAGTTGCCATCACAAGATCATGGCTGGCAATATGGTCAGCAGAATTCCCACGAAAAACCTCCCCAGAATAGTGAATCTTTATTGCATTCGGGTAGCTATTCACTTTCCCCTCCTCTAAATTTTGGCTTGTCAAAACAATATCCGGGTTAGAAGAAGACCATATTATATCATATTTTTTTTCTAATTCTTTTACATAGAACAAATATTTCACATACTCATTATCCCAGAACCCAATCGCATGAAGCCTTAGTGTTTTCTTTGTTTGATCAGAAGTCAAATTTTTCAAATTCGCACCATATAATGAAAGCCCAACTAATCCAATTAGCAAAAACACTATAACTAATCCCCTCTTTCTCACAACGAACCCCCGTATGATAAACTAAAAAACATATTCATATGATAAAAAGATTCCCACTAAAAATCAATCGGTTTTTTTTAGATAAAAAGCTAGGCAATTAAATTCTTATTCTCTAGAACTTAACGGCCCTGTGAATCAAAATTTTTTGATAACCAATTATTATAGACAGAAAGCCTCAAACTAACTTAATATCCACACCTACTTGCGCTAATACATGCACCTTTAGTAGACGGATCCACATATTCAGGATCAATAAGTAAATAACAAGCAAGATCATATGCAACCAACTTAACAGGAGGCATATAAACCACCGGATCATTCCGATCTTTAATCTTCGAATAGCGTGGTTTGAAAATTAATTTTCTATGTGTTGTAAGTTGTGTCAAGCTGTAAATTTTAAAATCATTATCCGGTCTCACATCATTATAAACATACATAACTGCTGGAAGCATTTTAATTTTTTCAATTGGCGTCATTTCAGACATAAGTGAGTAAATTATTATATCGTGACTTAAGCGATAGAACTCACCACGATCTTTTAAATCTTCTAATTTAATCTTTTTAAACAACCATGCTCTAAATGATCTTAGATGACTAAACTTATGGTGAATTGCTCTAAACTCATTTTTCCTAATAACTTCTGGTTTATAAAATGAACCATCTGACTTCCCTTTATGAGATAAATTAACATACCTACCAAAACTAAGCCAAATATCATTATCATTATATGCTTTAAATAATTTATGAAAAACATATTTACCAAATAACATATCATCGCCATCTAACATAACCACCACGTCATCATCCGCACAATTTTTATGTATGCTATTATAAATATTCGCCATTGCACCAACATTCACTTCATTTTTTACAATGCTAACTTTATCGCCAATATTCTCTTTCCTAATAAAATCACTAACATATTCATATGTACCATCTGGTGATTTATCATCGGTAACATGTAAATGCCAATTACTATATTTCTGCCTTAACACAGATTTAATGCTCTCCACAGTCATTTTCTTGGAATTATATGTCGGACTAACAATGCAAAATCTAATCTTCTCATCTTCAATCTTAAAAGGCTCAGTTTCCTTATAAAGAGCCCAATAATAGGATAAATTTCTTCTAACGCTCTGATTTTCTACCAAAAAAACAACAGTGATCGCCAAAATAACCAGTAATATGGATTTTTTTATATTACTTCTTAATGCGCCTATACAGCGAGCTATGGTATTCATATTTACAACTCCTAATACGTGTTCGTAAATTAAAGGAAAAAACTTATAGAACTTTATCGCAGAATAAATTAATTGTCTACTAGTTTTTTTCTTACTAATATAAAATTTTCTATAACGAAAATATAGATAAAGCAATCCTCAAACTAACTCAATATCCGCATTTATCTCTATTTACATTTAGCAGCGTCCTTAGTAGACGGATCCACATATTCAGGATCAATTAGCAAATAACAAGCCAAATCATATGCAACCAACTTAACAGGAGGCATATAAACAATCGGATCATTCCGATCTTTAATTTTCGAATATCTCGGTTTAAAAACTAACTTTCTATGCGTTGCAAGTTGCGTCAAACTATGAACTTTAAAATCATTATCCGGTCTCACATCATTATAAACATACATAACTTTCGGAATCATTTTAATTTTCTCAATCGGAGTCATTTCAGACATAGGTGAATACATCACTACATCTTGGGTTAATTTATAAAAATCGCCATCATCATCCATAAAATCTTTTAATTTAATTTTCTTGAACAACCAAGCTCTGAATGCTCTGATTGGAGTGCTCCTAATATGATTAGCTCTATATTCATTATTCTTAATAACTTCCGCTGTATGAAATGCACCACCATATATCGATTTACTCGCCAAACTAACATACCTACCAAAACTAAGCCAAATGTCATTATCATTATATTCTTTAAACAATCTATGAAAAACATATTTACCAAATAACATATCATCACCGTCTAACTGCACCACAACGTCATCATCAGCGCAATTTTTATGTATACTATTATATATATTCCTCATCGAACCAACATTCACATCATTTTTCACAATGCTAACTTTATCACCAATATTCTCTTTCCTAATAAAATCACTCACATATTCATATGTCCCATCTGGCGACTTATCATCGGTAATATATAAACGCCAATTACTATATTTCTGCCTTAAAACAGATTTAATGCTCTCCACAGTCATTTTCTTAGAATTATATGTCGGACTAACAATACAGAATCTAATCTTCTCATCTTCAATCTTAAAAGGCTCAATTTCAACATAAGAACCCCAATAATAAGATAATCTTTTCTTAAAGCTTTTATTCACCGAAAGAATTGCAATAACAACCACCGCAATTAATAATATATATCTTTTATTATTAAAAACCTTCATACAATACACTCACTATAATAGTTTTAACATAAAACAAAACTCAAACCACACATCATATTACAAAAATAATGAATTGTCTATAGTTTTTTTATCTTTAATAAATCCAGCATCTTGAATTACCCAATCTAAAGATTTATATTGCAATCATGGAAAAACCCTATATAATTGACATCAACCAACATTAAACTAAGGAGCAAAAAATGAAAAAATTAATTTCTTTACTAGCAATCGTCACCATTCTCTCTTCATGTGCTGAAAATGGAGTCAATAAACAAGGAGCCGGAACAGTGCTTGGAGGCATTGGCGGAGCGCTTCTCGGGTCAACAGTCGGCAAAGGTTCTGGCCAGATGGCTGGAATTGCAATTGGCGCAATCGCAGGTTCACTAATTGGAAATCAAATCGGAGCTTCCATGGACAAGGCAGACAGAGCCTATGCTGAAAGAAACTCACAAAATGCACTTGAAAGCGCCCCAACAGGCAGAACCAGTCAATGGAAAAATCCAGATAATGGCCATTCTGGCACTTTCACACCAATAAGAACCTTCCAGAATAATGACCAATATTGCCGAGAATATAACCAAACTGTCACCATTGGCGGAAAAACCGAAAAAGCCTATGGTAAAGCTTGCCGCGAAGTTGACGGCTCATGGAGAATCGTTTCTTAATCACACAAAAGAAGGGGAAAATAAATGTCTTCAGAAGGAAAATCCAATCTCTTAAAAGGCAAAAAAGGCCTAATCATGGGTGTTGCTAATGAGCTTTCAATTGGTTGGGGCATTGCGCAACAATTAAATCAACATGGCGCAGAACTCGCATTCACCTATCAAGGCGAACCATTCAAAAAAAGAGTTAAACCTCTCGCAGACTCAATTGGCTCAAAAGTCATCATTGATTGCGATGTGAGTGATTCAGAAAGCATTGATAAAGCTTTTGACGAACTTGCAAAAGAATTTGGAGAAATTGACTTTTTGGTTCATTCAATTGCATTTTCAGACAAAAACGAACTAAAAGGCCGCTATGTCGACACTTCTCTTGAGAATTTCCTAATGACCATGAACATTTCCTGCTATTCTTTCACAGCAGTCGCAAGAAGAGCAGAAAAACTCATGAAAAACGGTGGCAGCATGGTCACAATGAGCTATTATGGCGCAGAAAAAGTCATGCCAAACTATAATGTCATGGGAGTTGCTAAAGCCGCTTTAGAAACCAGTGTCCAATATATGGCAATGGACCTCGGCAAACAAAACATCCGAGTTAATGCAATTTCCGCCGGTCCAATCAAAACTCTCGCTTCTTCCGGAATTGGTGATTTCAAATATATTCTAAAATGGAACGAATATAACTCACCCCTCAAGAGAAACACCACAATCACTGATGTTGGAGACTCGTGCGTCTATCTAGTGAGCGACCTTTCAAAAGGCACCACAGGAGAAATCTTGCATGTCGACTCAGGCTACCATGTTGTCGGAATGAAAGCCTATGACGCACCAGACATTTCAACCACATAGGACACAAAACTAAAGTGAAGCATGGAATCATTTTTCTTTTAATTCTCCTATTTTCCTGGCATGCACAAGCCTCTGAAATCAGAATCATCAGAGACGCAGAGACTGAGCATGCCTTAAGGAATTTGGCCCTGCCACTCATCAAAGCTGCAACCAAGAGATCTCCTCATTTTAATCAAGACCTAAAATTCTACTTAATTGAAGATGACTCCGTGAATGCTTTTGTGTTTGACTCAAACGCCATTTTCATTCACACTGGTCTGATTAAGCATTTGAAAAAACCAGAATTAATCGCAGCAGTAATTGCGCATGAAATGGGCCACATCATCTCTGAACACCCCCTCACCGCCTACATTGCTGCACGACAAACCATGCAACACACCATAATTGGCTCACTTCTCGGAATCAGTTTAGCAGCCCTCAACCCAGAAGCTGGTCTTTCCGTAGTGGCAGGCGCCGTCCAATATGGCCAGCGAACCATTTTAGCCACTTCCAGAATTAATGAAAAATCGGCAGACCAAATTGGCATAGAGCTTCTCCAATCAGCCAACTACCCAATCTCTGGAATGGTTGAAACAACGTCCTATTTTGCCATGATGACCAGGTCAATTTCCAAAGAACTAAACCCCTATTTAATGACTCATCCAATTGACAGCGCCAGACTTGCTCATGCGAAAAATCTCTCAGAAAAACTAAGCCAAAAAAACCCATCCATAAATCAATCTGTGAAAAAAGATTTTGACCGCGCTTTCACTAAATTAGTTGCCTATTTTTCCAATCCAAAAGAGATCATTCAAAATTACCAATCCCTGTTCAAAGACCCATTAAACCAAAAATATGCATTAGCCTTGGCTTATAGCAACACATATAAATTCCCAGAAGCTCTAAATATATTAGATGAAATGATAAAATCTGAGCCAAAAAACCCATTTCTTTTAGAGCTCAAAGCAGAAATTTTCTTTAAATCACGCCAAATTGTAAAATCCATCAGCACCTACGCAGAAGCCTTAAAGATTCTACCAAACTCCCCAAACATCAACCAAGGCTATGCAATTGCTTTGCTGCATTTCTCAGAAATCAGTGGAGAAAACCACTCAAAAGAAGCCATCAAAAGCCTCAAAAAAGTCTTGGCAGCTGAACCAGAAAACATCCTAGCCCTTGACCAGCTTGCAAAAGCCCACGCATTCAACATGGAGCCTGGAATGTTCTATTTAATCAACGCTGAAAAGCATATTTTAAATAAAGAGCCAGACAAGGCCAGAGAAATGATTGAAAAAGCAAGAAAAATTTTCAAGGACTCCCCTCCACCCTTGCTAAATGAACTAAATTCTCTGCTAGAAAAACAATAAAAGGAAGCGATATGATAGACCAATTTTTACTCATGCTGAAAGAACTAAATGTCGGAATTTTCTACATAATCAATAATTTCCCTCACAGCGAATTTCTTGATCAAATTTTATTCCTCTTCGCTTTCATCTTCAAGCCAACAAGCATTGGCTGCATGCTTTTAACAATCATCATAATTGCACAATTTTGGAAATGCTGGCAGCTTCGTAAATCTAACTCTAATGATCTAAAATCCGAAATAAGCAAATTCCTAGCCATGATAGTTTCTTTTCCTTTGACCTATTTATCAATCGAACTATTAAAAACCTTCTCTGAAATTCAAAGACCAATCTGCATATTAAGCGCAAATTCTCTACATTTCATTGAAAAAACAATCATTCTAGAAGACATATTCAACAAATGCTCTTCCAGCTTCCCAAGTGGTCACGCAGGCGTCGCCACTTTAATAGCTGCTTTTTTCTGGAGTTCTGCGAGCTCACTCACAAGAGCAATTTTTGTCTTAATAGTCATTTGCACAATGCTTTCCAGAATCATGATTGCCTTTCATTTCCCCATCGATGTTTTAGTCGGCGCAATCATCGCCTCATTCTCATTCGCATTCAGCCAGAAATTTGCCAAATTTTTAATTAAAAATGAGTCTAAATGGACGAAATTCCTGAAATTAAAGAAATTTTGAATAAAATTAAAATCACCTCCCCAAATGCCAGAATAATGTCTCTTGATGTTGGCAGCAAGAAGATTGGAGTTGCTCTGTCATGTCATAATTTAAGCATTTCTTTGCCTCATTGCGTAATCATCAGACAAAATTTCCGGCAAATTGAGAGTGAGATTTCAAAAATCATCCAAACAAATCACATTTGCCTGATGGTCGTTGGCCTGCCACTTCAAATGGATGGGGCAGAATCACAAGAATGCTATAACATCAGAAAATTCATTGAAAAACTGCATCAAACAATTAAAATTCCCCATTTTTTTCAAGATGAAAGGCTCTCAACAAAAATGGCAAATCAATTTCTCACAATTTCAGAAATCAGTAGAAAAAAATCCTCATTAATCGATGACCAAATTGCTGCATCTCTAATTCTAGAATCATTTTTAAACAAACTGCATGGTAAATAGAAAAAACCTATTGACAAACCAGACAGAACCATCTAGACTACATATTCTATTATATATCAAATAATTTTTTTGAAAGGTAAGACAACCAAAATGGCTAATCATAAAGCAACGAAAAAATCGATCATTCGCATTAAAAAGAATAATCTACATAATCGATCCATTAAGAGCAAAATTCACACTTTCATTAAAAAGCTTGAAGAAACCATTGCCAAAAAAGACAAAGATAACGCTAATGCTGCTCTCAGAGAAGTGCAAATTCAAATCATGAAAGCTGTGTCAAAAAATGTTTTAAAACTAAACACAGCCTCTCGCAGATTAAGCAGATTAAACTCAAAAGTAAAAGCTTTGTAAGAAAAACTTTTAGCAAAAAAAAAGCCAGGAATTCATTTTTCTGGCTTTTTTTCATTATTTATATGTAATGGCAACATGAAAAGGTAATATTATTAACCAGAATTCTAGAGATATGATAAATATTTTACTTGATTGTCGCTATATTTATGTGTTAATATATTATATAGTATCATACAGATCATAAAAATAGAGAGCCCTTTATATGAATATGTTTAAAAAACTAACAACATACACAAAAGACGCACTAAAAGCCATAAAATCTATATTCTACTACGATCATTCTCACACAAAAAATTTAATGGTAGCTATTGCAAAGAATGACACAAGCAATATAGAGCAGCTAATAGAAAAAGCTGATGTTAATGTTAAATATCAAGGGATGGCCCCATTATTTTACGCGAGCTCAAAGGGTCATATAGAAATTGCAAAGCGATTATTAGAAAAAGGCGCTAAGATCAATAATGCCACAGATATAGGTGGACGCACCGCCTTAATGTTCGCGATCAAACATAGTCACGCAGACATTGTGAATCTATTATTAGCAAACGACGCTGATGTCAATGCCATAGATGATCAATATGGAAGCACTGCATTAAGCTGGGCCGCTCAATATGGTAATGCAGAAACTACAGCATTATTATTAGCAAAAGGCGCTAAAGTCAACGTCATAGAGAAAAATGGAAACAGCCCTTTAATTCTCGCAGTTAGCAGAGGTGACATAGGAATTGTAAAGCTACTATTAGAAAACGGCACTAACGTCAACGCCGCAGATCTAGATGGAAATAGCCCTTTAATGCTCGCAGCTGAAAAAGGTAACGTAGAAATTGTAAGGCTACTACTAGCAAGTGGTGCTGATATCGCTGCTACAGATCAAATCGGGCGCACCGCATTAACTCGTGCCGCTTGGAAGGGCCACACAGAAACTACAGCAGCATTATTAGCAAACGGTGCTGATATCAATGCCACAGATCAAATTGGAAACGTATTAAAATGGGCCATTATGAATGACCGCACAGAAATTACAGCATTATTATTAGAAAAAGGCGCTAACGTCAACGCCGCAGATCTATATGGAAATAGCCCTTTAATGCTCGCAGCTGAAAAAGGTAACGTAGAAATTGTAAGGCTACTATTAGCAAGTGGTGCAGATGCCCTCGCTAAAAATAAAAATGGCCAAACCGCATCAGACTTAGCATCAACCCCGGAAATAAAGGCAATTACACACAAAATAGAATCACAAACTAAAACCCCAGCAACACAAAAACCAGTGGACAAAAACCAGGTTTTGCAACCAGCTTACACTCCAAAAACTCACGCCCCTCAGGGCAGGGAAAGATAACTCATTCATCTAACTGTGTAAACACAGATTCATTTTTTGTTTCATTTATAAGTGGCGTGCCCATTTCTATCGCATTATTGACATTGCAGATTTTTTAGAAAATCCTAATGAGAGTGATGATAAATATTAGTGTTATTATCGATATTCCTTATAATCGATAATAAGAAGCTTTCCTATTCTCTCAAGTGATAACATCTAACTCTCTTATTATCATATATTGACTTATTCGATAATAGATGATATAGTATATCTATTATCAAAAACGGAAGGTTTAAATGGACATAGAGCAATCACCAAGCGGTCAGATCATCAAGACATCCACAGGCTATAAATCCTTCATTCCATCAGCTTTACCACCAAAATTTGAGTGGAATGATGCGCTTGTCTATAGCCTATCTCGCGCTGATTTCTTGCTTGGGAAATTGGCCCGCGAAGGAAACAGATTGCCAAATCCACATCTTCTCATGCGTCCATTTATAACCAGAGAGGCTGTGCTATCAAGCAAAATAGAAGGCACTCAAGCAACTTTAGGTGAAATTTTAGCAGCAGATAGCGGCGCAAGCGTCAAACAAAATCCTGATGATTTGCAGGAAGTTCAAAATTATATCAAGGCGTTAGATTATGGCATCAAAAGATTAAAAGAATTGCCCTTATCCTTACGACTTATCAAAGAAATTCATGGTTCTTTGATGCAAGGCGTAAGGGGCTCTCATGCGACACCAGGTGAATTTAGACGCACCCAAAATTGGATAGGTTCACCTGGATGTACGCTTAACACAGCAAAATTTGTGCCTACACCACCTGACCATTTGATGGATAGTTTAAGCGAATTAGAAAATTTTTTACATAACAGGCAGTTACCACCTCTTATTCACATTGCTCTGTGCCATTATCAATTTGAAGCGATACATCCATTTTTAGATGGTAACGGACGTGTCGGACGACTCCTTATAACATTATTACTTATCGAGCAAAAAATGCTTCCTTCACCTTTATTATATTTATCCGCATTCTTCGAAGCAACGCGTGATGAATATTATAGGCAGCTTTATAATGTGAGCAAAGAAGGTACTTGGCACGATTGGCTCACCTATTTCCTTAATGGAGTTGCCGTTCAATCTGAAGATGTTTTGTCCCGTGCAGAACGCATCAATGAATTATTGCAAGCATGGAAAATAATGGTAGCAAATAATGGTTCCTCAGTTCCAATAGATATTGTAGAACGCCTTGCTGTTAATCCTTATGTAACGATTAATAAAATTGCTAAAGATTTAGGGATTGCATATAGCACAGCACAAAGAGCTATCCAAAAACTCGAAGCGGCAAACATCATTCAAAAAACTTCTGATAACAAGCGAGACAAAGTTTATTGTGCAAACGCAATACTCAACATTTTAGAAGAGCCTACAAGAATTAATGCGAAAACTGATGGGGAAAGCAATTAGTGCTAATGTAAAAGGGGAATATTCAAATAACTCTGAAAAAGGGGCATCTTCGAGTACGTATCTTTTCTTTAGCATCTTGACTAAGAAAAGATAATCTGATATAGTTTCTTAAGTAGGACAATTTGGAGTGCTTGCAGAAGTGAGTGGTAAGAAACGTGATAAAATTTATATCTATCGTCAATATTTAGATATTTTGGAAGATGGCGCAAAACCATTGATCTAGCAGAGAAGTCATAATAAACACCTTCCATTCCAATATCTTCAAGGCTAGATTTACATGATTTAAAGAAAATCACCAACTTTATGTACAACTATGCGCTGTCGGATTTCAGAACAATTACCCTATTATAGCTAAGATCACATAAAAAGCTTATAGAGTTGGATGAAGTTTTATGTTAGAATGGAAGATAAAACAAAGATACTATTAATGGTTAGTATATATGGTTAAAAACTTAACAATTTCGAAACTCTGTAGTGAACCAGTAAATGCAATTTTGCCTATATATCAGTACTCTAGGATTTTTTTTGTCAAAGTCTGGAAAAACAGCACTCTTCTAAAAACCCAGGAAAATAGAGGATTTAAGGACATGCGCACCTCACATGTGTTAAGTAATTAAAATTTATAAAAACCGTTTCATTGCGACTGCTTTTCCTGAACCAGTCTTGAAATATTTTTCTAAAGCTATAGCTTTTTCTTTCGTTTCCACAGCAACATAACTTTTCAGTTTTGCAGGCAAAAAGTTTGCTGTTGTAGGCACCTTACCATCACTATGGGCCTTGAATCGTTGTTTCAGATCCCCACTAAAGCCTCACAAGACCCCCCCAATCCTCTCACCTCACCTCACTCCGGGGTGGCCGCGCCGCCCGAAGTTAGAAGAACGTAGGGTGGCGGAGAGAGAGGGATTCGAACCCTCGATACGGTAACGTCCGCATACTCCCTTAGCAGGGGAGCGCCTTCAGCCACTCGGCCATCTCTCCAAACAGACAGATCATAATCTAAACTAACTTCAACACCATTGCAAGCTTTTTTTTCAACTAAATTTACAGAACCATTAAACCCCTCCAAATATAGCTAAGGTCACATAAAAATGTTATAGCAATTAAGAAATTAACAATCTTCGTCATTGCGAGCCAAAGGCGCGGCAAACCAGTGTTATGCTGCATTCCATAGGAAAATAACTCTGGATTACCACAAAATTTTACAGCAAATACGGAAAATATAAATTGGAGAAAATGACCATGCAAAATTAAAACCCAACTCCATGACATTTTTATGTGACCTTAGCTATAATAGGCTCTTATAATTTTTTGGTTGAACTCAACTTATTCGTCACCTGCGAGCCGAAGACGAGGCACTTAATCTTGCAACATGACTCAACCCCAATTTCGCCTAAATCTTCTTCTAAATTCCTAACCACAAACCAAAAATCAACAAAAATATTCACAATTCCTTAATCAATTTACAATATAATTATATTAATAAGCTAATCAGTTATATTGGAATTAAAAAAATGAGATCTAATAAAAATAAAATAGAAGATCTTACTTTGCAAAAAATGTCTTTCAGCCGAGATGATATTAACCTCTATTTTGTATATAAAAATGAGACAGAATATGTTGAAATCAAGAGCTTAACAGCCAGAGATGCAATTGCCTTAAGTGGCGTGACTCAGCCCCACATGGTCGTGAAAGTGACCAATGATTCTTTAAACATTGTAAATCAAGAAATGCTTAAAAATGACGAGGAAAATAAGGAAATTCCGCCGGAAAATCAAGAACAAAGCTAATTTTTCAACAAAGCCCCAAAATTCTCATAAATTGCAGGCTTTTGCAACAAAATTCTATTCACAAAAAACGTTGGCGTCCTGTCAATTTTCAGCTCTTTCGCTTGCTTCGTAACTTTCTCAACAATCTGTTTTTGCAACTCAGAATCTGTCACACATTTTCTGAAATCCTCATCATAAACCCCTCCAACTTTTGCAATTGTTTCAAGGGTTTCTTCAAAATTTTTCTCATAAACCCAAGCTTGCTGCTGTTTAAAAAGAATGGATAGAAACTTAAAATATTGCTCTTTTGGCAAGCATTGCAGGAAAATTGTGCCTTTCAGCGCCTGCAAGTCAGATGGGTAACTTCTGTGAATGTAAAGTAATTTGCCAGTATCAATTAATTTTTCTTTAATTTCCACAAAAGTTGATTCATGAAAACTTGCACAATGCGGGCATGAAAGAGAGGAATATTCAATCATCACATTTTCTGCATCTAAATTCCCAATAAATTTGTCATCAGGAAGTTTAGTCAAGAATTCACTGTGAGTTTCCGTAAAATTTTCTATCCCTGTTGCTTGATTGCCACGATTTTCAGAAATCACATTTTCTTTTGCGATAAGATGTTGAAATTTCTGGGTAATATACTCATATTTAATCATGATTAACGCAGCTATGGCAACTGCAATCATCACCAGATTAGTCATTTTTCTGTTACTTACCATTGAAATTCTCCATCTTTTTGGTATTTTACGTTAATCATTATTTTGTTAACACAAAATTTACCTTTATCAATTATTATTAAATATGTGTGGGTTGATCTAATTATATATGACCTATGATTTTTTTTATGATATATTATTAAATGATAATTTGAAATGTTTTTTTGGCAATTATGAGAGATTTAGGCAACATTTTACATCAAAGACGAGAAGAGCTGGGACTTTCGGTTAGCGAAGTTTCAAAAATTCTAAAAATTCGCTCAGTTTATATTGAGGAAATTGAAGGAATTGATCAATATACAAAAGGAAACCTACCTTCTGTATATTTAAACGGCTATCTAAAATCCTATTCCAAATTTCTTGGCGTCAACCCTAATTTGATACAGGAGCAGAATGAGCAATTTTCAGTTGTCAAAAAAAACTCCAAATCCACTAGAAAACTCAAAGAAAGTGCCAGACCAAATTTCCTCACTTTGTTAAGCTCAGTGATTGGAATTGTAATTGTCTATTTCCTCTGGCTAAATAACTCTCAAACAAAGCCAAAAGAAAATTATGTTGTGGAATCTCACATGATCGAGAATGCCAAATATCGCAAATCACTGCAAAATGCCGACTCCACCCCAGAAAAGCACGAAAAAATCCTCCAACAAGACCTCTCTAATAAAATCCAAAACCTCATAGACAAGCAGGGAAAGTTAGACTAGAATTTAACTAAATTCACTAATCATCTTCCGGTAAATCTTGTGCATAAATTTCTCAAAATCTCATTTTTCTTTTTCACTTTCTCCAGCTTTGCTTCACCAGAACATCTCATTGATTATTATAAATTTATTGAAATTCCAAGTGGAAAAGTGATTTTAGAAAAAAACTCAAAATCTCTCATCAAACCAGCAAGTACTTTAAAGAATTTCACCGCCTATCATGCTTTGAAAATCTTAGGTCCAGAATTTAAATTCAAAACCATAATTTCATCTTCAAAAAAACCAAAAAATGCCATTTTAGAAAGTGATTTAATTCTCAAATTTGATGGCAACCCTGATTTAACATTCGAAGAAATTGAAAAAATGATTCTGTCTCTTGGAATCAGGAAAATTCAAGGAAAAATCATCATAGATGACAGTGAATTTGACCAAAAATATTATCCTTTTGGCTTCTCCATTGATAATCTCAACATGTGCTATGCCGCACCAATCTCTCCAATCATAGTTAATGGAAATTGCTTTCATGCAAAAATTGAGAAACATCAAAATAAGGCAAAAATCATCAGAACCCATAAACATGATCCTTTAATTAAAAATGACATTCAACTAACTCAGAATCCCAGTAATTGTACCTTAGAGTTGGAATCAAATGATCAAAATCAATTTAAAATTCATGGATGCCACCATCAAGATTCTGATGAACCTCTTAATTTAAAAATTGCCCATGCAAATCCTAGAAAAATGATAGAAAATGTCATTAAACACATTCTAAAAGAGCATTCAATCAAATTTAGCAAAATCATTTTCAAAAAATCTCCAGAAAAACAAACAATTCTTGCATTTGCGGAGTCAAGAATCTTGAGGGAAATCATCAAAGATTTTCTCTTACATTCCAACAACTTAATTGGAAATGTGCTTTTCAAGAAAATAGACCATCTCTCGCAAACTCCTCCAGTCATGGGAAAGTGGAATTCTGGCATTCAAACATTCACAGAATTTTTTGTGAATGAAGGGA
Organism: uncultured Rickettsiales bacterium; assembly: GCA_964383745.1. Taxonomy (GTDB): domain Bacteria; phylum Pseudomonadota; class Alphaproteobacteria; order Rickettsiales; family CAYLHV01; genus CAYLHV01. The sequence continues at coordinate 41,121 of CAYLHV010000003.1, read as the reverse complement.
TTTTTGATGCATCAGAAAATGATTTCTCCATTTTTGACGGTTCTGGAATTTCAAGAAAAAACTTGATCAATGCTGATTCAATGATTAAACTTCTCACTAAAATCAGCCAGTCACCTGAAATGATGAAGATTTTTCTAGAATCAATGCCAAATGCTGGCAAAACTGGGACTCTCAAGGAAAGTTTCAAAAATCTTCAAAATGTTGAAATCATTGCCAAAACAGGCTATCTAGAAAACGGCCCCTCTGCCCTAGCAGGCTACGTCCTGCAGCAAGGAGTTCCAACCCATGCTTTTTACCATGTGATTGATAATTTCGCTTTGGAATTCAAACAGATCAGAAAAATCCAGGAAGATTTGATGGTGAAGTTAATTGAGAAAATTGAATTCCAAAATGGTGGGCGATGAGAGATTTGAACTCCCGACCACCTCGGTGTAAACGAGACGCTCTACCGCTGAGCTAATCGCCCATTTTGGAAAAAAAAGGTGATGAACAATTTTTACACCGAAAAAATTCACTTTGCAAGAAGTTTTTTCATCTTTTAGTAAAAAAAGTCATCACCTTTTTTTCTTTAAAGAAAACTATTTATTAACAGATTCTTTAAAGGCTTTACCAGCTCTGAATTTTGGTGATTTAGAAGCTGGGATTTTAATTTCTTCTAAAGTACGTGGATTACGGCCTTTTCTGGCTTTTCTTTTCACTGATTCGAAAGTTCCAAAACCAACTAGGCTAACTTTCTTACCTTTAGAAACAGTTTTAATCACCGCTGCAACTAAAGCATCAATTGCTTTGTTACAATCAGTTTTTGTTAAATCTGTCATTTTTGCAATTTCATCAATTAATTCCTGTTTATTCACTGTGACTACCTTATATTTTAGTTAAATTTCGAAAAAAGATTGAAGATCCTTCGGACTCATCAATGATTATTCACATGGACATTTAAGCCCTGGTTTTTGTGCCTGCAAATGCCTGCCAATATTGATTTTTGATCAATTTAAGCTCTTTGTCAATGTGTTATGACCTCATTAGCATCTTTTTCATCGGAAATATTAGAAATTTTTTCAATTTCTTTCCAACTTGTTGGCTCAAGCTTTGATATTAAAGCATGCTTCAAAGCTTCCCTAGCCTGCTCAATTGGCACTATGACTAGCTTTGAGGTGATTGTGGTTGGAATTTCTTCAAGATCTTTCAAATTCTTCCTAGGAATCAGAACTGTTGTAATGCCGCCACGCAAAGCACCGAGAAGCTTCTCTTTCAGACCACCAATTGGCAGAACATTCCCTCTTAAAGTGATTTCACCTGTCATGGCAACATCTTTTTTGACTGCAACTCCTGTTAAGACTGAGACAATTGATGTAAACATGGCAACACCAGCTGAAGGACCGTCTTTTGGAGTGGCACCTTCAGGGACATGCAAATGTATGTCTCGTTTTTGATATTGCGGAGGTGTGATGCCAAACTCAAGAGAATTTGATTTAAAATAGCTAAAAGCCGCCTGCGCAGACTCCTGCATGACTTCTCCAAGCTTACCGGTGGTTTTAATGTTACCTTTCCCAGGCAAAGCAACAGCCTCAATTGAAAGAATATCTCCACCAACTTCTGTGTAGGCCAAACCATTTGTGACCCCAATTTGATCATCTTTGTCAACTTCCCCAAAGGAAAATTTCCTAACACCCAAAAATTTCTTTAAATCAGAAGCTTCAACTTTCACAGGCAAATCTGCGTTGCTTAATTCTTCTTTCTGAATTTTAGTCACAATTTTTCGACAAATTTTAGCAATTTCTTTTTCTAAATTTCTGACACCAGCCTCTTTGGTGTAAAATTGAATAATTTCTCTGATTGCCTCTTCAGAAATTGACATTTCTTCTTCTTTCAAGCCATGTTGTGTTTTTTGCTTAGAAACCAAATGTCTCTTAGCAATTTCCACTTTCTCATCTTCAATATAGCCCGACAGCCTGATGATTTCCATTCTGTCAAGAAGCGGCAATGGAATGTTATAAGAGTTTGAAGTTGCAATGAACATCACATTTGAAAGGTCATATTCAACCTCCAAATAATGGTCAATGAATTTTGAATTTTGTTCAGGATCAAGCACTTCAAGCAAAGCTGAAGAAGGGTCACCCCTAAAATCTGAACTCATTTTGTCAATTTCATCAAGCAAAATCACAGGGTTAGAGGTTTTTGCTTTTTTCATTGATTGAACAATTTTTCCTGGCAAAGCACCAATATATGTTCTTCTGTGACCCCTAATTTCCGATTCATCTTTCACACCACCAAGAGAAATCCTGGCAAAGCTGCGTCCAGTTGCGGCCGCCACAGATTTCGCAAGTGAAGTTTTACCCACACCTGGAGGACCAACTAAACAAAGAATTGAGCCTTTGAAAGAGTCAGCTCTTTTAGAGACAGCAACATATTCAATGATTCTTTCTTTAATTTTCTCAAGGCCATAATGGTCAGAATTCAAAATCTCTTCAGATTGAACCAAAGAATTAGCATTCTTACTATGATTCTTCCACGGAACTGAAAGAAGCCAGTCAAGATAGTTACGAATGATGGTTGCCTCAGCAGAAATTGGGCTCATCATTTTAAGTTTTTTCAGTTCAGAATTTGCTTTTTCTCTAGCTTCTGCAGAAAGCTTAGTTTTCTTGATTTTTTTCTCAAGTTCAACAACTTCACTTTTAGCATCATCTGTGTCTCCAAGTTCTTTTTGGACAGCTTTTAACTGCTCATTCAAAAAATATTCTCTTTGTGTCTTTTCCATTTGTTTTTTGACACGATTATGAATTTTTTCCTCAGTGTTTAAAGTGAGAATTTCATTTGCAATGACACCAAGAAGAAACTCAAGCCTTTGACTAACATTAAAAATTTCCAAGATTTTTTGCTTATCTTTGATTTTTATGGTCAAATGCGAAGAAATAACGTCCGATAAAATACCTGGATTATCAATTTCATTTAGTGAAAAAATAATGTCAGGATTGATTTTCTTATTTAGTTTAATATATTTCTCAAATTCACTAATCACAGATCTTTTCAAAACATCAAGCTCAATTCCTGGCTTTGCTTCTTCTGCTGCCACTCTGATTTCAGCTTCCAAAATTTCATCATTTTCAAAAAACTCTTCAATTTCAATCCTTTGATGAACCTCAACAAGAACTTTCACTGTTCCATCTGGCAATTTCAAAAGTTGCAGAATTTGGGCCATGACCCCCACTCTATATATGTCTTTTGATTCAGGATTATCTTGAGAGGCATTTTTTTGCGTCACTAAGACAATTTTTTTGTCTAATTTCGTTGCTTTATCAAGAGCATTTGTTGATTTTTCCCTTCCCACAAAAAGCGGTGAAACCATGCCTGGGAAAATCACAATATCCCTCAATGGTAAAACAGGATATAGCTTATTAGTGTTAATTTTACTCATTTCAAAAACTCCCTTTTAAGTTTAACATTTACAATTCATACATACTATAAATATAGTCATCACAATCAATGATTTCAAGTGCCCTAAATCAAATTTTGATTGCGCTATTGAGATATCTAACTGAATTTTCAAGATTATTTATTATGATGCTATTAACATGAAAATGGCCATCAATTTTTTTCACCCCTTCAAGCATTTCTCCATTCGTGACTCCACTTGCGAAAAAAATTGATGGTTTTGAAACTAAATCATTTAAGACATATTTTTTTGTGAAATCACTAATTCCCCAATATTTAGCTCTATTTTTCTCTTCATCATTTTGAAATTTAAGACGCCCCATAATTTGACCACCCATTGTTTGAAGAGCGCTTGCTGCAAGAACACCTTCCGGCGCTCCACCTGTGCCAACATACATGTCAGACTGGCTATTTTTGAAATTCAAAGCAATGATCGCAGAAATGTCCCCATCTTGAATCAGCTTCACTTTAGCCCCCGCTTCTCTGCTTTTTGCAATTAATTCCCCATGCCTTGGACGGTCAAGAATTGTGACTGTTAAGTCTGAAATTGCGCATTTTTTCACAATCGACAAATTCTTGAGATTTTCCTGAACCGAATGGTCAAGATCAATGATTTGATCTTTTGTCGAATCTTGAATTTTAGCAATTGCAATTTTTTCCATGTAAACATCTGGCGCATTAAGAAAACCATTTTTTTCACTCACAGCCATCACCGAAAGCGCACCAAAACCAGCATTAGCACAAATTGTTGTTCCTTCAAGAGGGTCAAGAGCAATCTCTAATTTAGGCATTTCAAGATCATTTTTCAAAATTCCCAAAATTTCTCCAATATGCAGCATTGGAGCTTTGTCCCTCTCCCCTTCCCCAATCACAATTTCTGCAAAAATTTCCTGCGAATTCAATGAGTTTCTCATGGCATCAACCGCAGCTTGGTCTGCTGCTTTTTCATCACCTTTCCCAATAAACCCATGGCAGGAAATGGCGGCCGATTCTGTGGCATTTAATAATTCTAAAATTTGTCGATTTTTCATTTTTCTAAAGTTAACTAAAAATTAATGTTTTCATTTTATAATTTTATTATGTATGATATTTGATATTATAGAAATAAACAAGTTTTAAATGAGGAGATTTAAAATGGCCATAATCCATAAATTAAATGTGATCTGCAATTTTGGCGGACAAAATGCACCTTTTACAATTTACGTTGGGGAACCTAACCCAAAAAACCACCCAATTCACTTTCAGGCAGAATGGCTTTCCAAAGAAAGAGGCGGAACCGTTCCAGCTGATGTCATGGAAAGCTTAACAAGTTTAAAAAATCTTTCTGAAACTAATGGAGTTCCTTTGCCAGAATTAGTGGAATATGCTTTCAAAGAAGCTGGTTCTGTTGAGCAAAATAACAATTCTGACGCCATTCCCAATAAATCCACAGATATTCAGAAAAGCTAAGAATCTGATTCAATTTCACTGGAAAAACAGGAGGGGGTTTTCTGTTAAAAACTCCCCCATTCTCGCTTATTAACCCTGAATCTACAGTTGTTATTAAATAGAGCTAAATAAACTATTGCACTATTGAATTTCTTGTATATGATTGTGAAGGTTAGGTGCTTTAAAAATACCTTAAAAACAATTATTTCAAATAGGTGTAAAAATGAATTTGACTGAGTTCGAAAACCAAGTGAACGCCGCTGCTATAAACGCAAGTAATGATTTAATTAAAGCCATTGCTAAAGGCCATGTGGAATCCATAGAAAATCTATCATCATGGGGTTTTAGTAATTTCTACAACAATGGATACACACCATTAATGATCGCAAGTTTAGCAAAAAATCCAGAAATTGTGGAAATTCTGATAAAACGCGGAGCTGATGTTAATGCTAGAAAACACCATAAAAGCAGTATTGAATCATTCACAGGGAAGATGGGAATGACAGCATTAATGTATGCTGCTTCTGAAGGTGATGTCGAAACCATGGAAATCCTAATAAAAAACAGAGCTGATGTTAATATCGAAACTCCAGACGGAAGTAGCGCATTGACATTTGCAGTTTCTTGTCTACACAGAGAAGCTGCGAACTTGTTGATAGACAGTGGAGCTAATATAGGAAATAATTTTGATGATATGGTCAAACTATTAAGGGATGATATTTTAGATTATAATCCTGAGTGTAATGTAATAAAATATGAATTAATAGAGGCACTGGATAACGCAGAAAATCCGACATATCTTGATACTGATTATATATTCCAATTCGACTGTTACTAAGAAATATTTCACATCTCTAAAAATGAAGGACGAAGCAATTCTGTTACTAAATTACTTCGTCCCTGCATTTTTACTGTGTTTTATGCACCTCTAGAGGCAGATTTATTTTCTGCTTTTTCTGCTTCAAAAGCTTCAGTAAAAGAACTTATCGCAGCTTTTCCAAAAGATTTCAGAGTGTTACAAAGCCAACTTGGCCTTGCTTCTGTTGATTTAGTGTCTGGTTTTGCGAAAAACATTCCTGTTACAGCATCTGTAACAATTCCTAATGCGTGATCTTTTGCCGCATCTGCAAATTCAGTCATCAGGGGTTTCTCTTCAGAATTTTCCTTTGTGCCAAATAATTTATCTTTAAAAAGCGAAAATCCTAAACTCAATTTATTTACTAAATCAGAGAAGAATGACGCAATTTCTGTTACAAAATCTTGTACTGCTTTAAATATTGATGAAAAAATTCCTGTCACTGATGAAAGTGAGAAATTTGAGAAAAATTTCGAAATCCCTTGTTTAATCAAATTTGAAGCAAGGCTTTCAATCATGTTGCTTCCTGTATTTTCGTTTTCTTGTGTTGTTTCTTTTGTCATTTTAAATTACCATAAAAAAAAGTTATATCTCAAAAATAAATTATGTTCAATTTATCGAGAACAAACATATTATAACACTGTTTATTTCGTATGTCAATATCGTTTTTTTGATTTTTTAGACATTTTTCTCATTTTTCAGATAAGTGATTGTATTATAGTCACAATTTTTTATATTATCCTGAAATACTCCATATCTTAACCCACACCTCTCCCAACTCCATCATCACAGGCAAAGCATGAACTAGCTGATTAATCAATTAGTTAAGAAAAAATCTACTACTTGCACGAATAGAGGAAGCATGATCTTCTCATGCAGCCTATATCTCATCCTTAGATTTTTGACTGCTTGATTTATGTTGGGTTAGGTAATATATCAAAGAGCCTATTGTACCCAAGGACAAAATGGTAATGGTGGCGAAAACGTTAATATTTGGGCTGACACCTAATTTCAGCTTGGAATAAATATACATTGGCAATGTTGACGAATTTGGTCCTGAATTGAAGCTTGCAATGACAAGGTCATCAAGAGAAAGTGAGAAAGACAGAAACCAGCCAGCAATAATGGAAGGGATGATGTGCGGAATGGTGATTGAGAAAAAGATTTTCAAAGGACGCGCACCAAGATCTAATGCAGTTTCTTCCAAAGATTTGTCAAAATTACTGAGCCTTGATTGAATCAAGACGGTGACATAGGACATGCCAAGCGTGATATGGGCAATGATGATGGTTAAAATTCCTCGCTCTTCCGGCCAGCCTGTGGCTTTTTGTAAAATGAAAAATGCAAGTAAGAGTGAAAAACCAATGATCACTTCTGGAACAATGAAAGGTGCAGAAATCATGACTGAAAAAAAGATTCTGCCAGGGAATTTTTTTATTCTTGAAAGTGCAAAACCTGCAAGTAGACCTAAAATCACAGCACCAGTGGCAGAAATGGAGGCAATTTTAAGGCTTGTGATAATTGCGCTCAAAAGCTGCTCATCTTTCACAATTTCTCTATACCATCTGAATGAGAAGCCTTGCCAAATTGTGACTAATTTTGAGTCATTGAAAGAGAAAATAATCAACACCAGAATTGGGATGTAAAGGAAAGCAAAACCGACATAGGCAATGAATTTGAAAAAAACTTTATGCATTTATGATTCCCTCGAGTCAGATCTTTGAGTGATTAAAATTGGCAAAATGATGGTGAAAATGATGAAAATTGTGATGGCAGAAGCCATTGGCCAGTCACGATTATGAAAAAATTCATTCCAAATGACTTTACCAATTGTTAATGTTTGCGCTCCCCCCAAAAGATCTGGAATGACAAATTCGCCAATTGCAGGAATGAAAACCAGCAACACACCAGACAAAACTCCAGGCAGTGACAGAGGCAACGTGACTTTTGTGAAAATTTTCTGCGGCTTGCAACCCAAATCTTGGGCTGCTTCCAGCAAACGAGGATTAATTCGCTCAAGCGCTAAATATATTGGGATGGTCATGAAAGGAAGATAGGAATAAGTTAATCCAACAATCACAGCGAATTTACTATTGAGAAAACTTATATTTGTGGAAATTATTTTCATGCTTTGAAGAAAATTGCTCAAAAAACCATTGCTTTTTAGGATTGTGATTAATGCATAAGCTCTGATGACAGAAGGTGCCCAAAAAGGGAGAATGACTAAAATCACTAAAATTGCCTGATATTTTTTTGGGGATTTGTGAATATAGTAAGCCATGGGATAGCCCAAAATCAGGCAAGTGACGGTGGTTGAAATTGCAATTTGAATGGAATTAATGAAAGCAGTGAGATATGTTTTGTCAGTGAAAAGATTTTTAAAATTTTCAACATATGGATGAATGATCCATTCGCCATCAGGGCCAATTTTTATGAAATTATCAAAAGGAGGTTTGGCAAAAATGGGCTCACTTAAAGAAATGACAGAAATGATGAGTAAAGGCAGAAAAGTGAAAATCAACAGCCATAAAAAAGGAGGCAGTGTGAAGAAAAGTTTGCTGATGCTTTTTTTATTATTATAAAACATTTTATCTCACCAAAATTAGTTAAACTTAAGAAGAAAGTGCAATGCCATCTGTGTGATACCAAGAGATGTAGGCCTTTTCTCCAACTTTCAATTTTGGGTTTTTGGCTTTATCTGAAGTTGGAACTGTGATGTCAACAATTTTAGAAGTTTCAAGCTCAACGTGATAGATTGTTTGATTACCCAAAAATGCAATATCGATGATTGTTCCAATGATTTGATTTTCATCTTCCGGCGCTTCTTCTGAGTCAATCTCAATTTCTTCCGGACGCACAGCAACCAAAGCCGGCATTCCTTCAAGCATTTTCTCATCAGATTGAACTTTCATTCTGGTTTGCGTCTCAGAGCTTTCAATTGTAACAAACCCATCTGGGCAATTTTCAGAAACCACAAAGCCAGAAAAAATATTAATTGGGCCAATGAAATCAGCGACATAACGCGAATTTGGGCGTTCATATATGAATTCCGGTGCACCAACTTGCAAAAGCTTCCCTTGATGCATCACTGCCATTCTGTTTGACATTGCCATTGCCTCCTCTTCATCATGTGTGACCATGAGAAAAGTGATGCCAAGAAAATTCTGAATTTTGATTAATTCAATTTGCGTATGTTCACGGGTTTTTCTGTCAAGAGCGCCAAGTGGTTCGTCAAGCAAAAGGAGTTTTGGCCGTTTAACAATGCTTCTTGCCAGCGCAACTCTTTGCTGTTGTCCACCAGACAAATCTTTTGGTTTTCTTTTTAAGAAATTTTCCATTTTGACAATTTCCAGAGCTTCAATAACTCTTTTTTCAATTTCAGGAGGCTCAATCGATTCTTGCTTAAGTCCAAATGCCACATTTTCCATGATGTTCATGTGCGGGAAAAGCGCGTAGGATTGGAACATCATGTTCACGGGGCGTTGATAGACCGGGACATTGGTCATGTCTTTGCCATCAATGACAATTTTTCCTGTGGTGGGAGTTTCAAGACCAGCAATCATTCTCATTAAAGTGCTTTTCCCGCAACCTGAAGAGCCGAGCAGAGAGAAAAACTCACCTTCATAAATCTCTAAATTCACCCCATCGACAATATATTCCTCGCCTTTATAGTTTTTTGACAGATCTGTAATTTGCAGCAGGGGTTTTTTAGATGCTGAAATTTGTTCTAAATTAGTTTTCGGCCTGATCAATTTTTGCACCACTCATTTGTTAAAAGTTTTAAAGTCATTCCAAGCTTTATTTCTGATTCTTTCAATTTGAAAGGGAAGATCATGGATGATGTAATATTTGTTCTTCAAAGTTTCCTTCAAGTTAAAATGTGCCATTTTTTTTAAGAATGGATCAATTCGCTCTTCAGCTGGTAAATTTCCAGAAGGCAAGCCGTTGAAATTTGAATTTTTTGCTGCAATTTCTGGACGTAGGAGGAAATCTAGGAATTTATGAGCATTTTCTGGATGTTTTGCATTTGTTGGAATTGCAAGAACATCAATGGAAATTCCAGCGCCTTCTTTTGGGGTGGAATAAGCAATTTTAATTTGATTATTTGAATTTTCTGACAAAATCAGACTTTGTGCAATGTCGCCGGAAAAGCCTAAAGTCAAGCAAGCATCGCCTCTTGATAGATTATCGATGGTTTGACTTGAAGAGATATTTGTTACATGGGGTCTAATTTTATTAAGCAAATTCGCAACTTGCTCAAGGTCCTCTTTTTTAGTGCTGTTTGGGTCAAGGCCAAGATAAACCAAAGCCATGGGAATGATGTAGGCCGCTTCATCGTCAAAATAGACACCGCATTTGGAAAATTTCTTGATCAAATCTTCTTGGAAGAAAACAGCAAGACTGTCAATTGGCGCATCAGGCATGATTTTATGAATCTCAACCTCATTATAGCCCATGCCGTGTGTTCCCCAGGTCAGTGGAATGGCATGGTCATTATTTTTATCATGAGTTGCAAGAATTTTTAAGAGATCTTTTGAAAGATTTTTTAAATTTGGCAATTTTGATTTGTCAAGTTTTTGAAAAAGACCAAGCTTCTGCTCTCTGCTGAAATAAGGAGAGTCAGAGATTGTCACAATGTCATAATCCATGGCATTTGAAAGGATTCTGGATTCTGTCATCATGTTATTATCAACAAAATCCATTGTGACTTTTATGCCGAATTCTTTTTCAAATTCTTTAATGACTTCTGGGTTAATATAACCAGCCCAGCCATATAAATATAGAATGTTTTTTTCTTGCTTAAGTGCGGCATTTGTGAAAGAAGAGAGAAAGGAGAATGCTGAGAATGCAATGATTATGAGAAATCTTTTCATTTTTTTGGCCTCCTTGCTTCTGATTATATGTTGACTAAATATTTGTGTAATTATATACTAACCCTTAGAATTTTTCAAATATTTTTAAAGAGGTGAGACAAATGAACTTAAATCCTTTTATTGATCTGTTCGGAAATTTAATTGGTTTCTATAAATTCTTGGTTTCTGTGTGGGTCATATTGAGCATTTTAGTCTCATTCAACATTGTTAATCGCCATCAAGAATTTGTGCATAAAATCGTCCAATCTCTAGATATGATTATTGAACCAGTTTTATTTAGAATCAGAAAAATTCTTCCAGTTTTTGGGGGAATTGATTTTTCGCCGGTGATTTTATTTCTTTTATTAGATTTCTTACAAGATTTTCTTAAAACATATTTCTATGTGAACGCATGATTTTTCTAATATATTCCGCCATCACATTCTATCTCTTACAAGTTTTTGCACGTAAAAGATTATTATCTCTGGCGAGGAGATGTGGCGAGAAGCCTGCAAGTAGAGAGGCTTATTATGGCTTTTTCTTAATTTTCTTAAGCTTCATCATTTTTGTGTTTCTGGTGAGCTTGCAAAATTTCTTGACAAGAAAATTTCTGAATTTTTCAATCTTGCATTTAGGGATATTTTCAGTCACTTTTGCCATGCTGGTTTTCATTTTCTTCATTAAACCTTCATTTAAAGCCAGACTTTTTTATGAAAAAATTGTGAAATTTCTGCTTTTTTTTGTGGCAAGCTTTTCTCTTTTCATCACTGCTCTGATCATCTTTACGGTGATTTTTAAATCTTGGGAATTTTTCTCTCAAATCAATGCTCTTGATTTTTTCTTGGGCACAAATTGGGATCCACAAAGCAGTTTGCGTGGCGACTTAGAAGTCTTTGGCTTAATTCCGGTGATCTCAGGCACCATTTTAATCATGATCATTGCAATGCTTGTGGCTGTTCCTGTGGGAATTTTTTCTGCAATTTTCTTGAGTCAATTTGCCAGCAGTCACTTGAGAAACATGATGAAGCCCGTAATTGAAATGCTCGCAGCAATTCCAACTGTAGTATATGGCTATTTTGCGGCAGTTTATGTCGGGCCGTTTTTGAGAAGAGCTGGAGAATTTTCAGGCATTCCAACCACTTCTGAAAGCGCTCTTGCTGCAGGAATTGTCATGGGAATCATGATTGTGCCATTCATTGTGTCACTGGTGGATGATGCTTTAAACGCAGTGCCTCAAAATTTAAAAAATTCTGCACTTGCTTTAGGTTTCACAAAATTCGAATCAATCTGGTATGTGATTTTGCCAGCAGCTTTTCCGAGTGTGATTGGAGCAATTTTGCTTGCCGTTTCAAGAGCAATTGGCGAAACAATGATTGTCACCATGGCAGCAGGACTTAATGCGAAAATGACATTAAATCCGTTTGACTCAGTCACAACCGCCACTGCACAAATTGTTGCAACAATTTGTGGTGATCAAGAATTTGATTCTGTGCGAAGCTTGTCTGCTTTCGCTTTAGCTTTGACAGTGTTCACTTTTACATTCATTTTGAATGTGATTGCTGTCTTAATTGTGAAGAGGCATAAAGAGCGAAATGCATAAATTTTTCCATAACTACCAATTTGAATATCATTCTCTCAAAAAGAGATATAAAAAAGAAAGGATTTTTAAATTCTTGAGTTTCGCATCTATTTTGCTTCTATGCATTTTTCTTGGAATTGTGATTTTTTCCATTGCAAGCAAATCAATTGGTGCTCTGAAGAGTTATGAATTAGAAGTGGCGCTTAATGGGAATTTGCAAGAAAGAGAAGAAATTGAGAACTTCCTAGAAAATGTGATTAAGAAAAATTCTGGTTTTAAAGCGGAAGATTTTTTTGCAAAATCGGCAATTTATGAAGTGAAGAAATGCAATGAGCAGAAACAAGCGTGGCTGAATGTCTCAACAGAAGTTGCAGAAATTGCCGAAATTGTCTTGCAAAATGATTATGTTGACTCAAACATCCAAAAAGAAAGATTCATAATGAAATTGCTTGAAGAAGGAAAGCTCAGAAAATCTTTTAATTTCAGATTTTTCTCAAATTCAAACTCCACAGCAGCAGAAGATGCAGGAATTCTTGGAGCAATTTTAGGCACAATCTACAGCCTTCTAATTTGCTTTGCCATTGCCGTTCCTTTGTCTGTGATGACTGCGGTCTATTTAGAGGAATTTTCGGGAAATAATAAATTCACATATTTCATTGAGATTAACATTAATAATCTTTCAGCAATTCCATCAATTGTTTTTGGAATGTTGGGCCTTGCCTTATATATTGGTTTTTTCGGAATGCCAAGATCTTCGAGTCTGGTTGGAGGAATGACATTAGCCCTCATGAGCATGCCAACAATCATCATTGCATCAAGACAAGCCCTTGCTTCTGTGCCAAAGGCCATTAAAGAAAATGCCCTCGCGCTTGGTGCATCAAAATTACAAGTGATCACTCACCATTTGTTGCCACTTTCATTGCCCGGAATTTTGACAGGCGTGATTCTTGCAGTGGCACGCGCTGCTGGAGAAACTGCGCCTTTAATTCTAATTGGAATGGTGGCATTTACAGTTGATTTGCCGCATGATGTTCTTGACCCTGCAGCAAGTTTGCCTGTGCAAATATATTTATGGTCCGAAAATCCTAAAACAGCTTTCATGCAAAAAACGTCTCTTGCAATTTTAGTGCTGCTGTCTTTTATTATGATTCTTAATTTAATTGCAGTTTTAATTAGAAAAAAATATGAAAAAAAATGGTAAATGAAAAATGATTTTGAGAAAGAAAAAAGCTAAAATTATCACTGACACAAAAGTTCTTGACCCTAAAGTGAAAGTCAGGGTGCAGAATTTAGATTTGTCTTATGGTAATAAGAGAGCATTATTTGACGTGAATTTAGACATTGAAGCTAATGAAACAACTGCTTTGATTGGACCGTCTGGTTGTGGTAAATCTTCTTTTTTGAAATGCATTAACAGAATGAATGATTTAATTAAAGAATGCATCATTGAAGGAAAAGTTTTGCTTGATGGCGTAAATATTTATAGTAAATCAATTGATGTTGTGATGCTGAGAACAAAAGTGGGCATGGTTTTCCAAAAACCAACCCCATTTCCTAAATCAATATATGAAAACATCATTTACGCGCCAAAAATTCACGGAATGGCCTCAAGCAAAACAGATTTAGACGAAATTGTGGAAAGCAGCCTTAAAAGAGCTGGTTTATTTGATGAAGTGAAAGATCGGTTAAATTTACCAGCAAATTCTTTGTCAGGTGGTCAGCAGCAAAGGCTTTGCATTGCCAGGGCAATTGCAATTAACCCTGACGTGATTTTGATGGATGAGCCTTGTTCTGCACTTGATCCAATTGCAACTGCAAAAATTGAAGAGCTGATTGATGAGCTGAAAGCAAATTTCACAATCATCATTGTCACACATTCAATGCAACAAGCGGCAAGAATTTCACAAAAAACCGTTTTCTTTAACATGGGCAAAATCATTGAATTTGGCAAAACCAAAGACATTTTCACTAACCCAAAACTTAAACAAACTCAAGATTACATCACAGGAAGATATGGCTAAAAAGAAAGATAATTTTTTAAAAAAACCAAAGGCAATTTTATTTGATTGGGATAATACTTTAATCCATTCTCTAGATTTGATTCACCTTGCTTTTTCTGAAACTTTGGTGCAAATGGGTAAAAAGCCCTATAGCCTCCAAGAAGTAAAATATCGCGTTCATCGGTCAATGAGAGAAGAATTCCCAGAACTTTTTGGAGATGATTGGCAAAAAGCCGCTGAGATATATCAAAATGAAATCAAGAAAAATGCAAAGACTGTGCAATATATTGACGGCGCAAAAGAAGTGCTAGATTTCTTGAGAAAAGAAGATATATATCTAGCCGTTGTTAGTAATAAAAATGGTCCGCTGTTAAAAAAAGAAATTAAAGAACTTGGATGGGAGAAATATTTTGACCATGTGGTTGGAGCGGGTGATGCCCAGTTTGACAAACCTTCACACCACCCTGTCATGATGTCTCTAGAATTTTCTGATTTAAATCCAGAAAAAGACCATATTTGGTTCATAGGTGACAGCATCACTGACATGGAATGTGCTTTAAACTCAAAATGCCGCTCAATTCTCTATGGAGAGCATGATTTGGAATCGGAGATTTTTAAAAATAGCTTTCACGGCATCATGCCTGATGAAATTGTGGTAAATCATCAAGATTTTCTTGAACTTTTGAAGAAATATTTTGTATTTTCTGAGTGATGAATATATAATCTTATTTTTCATTAACATATGTGTAAATTAATCTGAATTTCACATTAATAAAGGGTAAAAAATGTTTTTCTCAAAAATTATGAATCCTGCCAAACAAACAATATATTTCGTTGGAATTGGAGGTATTGGAATCAGCGGTCTTGCTGAGATTGTAAGAAATTTAGGGTTCAATGTTGAAGGGTCAGATGTCGCTGAAAATGCTAACAGTTTGAGATTGCAAAAACTGGGCGTGAAAATACATATTGGCCATTCTGAGCAAAACATTCAAAATGCAGATTTTCTTGTGAAATCAACAGCAATTCCAAATTCAAATGTTGAGATTTTAGCAGCAAAAGAAAAACATATCCCAGTTTTAGAAAGAGCAGAAATGCTGGCAGAGCTCATGAGATTTAAATGTTCAGTGGCCATTTCCGGAAGCCATGGAAAAACCACCACCACAAGCCTCATGGCACATTTATTCAAAAATCTAGGCAAAATGCCAACAGTCATCAGCGGGGGAATCATTAATCAAATTGGCACAAATGCTTATTTAGGTGAAGGGGAATTTTTGATTGCTGAAGCTGATGAGTCTGACGCAACTTTCATCAAAATCCCTTCCACTGTTGCCGTCATCACTAATGTTGACCCAGAACATTTGGACTATTATGGCACTTTTGATAATCTAAAAAAAGCTTTCTTAACCTTCATTGAAAATCTTCCTTTCTATGGTTTTGCGGTTCTTTGCGCAGATAGGCCAGAACTCATGGAAATGGCAGCAAAAGTTGTTGACAGGAAAATCATTACCTACAGCATTAATGCAAATGCTGATCTAATCGCAAAAAACATTCAACAATCAGAATCTGGCATGAGTTTTGATGTTTTAGTGCCTAAAAATGATCGATTACCAAAAAGCGATTTTACAATTAAAAATGTTAAATTGCCAATGCATGGTTTGCATAATGTCAGTAATTCTTTAGCTGTGCTTTCAGTTGCCATTGGTTTTGGGTTCGACGAAAATTCACTGAGCGAGGCTTTTAATGGCTTTGAAGGTGTGAAAAGACGTTTTACAAAAATTGATAAAATTAACGAAATTAGCTTCATTGATGACTATGCGCACCATCCTGCAGAAATTCGCGCCACAATTGCCACAGCAAATTCCATCATCACTCAAAGGCAAAAAGGCAAAATTCTGGCGATTATTGAACCGCACAGATTTTCCAGATTGCAAAATTTATTTGCAGAATTCACCCATGCATTTGACGAGGTTGATGTTGTTGCTGTGACAGATGTCTATTCAGCTGGAGAAGCGGCCATTGAAGGATGCTCAAAAGAAGCACTTTGCGCAGCCATTAATCAAACAGCAAGAATGACTAAAGCATTCCCATTGTCAGAAAATTTGGACATTCAAAATTTCATTGAAAAACATGCAAATTCTGATGATTTTGTGATTTTCATGGGAGCTGGAGCAATTAGTAAAAGAGCATATGAAATTGTCAAACTCATTAAAAATGAAAAAAACTAACATGAACTCACTTGAGCATTTGCCAAAAATCCGCGGGACCTATAGAGAAAATGCTGAAATGTCAAGGACTAATTGGTTTTCGGTTGGGGGGAAAGCTGAAATTCTTTTCAAACCGAAAGATTTAGATGATTTGCAATTTTTCTTGAAAAACAGACCTTTAAATCTGCCCATTGAAATCATTGGCGTGGGGTCAAATTTGCTTGTAAGAGACGCAGGAATCAAAGGTGTGGTGATTAAACTTGGCAGAGAATTCACAAAAATTGAATTACATGAAAATGAAATCCATGTCGGAGCTGCATGTTTGAATGTGAATTTAGTTAATTTTTGTTTAGAAAACTCAGTTTCTGGCCTAGAATTCCTCATTGGCATTCCTGGTTCAATCGGAGGAGCGCTTGCCATGAATTCTGGTTGCTATGGCTCTGATGTTTCTGAGCATCTCGTTTCTTGTGTAATGGTTGATTTAGAAGGAAATTTGCTAAATTTATCAAATGCTGAGATGAATTTTTCCTATAGATCAAACGGATTGAAAAAAAAGGTGATTTTCACTAAAGCAATTTTCAAAATTCAGAAATCAGACAAATCAGAAATCAAAGCTAAGATTGATGAAATCACCACTAAGAGAGAGAATTCTCAACCAATCAGAAAAAAAACTGGTGGAAGCACTTTCAAAAACCCTGAAGCTTTGAAAGCGTGGCAATTAATTGATGATGCTGGCTGCAGAGGTTTGAGGTTGAATGGAGCAATGATCTCTGAGCAACATTGTAATTTCATGATTAATGAAAATTCAGCAACGGCGGCAGATCTTGAAGAATTAGGAGAAATTGTTAGAAAAAAAGTTAAAGAAAAGACTGGAGTCAGTCTGGAATGGGAAATTAAAATTATTGGAGAAAAATCATGACCAGAAAATCAGAAATCATTGAAAAATTTAAAGCAGAAAAACCAGAAATGCTCATCATCATTGCCATGGGTGGTGATTCGTCTGAAAGAGAAGTTTCAATGGTTTCGGGAAAGGCTGTGTTTAAATCTTTGAAATCTGGCGGTAAATATGATCTCTTGGCAGTTGATATTGGTGCAGATTTTCCTGGCATCATTTTAGCAGAAAAACCAGATTTTGTCTTTAACGCGCTGCATGGTTTGCATGGGGAAGATGGAGCTTTGCCAGGAATGCTAGAAATCATGGGAGTGAAATATAGTCATTCTTCTGTTTTTGCCTCCGCAATTGGCATGAATAAAGTTGCTGCGAAAGCTCTTTTTGCCAGTTCTGGCATTAAATGCCCTCCAGGAATGGTGATTTCAAAAAGCATGAATTTAAAAGAAGAACCAATCAGAAGACCTTTTGTCATTAAACCTGTGCAAGAAGGCTCCAGCATTGGCGTTGACATTGTTTTTGAAGGAGATGAATTTGACATTAGCAAATATGAATTTAAATATGGCGATTGCCTCATGGAGGAATATATCCCTGGGCAAGAAATACAAGTGGCAGTTTTAGATGATGTTGCCATTGGCGCAATTGAGATTGTTCCAACAACTAAATTTTATGACTATCAAGCAAAATATACTGAAGGTTTTGCAAAACATGTGATGCCGGCAGATTTACCCAAAGAAAAATATCAAGAAGTTCTAGATATTGCACAAAAAGCGCATATATTACTCGAATGTTCAGGAGTGAGCAGAGCCGATTTCCGCTTTAACAACAAAACCGGCGAATTTTTCTTGCTTGAAATTAACACACACCCCGGCATGACGCCACTTTCTTTAGTGCCTGAAATTGCAGCATATGTTGGAATTACTTTTGATGAATTGATCGAGAAAATCATCAAAAGCGCAATGAAAGAATAAAAAATACATTCACTTCAAGAAGTTCGTTAAGAATTATGTGAAAATAAAACACCTAATAATCAGTCTTTTATGACCAGATTCTGGGTGTTTTGCTCATTAATATCATAAAATTAGAAAAATCACTATAAAATTAACCATTTCTTAATCGGTCTCATGATATCATGTAAGCATGGTAAAAGATTTATCATACTTGCTCATATTTAAAAATTCTTGCAAAGATGGCCAGAATTATCATCAGACAGAAGTCATAACATTATTAAGAATCTCAATAAAGGAGAGATAAGTTATGCCAGTTGGTATCGTCACAAACACATCTGCGTTAAAAGCGCAGGCCAATTTAAACAAAGCAAGCACTGAAACGCAGGCTTCTGTTTCAAGACTTTCAAGCGGTTCAAGAATCGACAAAGCTTCAACAGACGTTGCTGGTCTTGCAATTGGTACAATTCTACAAACTAACGTTTCAACACTTAAATCTGCATTCACAAACACTGCACAAGCAAATAGTTTGCTTGGGGTGGCTGATGGTGCATTAAAAAATATTGGTGAAATTTTACAACGTCAAAAAGCTCTTGCAACACAAGCAACTTCAGGTTCTTTGTCTTCCTCAGCCAGAGCCTTCCTTGATGCTGAGTTCCAAAATTTAACTAAAGAGATTGACCGTATTTCAGATACAACAAATTTTAATGGAATCACATTAATTGATGGCAGCTTATATACTCCTTCAAAAATGTTATTTAAAACTGAAAATGCATCAACTCGTGCGGAAGGTATTTTAGAGATTGTCAACCCTCTTGCAGACGCAGAAACACTGACACTCACTGTAAATGGCTATGCTGTTGTCTTTACAACAAGAGCCCTTGCAACATATGGTACAGGTGATATTGAGTTAGAGCTTGACCTTGCAAATAACGCAACTGCAACTGCCCAAATGGATCATTTAAAAGCAAAAATTGATGGTATCTTAGCTTATACTGGCACAGATGTTCAGGTTCTAGACGCAAAAGCTGCTTTATCTGCTGTTGAGTTTGAACATACTGCTGCTACTGCTTTAATGACCGTGCGTGCACGTTCAGGTGGTATTCAAGGTGGTGCAATTGCTCTTGCCACAAGTGCCGCTGCTAACGATATCACATTAAGTGGTGCTGACGTTAATGCTGGTGTGACTTTACAAGCAGATGCTACAGCCGGTGTTGATAATGACTTGAAAGGCGGTACATTTGCTACAGGTGGTGCAACAGCTTATGCTGGAACTGCAACAACAATCGCACAAGGGTCACGTGGCGACACAATTATCACTGCAATTAGTGCCACTGCTGCTACTTCTGGTGCAGGTAATGGCACAGGTGTTAGTGCAGCAGGGATTTCTAATAACCCTGATTTTGTTGGAACTCTTCCAGAATTTAAAGCGACTTTCATCAGCCCTGACAGAGTGAATCTAGAAATGCAAGTTGGTGAGTTCACATATAAAGTGAAGGAAGTTGACACAACTCCAGCCGCTGACACAATTGTTAGACTCTCTTCATTACAAGCTGGTGGTGGTTTCTTCGACATTCAACTTGAAGATGCGACAGCCAGTGGACAAGCAGCAGTCACAAATCAAGCTGAAGCTGATCAATTTGGCGTCAGATTGAATAAAGCTCTTTCTAAAGTTTCATTCTATCAAAATCGTGAAATTGAAAATTATGTTTCTGCTGGAACAATTTTCCCAACCGGAAGCACAACTGCCAGTGGTGACCTTGCTGGTTCATCATTTAAATTCATTCATAATGATTTCTCAAAAGTCGAAGTCAGCAAAGTTTCTGTAAAAGCTCCAGTGACTGGTGCTACAAATGCAGAGATTGAAATCACCATCAATGGTGAAATCTATAGAAGTGGTTTCAGCAACATTGGTGCTGTGGCTGCCCTTGGAACATCAATTGCTGCATCTGCTAATATTGGTTTTGTAAATGTTAACAATCCATTAAGCGTTTTACAATTCACTAATGGCGGAACTGCAATCAGCTTGACTAATGATGCTGAAGCTGAAGGTTTGCAAAAAGCTCTTGAAAGCGCATTTGGCATTAAAACCGGCAGTGCTGGTGGTTTGTCCTTCCAAGTTGGTACGAATGCTAGCGACATCATTGGTGTGCAAGTTGAGTCAACAAAGACTGAAGATATTTATCTTAATGATAAAGGATTTGCAGCTGAATTAAGCATTGACTCATTACTAAATGCAACAACTGCTCAAGGCATTCTTGATTCTGCAATCAATAAAGTGACAGCTCTCAGAGCGAACATTGGTGCGCTTCAGTCACGTTTTGACTATGCTGCATCAAACATTGAAAGCAGTATTCAAAACCAAGATGCTGCAAGAAGTGTGTTCCTTGATGCTGACACTGCGGCTGAATCAACAAATTTTGCTCAGTCACAAGTCAGAATGAATGCAAGTATTTCTGTTCTTGCGCAAGCAAATCAAATGCCACAAAACTTACTGAAACTGATTGGTTAAGGTAATAAATTCAAAATGGGGGTTCTGAAAATGAGCCCCTTTTTGAAATCTCCTGCTGTTTTACTTTGTTAATTTTTAACACTAATGAACGGAGAAAATATTATGAATGATATTTATGATATTTCAAAAAACGTTGAGGCTCAGAATCATCTTCAGAGAAAAGTTAAAGTAAATGACCATGCTTTGAGAATTCCTGAAACTGCTAATTCTGCTTCAACTGGTTCTTTAGTGAGAGAACAAAATCAAAATTCGAGATTAACTCTAAAAGAATTTCCTTCAAATGAGGAATTTGCGAGAGCTTTGTCGTCTGGGGAGGCGAAAATAGATCAGTCTTTTACAAAAGAACCTGCAACTTTCACATTATTCCAAATGCCAGTTGGCATAGTTTATGCAGAGGTTAGAGACAAAGAGTCTGGTGCTGTGAAATATTACCCAGCACTTTCTTACAGTGTCTATTCAAGCTCAGGAATGGGTGGTGAAATCACTGCAAAAACAGGGACACTTTTAGAGCGAGATGCATAGCATTTCTAAAAAAACACCTTGGGAGGGGGTTTTTTTATTTTTAAAATAAAAAAAATTAGTGAGGTGAATCATGGTTAAAGTTGGAGATCAATCTCAAACTAGATCGAGCCAAAAATTGCAACAAAATGAACCAAAGACAAACAGCATGTCTGCATCTGTTTTTGGTCTAGGAAAAACTGCAGTTGACACTAAGGCACTTTTTGACGCATCAATGTCTGCAAAACAAATCCCATTAGACAGGCTAGAAGAGGCAATTGAGCTGAATAATAAAAAAATCAATGCCTATGTCGAATTTGGAGAAAAACTGTCTAATTTACAAAAATCTTTGGAGCCTTTAAGAAAAGTCAGCAGCCATGATGCCATTAACAGCTTTGATAAAAGAATTGCTAACCTCTCAATTAATTCTCAAAATTCTGCTGAATCATATGTTAACGTCAAAGCCGCTGCTAATGCTCATGTTAATCAATATTCAATCACAATTGATCAGCTTGCTGCTGCAAAACAAGAAAAATCAACAAATTTCTCCAGCAAAACAGCTTCGGTCACAGAAGCTGCAGGAGGAACCACGCCTTCAATGTTTTCTGCCGGAGTTTTTCAACTAAATGGCATTAATGTGACAATTTCACAAGGATTCAACCTAACACAAATTGCAGATGCAATTAATGCAGTTTCAGCAGAGTCAAATGTTAAAGCCTACATCATGCAAATTGCTGATAATTCTTTTAGGCTTTATTTAAAATCAAATCAAACGGGCCTAGCTAATGCCTACGTGTTGACAGACACAAATAATGTGATGACGCAAGCAAATTTCACAACTGCAACTAGTGCGCTTGATGCAAGTTTTAGCATTGATGGGCAAGCCATCACAAGACCCACGAATGAAATTGACGATGTTGTGGAAAATGTCACATTTTCTTTAAAGAAAAAGACAGATGTCGGAGAGCAATTATTGGTCAATATTGAAAATGACATTGAAACAGTCTATCGGGATCTGGAAATTTTTTCACAAGCATATAATGAAATGATGAATTTCTATGCGAAACAAAATGAGAGAGAAAAGAATGTTTCTAGTGATAAAGTCATCTATAAGGAAACTGCTTATTTAGCTAAAGAGCGTACATTAAGCTCAATCATTTTAGACATTCAATCTGAACTCATGATTCCAGTTGCTGGCCTCACAGGAAACTATAGAATGCTTGCAGATGTGAATATGACTTTTAAGGAATTTAAAGGAGATGATAAATGGCTTCCTTTTAAAAATGCCATGTTTTATGATGAAAATTTGAGTAATTTCGAAAAATCTTCAATCAGAGACATTTTAAAAAGCGACTTTGAAAATGTTAGAAAGATTTTTGAATTCACACTCACAGCAAGCACAGGAAATGTCTTTCCCTATGACAGAACTAATGCCTTAAATGTAAATATTTTTCAGATGGACATTGATGATTCCAGAGCTGTTGGTAATGAAGTGATTGTGACATATGAAGATGTGCATGGGGTCATTAAGACAATTAATGCTGACTATGACAATTCCGGCAGTCCAAAAATCACAGGAAAAAGTGGAACGGTTCTGGAAGGCTTCAGCATGCTCTATGTGGGAAGCGGCGTTGATGTGATTGATGTTAAAGTGACACAAGGAATTGCTGACCGCGTGAATAATTTAATCAAGCAAAAACTTGATGAAGTTAATGGAGAAATTAGAAACTCCATAAAATATTTAATGGAAAATAATCAGTCTAAAGAAAAAGAAATGGAAAGATTAGCATTAAATAATGAATCATATAAGAAAAGTTTGCTTAAAAAAATTTCAGACTTAGAACGCGTCAGCAGCAAATCCAAATCCATCATGAGCATGTTAGACGCAAGTGCCAGAGCCAGGGAAAATGATTAATTATGTATAAGAAAAATCTAATCAAAAAATATGGTGATGCCCAAGAAACAGTGGGTAAAAGCACGCAAATCATCATGCTATATGATGGAATGATTAAATTTATGAAAATTGCCAAAGAAGCTCTGCAAAAAGGTGATTTTAATGAGCGCTATAATTACACTGAAAAAGCTGCAAAAATCATTACCGGCCTGCAAGCCTCTCTTGATTTTAATGTGGGAAAGAAAGTGGCAGCAACATTAGATGCTTATTATGGCGAAATTTTCATCAAAATGATGCAATTTAACATTCAAAATGATGTCGAGATTTGCAATGAAGTCATCAGAGACCTGGAGCAAATGAGAAACACTTGGAAAGAAATTTCTGAAAATGAACCAGCATCAAAAATTGATTTAGAAGAAAAAGGCTTTGATGACAGCAATTCTGGAAGTGGAACTTCTTTTTCAGTGTAAATATCATTTTCCAGTTAAAATTCTATCAACCAATTGCTGAATTGTGGGAATGAATCCATTATCATAAAATGAATCTTCCGCAAATTTATAGCCATTATGTCCAGAGAACATTAGTTGGTTTTCAACATCATCACCATGCACAATTGTTTGCAAGGTTTTTTGAATGCAGAAGCTTCTTGGATCAGCTTTTCTGCCAGTTGTGAAGTCGTCATGATCTTTCCAATTGCTGAATTTACAGGCGCTTAAGCAACCCATGCAGTCGATTTGATCTTTGAGAATTTCATTTTCTTTTTCTTTTGTCACAAAAATTAAGCTATTATCAGGTGTTCTCATGGTTTCTGTGAAACCTTGAGTAATCCAACCTGCGGCTTTCTGAGCTGATTCTAGTGACACATAAACTTTTCTACCTCTCGCTCCAATTGCTAATTCTTGGTCAAACTCACCTTCAAGTTCTTTAGAAAAATGAATCTGTCTTTGGCTTCTGTCTCTGAGTTCTTTGATGAAATCATTATTCACGGCTGAGGAATAAAAACCAGTGGGGCTGAATCTATTGAGAAAAACATCACCTTTTTTCAAAGTGAGCAATTTCTTTTTCCATGCATCAGAAACTGGGCTTTCTTGAGTGACAACAGGTCTGGTGCCAAATTGGAAAGCAATTGGTCCAATTTCTGGATTGTCAAGCCAGTCTGACCAATCTGACAAATGCCAAACACCGCCAGCCATGATGATTGGGGTTTGAGAAAGGCCCACTTCATTCATGAATTTTCTGAGCTCCACAATTCTTTCATAGGGAGCTTTTGGTTCATTTGGATTTTCATTATTTGAAAGGCCATTATGACCGCCCGCAAGCCAAGGGTCTTCATAAACCACTGCGCCAAGAAGTTCTGGCAGCTTTTGGTAAGCTCTGAGCCACAAAATTTTAAAAGCTCTCATTGAAGAGATGATGGGGTAATAATAAACACGGTGCCTATGAGCAATTTCAGCAACTTTGTAAGGCATGCCGGCGCCACAAGTGATGCCGTGAATTAAACCTTTAGCTTTTTCAAGCGTTCCTTCGAGAATTCTTTCTGCGCCGCCCATTTCCCAAAGCACATTCATGTGAATTCTGCCTTTCCCAGCAGAGACTTCATGGGCAATTCTAGCCTGATCAACAGCACCATCAATGCCAAATTGGACCAATTCTTCATGTTTTTCTTTTCTAGTTTTGCCGTGATAGACCACTTCAATGGGGCGGCCATCTGCGCCAATTCTGTCAGCATTAGCCCCAGAGAAAGTTCCAACAGCTCCAGCTGCCGCAAAAGCACCGCATGTTGCACCATTTGACACTGCCACACCTTTGCCTCCTTCAATGATTGGAAGGACTTCTTTGCCGGAGATGATAACTGATTTTATGTTTAAAGACATTTTTATAACTTTCTAATTTGAGTTTGCAAATATGATTTCGAGAGCATTATAAAACATAATATTTAATTTTACCAGTAAAAGTTTTTGTGCTTCTTGTAAAATTTATTCTTGCAATTTCATGAATCATAATATATATTTCATAAACGAATCTCTCAAAAGGCTGGGTAGCAAAATGGTAATGCAGAGGACTGCAAATCCTCCATCGTCGGTTCGATTCCGACCCTGGCCTCCATCTCTTCATCAAATTAACCATGATTTGCCACTTTTGAAATTAAAAATTGCATAATGGCCAATATAATTCACATTTTAGTTTTGATTAGTTCTTTTGTTGATTATAATTTATCTATTAGTCATTAAGTTTAAAGTAACTTATTCGTCAACCTCTTAAGTGAAATATCAATATGAAAAACATATATCTCAAATTTTTTACTTTGATTCTCATAATCATGTCAGGAAGCGCCTTTGCTGGTCAGATGAGTCAAGTTGACTTCAGAAATCCACTTGTTAACGCCGCTGATTCAGGAGATTTGACCTCTGTTGTTTCTGGCCTTAAAAACGGAATTCATGTGGATAGTCGTGGTGAATTTTCTGCCACAGCTTTAATGAGGGCTTCTCAAACTGGAAATGCTCAAATCGTTGAATTGCTCTTAGTGCAAGGTGCAGACCCTGATTTGGTTGATTTAGGCGGAAGTTCAGCAATTCATGTTGCAGCTAAAAAAGGCTTTTCAAACATAGTTGAGTTACTTGTTAAAGCTGAGGCAGATGTGAACTCAATTGATGAAAATGGCTGGACAGCTTTGATGAGAGCAACAAATGCAGGTCATAAAGATGTTGTAAAAATGCTTCTTGATGCTGGCGCGAAAGTTAATTTAACAAATAAATGGGGGCAAAATGCTCTGACAATTTCAGCACAAAGGCCTGATTCAGAAATGATGAAATTATTTGTTGATGCTGGCGCAACAAAGGATTTAACAGCATTTGACAAAGAGCTTCTTGCAAAAATTGCCAAATCAGAAAATAATTCTGCAGTGATTGCAATGTTTGGTGCAAATGAAGAAATGCCATGGCTTAAAAAAGATGAAAATGTGCTGACTCTTGCTAATCAATCTGGCATTGAAGTTAAAGGAATGGGCATTGCTGAAGTTGATTCAGAGTCAAAAACACAAAATTCTTCTGAAATTGTGACATTAGAAAAAGCTGTTCCAGCTGAGCCAAAAACAACAGAAAACAAAAAAGAAGAAGTATTAAGCGAAATTCCGGCAAAAGAAGAAACTCCAAAAGAAATTGCTAAAGCAGAGAATAAAGAAAAAATCGCAGAAGCAGTCAGAGTTCCTCTGTCACAAGCAAATTCTCCTGCTAAAAAATCGAGCTTTGTGATGGCCACTCATAATAAAAAACCAATTAACAGATATGAGCCAACAATTGCCATGGTGCCATATAAAGCATTTTGGTTAGAGACAATTCCATATAAAAACATCATGGAAGCTAATTCAGCCTATTCGCAAGTGATGAATTTGCCAGAATTTAAAGATTTAAGAGTGAGAATGATTCAGTCTTTGAATGGCAAACATTCTCAACATACTTCAATCAGACTTGGACCAATTTATGATCAATATATGTCAGCAAGAATATGTAAAATTCTAACAGGTGAAGAAAATCGTTGCAAAATCATTCGAGATCTGAAAAAATCTACTTCGGATTTAAGAAAAAAAAAAGAACAGCCTAAGATAAACTCAAAATATGCAAGCGATGCTCGAAATAAAATTTGGGTTCAGTTTGGTAGTTTCTCTGATGAGAAAAAAGCTGAGTTTAAAATTAGATATCTTAAAACCAAGTTTGAGAGAGTCGTTGAAAAACATGCTTTTGCTTTAACAGTGCCAAATCACTCAAGCAGCAAAAAAGATGTTTTCAGACTTCGTCTTGGTCCTTTTGAAGATTCTAATAAGGCTGGCTCTGTGTGCTTGAAATTTAGAAATAAGGGAGTTAATTGCATCATAGTTCATGGCTAATTAACATTCCCGCTTGTTAATCAAATTTTAGCTATATGTAAGATCATGATAAATATAATTATTCTTGTTATTTGCGCGTTACTCTCCTCATGTGTGTCCTATGAAAGTGAGCATAACAGAGATTTAAGCAAAAAAACTCTTGGGACTTACAAGATTGGAAATGCTTATAAGATTAACGGGAAAATCTATCATCCTAAAAAAGAAATTAACTATGACCAAGAAGGACTTGCTTCCTGGTATGGCTCCGAGTTCCATAATAGAAAAACTGCAAATGGTGCAATTTTCTCTAAAAATCAACTAACTGCAGCCCATAAAACTTTACCACTTCCTTCAGTGGTTGAGGTGACAAATTTGTCGAATGGACGTAAAATCGAATTAGTCGTTAATGACCGAGGTCCTTATGGTCCTCATGCAGACAAAAGAATCATTGATCTTTCAGAAAGAGCAGCAGAGCTTCTAGGCATGAGAAAGCAAGGTGTTGGAAAGGTCAGAGTAAGATATTTACACGAACATAGTGAAACGTTACTAGCTGGAAACAACCCTTTCAACAGGAGCTCTGAACAAGTTCAAGTTGCCCAAGTTAATCAAAAAGTGGCAATTGCTGAGGTTGAAGATAAAGAGGCAAATCAAAAAATTGAAAAAATCTCTTCCTATCCGGTTTTTGTTCAAGTAGCCTCTTTTAGCGACCTCAAAAATGCTAAAACATTTTCCAAAGGACTTCTAACCCAGCTCAAAAACCGTCAAAAGGCGAAACTTCATCTTTTAGAAGATGATGGCACATTTAAATTGAAATTTGGTCCAATAAATGACAAATCTGGGCTTGAGAATTTGATTAGATATCTGTATGATGTTAATCACAGAGATTTCATGATTGTTAAATCTGATTAATTTTTTTCTAGGTTGCCATATGTTGAGAATCATTATCATCATCACTATTCTTCTTTTTTCCAACCATTCAATTGCTAACTCGTTTGTGACAGCAGCAAAATCTGCGGTTTTGGTTGATTTTGAAACTGGAGATGTCCTTTTTGAAAAAGATGCCTACCAGAAAATGGAACCATCTTCAATGAGTAAATTAATGACGCTCTATGTTCTCTTTGAAAAGTTAAAAAATGGTGACATCGCCCTTGATTCAAAATTTGCTGTCAGTGAAAATGCGTGGAGAAAACAAGGTTCTAGAATGTTCTTAGAACTTAATTCCCGAGTTGCTGTTGAAGATTTAATCAGAGGAATTGTGATTCATTCAGGAAATGATGCTTGCATCACAGTTGCGGAAGGTTTAATGGGAAGTGAGGCAGTTTTTGCTGACTATATGAACGAGAAAGCCAAAGAGCTTGGAATGAATTCAAGTTCTTTCAAAAATTCAACAGGTTGGCCAGATGAAGGTCACTTAATGAGCCCTTATGATCTTGCCATTTTAAGTATGAGAATTGTTAAAGATTTTCCTGAATATTTACCTTATTTTTCTGAAAAAGAATTCACCTATTCAGGCATAAAACAACCAAATAGAAATAGTTTGCTTGGTCTTAACATTGGGGTTGACGGCTTAAAAACTGGCCACACAGAAATTGCAGGCTATGGCGTTGCAGCAACAGCAATTCAGCAAGGCAGAAGGCTCATTGTTGTGGTGAATGGACTTAACTCTAACTCAGCAAGAACAATTGAGGCTGAGAAATTGCTACAATTTGGCTTTTTGAGATTCGCAAATCTTGTGATTCCAACCGGAAAAATCATCGAAAAAGTAAAAATTGTAAATGGTTTAGAAGATGAAATAGCAGTTGAATTGCAAGAAGCCGTGAAAATCTCTTTGGAAAAAGAAATGCTTAAAAAAGCGAAAGTGACGGTGAAAGTGAGTTCCATGAATCCAGCCCCAATTGAAAAAGGTCAAGTTCTTGGTCAAGTCACCATTGAAA
This sequence comes from uncultured Rickettsiales bacterium, assembly GCA_964383745.1. Classification (GTDB taxonomy): domain Bacteria; phylum Pseudomonadota; class Alphaproteobacteria; order Rickettsiales; family CAYLHV01; genus CAYLHV01. Next base: position 12,233 of record CAYLHV010000003.1, on the reverse strand, counting down.
TTCCTGGAAGTGAAAAACAGGTTGTAAAAAATTTAATTGCAACGAAATCAGTTGAAGAAGTTAGCTTCATTGTAAGAAAATTTAGAGCATTGAAAAATATGATTTTTGGGAAATGAGAATGTTTTTTAGGTTTATAATAGCTTTAACCTTAAGTTTCCTGGTTGGCTTTCATTCGTCTTTTGCTGCTGAAAAGAAGCCATCACGCGCTTCATCTTTAGTTGTAGATGTTAATAAGGGATTGATTTTGCACGAAAATTCAGCAAATTCACTCAGATATCCCGCCTCTTTAACAAAAATGATGACCATTTATTTGGCTTTTGAGGCAATTGAAAGCGGTAAAATCAAATTTTCCGACATGCTTCATGTTTCTGAGCGCGCAATGAGACAACCAAGAAGCAATTTGGGTTTAAAAGCAAATTCCAAAATTTCTGTTAAAAATGCAGTCCTCAGCTTGATTGTGAAATCAGCCAATGATTCTGCTGTGGTGATTGCTGAAGGAATTTCTGGAAGTGAGAAAGAATTTGCCAAGAAAATGACCAAAAGAGCAAGAGATCTTGGAATGAGCAACACAACTTTCATGAATGCTTCTGGGCTTTTTCATGAAAACCAAAAAACCACCGCCTATGACATGGCAAAACTTGCAATCGCTTTAAAACGTGACTACCCACAATATTATAAACTTTTTTCACAAAAATCATTTGTTTTTCAAGGAAGAACCTATACGAGCTCAAACCGTGTATTAAAAAACTACGTACATGCAACTGGGTTGAAAACTGGCTATATTAGCGCTTCAGGGTTTAATTTAGTGACTTCTGCTAAAAAAGGCAACACAGATCTTGTTGGGGTTGTTTTTGGAGGCAGAACGGCAAAAGAAAGAGATTGGGACATGATCAGCATGCTTAATAAACAATTCAAGAAAATTGAAGTGGCAGCAGGAAAAAGCAAGTTTTCTGTCCGAAAAAAGCCAAATGTAAGAAAGAAAAAGAAATAATTTTAAATTGAGAGAAAAATTTTGTTAATGGAAATAGAGAAAAAGACCATTTCAACTGATGAATTATTGAAAGCGAAAGATAGAATCAAGCCTTTTGTGGTGAAAACACCAATTTTGAGCTCTGAAGAATTAAATGCTGATTTAGGACATGAAATTTATTTTAAAGCGGAGAATTTCCAAAAAACTGGAGCTTTCAAAGTGAGAGGGGTTTTTAATGCTTTGCTTGCTTTAAAAGAAACTGGCAAAAATCCAGAAATTGTGGCATATAGCTCCGGAAATCATGGAAAAGCAGTGGCTTATGCAGGTGGGATTTTAGGTTTTAAATCTAACATTTTAGTTGCAAAAGAAATTTCAGAATTAAAAAAAAGGTCCATACGTGAATTAGGTGCTAATTTAATTGAAACAGAATCAAGGCATGAATCTGAGAAAATGACCTATGAAATGGTAAAAAATGGTTATGAACTCATCCATCATTCTGATAATGACCATGTGATTGCAGGTGCTGGAACTTTGTCACATGAGATTTTCAATGAAATTGAAGGTCTTAATGCCCTTTTTGCCACTTGCGGAGGTGGAGGAATGCTTTCTGGAGCAGTTCTCGCAAGAGAATTAAATCAAACAAAATGTCAAATTTTTGGGGCAGAACCTGCTTTGGCTAATGATGCTTCCAGATCTTTTCAAAGTGGAAAAATTTTCCGATTTGAAAAAACACCACAAACAATTGCTGAAGGGGCAAGAACTTTGAGCGTCACTGAAAGAAACTTTGCCTATCTAAAAAAACTTGATGGTTTCCTAGAAGTTAGTGAACAGCAGATTTTACATGCAAATGCCTGGGCAATGCATTCTTTAAAAATTGTGATTGAGCCAACTTGCGCTGTGGCAATTGCTGCAGCTTTTAAATGGCTGAAATCTCTTGGAAAAAATGCACCAAAACAGAAAGTTGCAATCGTAATTTCTGGCGGCAACATTGACTATGACATATATCAGAAAATTTGGGCAGAGGACCGTTTAGCTAAAAAGATCTCGGAGTTTTTCTAGACTAAATTTAAAATTGGTTCAAAAATCAAATGTGCAGAAGAGAAATCTTCCTTAAAATCTAATGCGTCATAGATGAATTCTTCTTCAGTTTTTGCCTCTGTAAAGAAATGTTTGCAGCCAAAATCTTGTGCAATTTTAATTGAATTTCGAATCAAATGTTTTTCTAAACGGGCATTATTAAGAGAGCCTGTCCAGTCAGAAAAAGCAAGGCCTTCTTCCATGAAACTCATGGAAATGGCAGCAGCTTGACCTTTGCAAAAACCAATAAACAGCTGTAACTTGTTGTTATGCAAAGATTTTTTAAAAAACTTCTCTGCAAAATTCTTTTCATATCTATGAATTTTCGCAGATAATTCATCCCATAAAGCAAGTTGTTCTGCAGTTTGGACTTTGATGATTGAAAAATCTGAGTCAAATTCCTCATTTTCTTTTGGAGGAGAATTTTCTTTAATTTCATAAGACAGAGATTTTCTAATGTGAAAATCTGCAAAATTAAGCTCGATTTTTTCTTTGAAATGATTTAAAGTTGATTCTTTGTAGGGTGAGAAAATGATTTTTGTGGAAGTATCTGTTTTTTCAAATTTATTCAGAGCTTTTCTTACGCAAACAGGGTCAGAATCATTCACCAACACATAGTTGAAAAAAGGGTGGTTTATTTTGCTTTTAATGTAAAAAACGTCGGAATCTTCATATATTTCAAACTTGCCATTTGCAATAAATTTGAGATATTGTTTATATATTTTAAGGTTCAAAAAAATATCTAGCATTCCATGCACTTAATTACAAAAATCACACTTAATATAAAGATTAAATCTTTTATGATGGTTTTACTATGAATATGAAGAAAATTATGGTAAGTTAACATAATTTAATTTTTATTGTTGCAAAAAAGTTTGGAGAAAGCACATGTCACTACCTCTCATTTCTTTTCGAGATGTTTCATTTGGATTTGGCGAAAAAAGCCTTTTCAATTTAATCACTTTTCATTGTTTTGAAAGAGATGTGATTTGTTTAGTAGGCAAAAATGGCTCTGGTAAATCAAGTCTCATGAAATTAATCATGCAAGATTTTGAAGCTGATTCTGGAGAGATCTATTTTAAGCCAGGAATTAAAATTGGCTATTTACCTCAAAATATTACTTTCGGTGAAAATGAGTCAGTTTATGATTATGTGCTGAAAGATTTCAAAGATGCTGAGGAAAAACAATATCTTGCAGATATGGTGATTGAGAATTTACATTTAAATGGAAATCAATTAATGGCAAAGCTTTCAGGCGGAAAAGCCAGAAGGGCAGCTCTTGCAAAGGCTTTGGTTAATGAGCCTGATGTGTTGCTACTTGACGAACCAACAAACCATTTAGACATTGGAATCATTGAATGGCTTGAGGATTATTTAAAAAACTTCAAAGGATGTGTGATTTGTATTAGTCACGACAGAGCTTTTTTGAATAACATTTCCAACAGAGTTTTGTTCCTTGACAGAACCAGTCTTTTTGCAAGCGCTCAAGGTTTTAAATATTTTGATGAATGGCAGGAGAAATTGATTGAAAAAGAGGAAAAAGAGCTTGAGAAAATGAGCAAAAAACTTCAAGAAGAAGAAATATGGAAGCATCAGGGTGTGACAGCCAGAAGAAAAAGAAATCAGCAAAGATTGTCGGATTTATATAAATTAAGGCAAGAATTTGGTGAGCAAAAAAGCAAATTTAACAATGTGTTCAGTAGCATGAAACTACCAACAATTGAAGCCTCTTCGCGTGCCAAAATTGCCTTTGAAATGGACCAAATTTCTCATGAATTCAGAGATGTTTCTCCTCCTAAAGAAACTTTGAGTAATTTTTCGATTCGAGTTCTAAAAGGTGAAAAAATTGGCATTATTGGTAAAAATGGTTCTGGAAAATCAACTTTTATCAAGCTCTTAGTTGGTTTGCTGCAGCCAACTTCAGGAGAAGTGTCATTAGGAAAAAATGTTGATATTTCATATTTTGAACAAGATAAATCTTCCTTGGATTTAGAAAAAACACTCTGGAAAACTCTTGCCCCTGAAGGGGATTATGTGCTGGTTGGAGACAAAGAAAAGCATGTGATTGCCTATTTAAAAGATTTCATGTTTGAGAGAAAACAAGCAGATGAAAAAGTGGTTAATTTGTCTGGTGGCCAAAGAAGCAGGTTGATTTTGGCAAAGATTCTTGCAAGACCCGGAAGTTTGCTGATTCTTGATGAGCCAACAAATGACCTGGACATGGACAGTCTAGACGTTTTGCAAGATGTTCTTAGCGAATATGAGGGAACTTTAATCATTGTTAGCCATGACAGAGATTTTCTTGACAAAATTGTGACTAGAACTTTGGTTTTTTCTAGAAATGAAAAAGGGAAATTGGTGGTAGAAGATGTGGTGGGTGGCTATTCTGAATATGGAAAACTTTTCGCTGAGCAGAAAGCTAAAGATAAGAAAAAACCTGAGCCGAAAATTGTGAAAACTCAAGAAAAACCATCAAAATTGACATATAAACTCCAAAGGGAATATGACTTACTTCCAACGCAAGTCACTGAATTAGAGGGTAAAATTAAAGAATTAGAAGCAAAATTGGCAGATCCTGATTTTTACTCTACTGATCCAAAAAACTATATGGAGACCTCAACAGAATTGGAGAAGGCAAAATTAGATTTAGAGGCAAAAGAAGAAAGATGGCTTATTCTTGAAGAAATGAGAATCCTACAACTAAAAGTTTAGTTCGATTTCTCGTCATTGCGAGCCAAAGGCGCGGCAATCCAGAGTTATGTTTATTTCCACATGAGAAAAAACAACCATAAGTTACATTTCGTTACAACAACTCTGATGGTAAATTCCCAATCACAACACAAGACCGTTAAATTTTCAGAAAGCTTAAAAAATATTATTGCAAAATTTAACCAAAAGATATAACATGATGAGTTTTAAATATATTCAATTCAAGGTGATTATGAAAAAAATTATTTTATTATTATGTGGCATTTTCTTCTCAGTAAACATGGCAATTGCTTCACAATGTTTTATCGCTAAAGAAAAAGATCAAATTATATATGAAAATGGTGATTGTGATAAACGCTATGCGCCGTCTAGTACGTTTAAAATTGCTTTGAGTTTGATGGGGTTTGACTCTGGCATTCTCGTAGATGAGGCGCACCCAATATGGTCATTTAAAGAGGGTTATGTTGACTGGAGAGACGTCTGGAAGCAAGATTATGCGCCACAAAGCTGGATGAAAGAATCTTGCGTTTGGTATAGCCAAATTTTGACTAAGCGTCTTGGAATGAAAAAATTTCAAGATTATGTAACAAAATTTTCTTATGGAAATATGGATCTTTCAGGTGATTATGGAAAAAATAATGGCCTCACAAATGCTTGGCTTTCGAGTTCTCTTGAAATTTCAAGTTTAGAGCAAGTTGCTTTTTTAGAAAAATTGCTGATTGCTGCCTTGCCGGTTAGCGAAAAAGCCCATTCCATCACAAAAAACATTCTCTTTACGGAAGAATTAAAAAATGGCTGGAAGCTTCATGGAAAAACAGGAACTGCTGTTTTGCTCAACGCAAATAGAACTCAAAAGCTTGATATTCACCATGGTTGGTTCATTGGGTGGATTGAAAAAGGCGACAGAAGAATCATTTTTTCTAACCATATAGCTGACGAAAAAAAAGAAGAAACTTTAGCCTCACTGCGCGCTAAAGCCGATGCAAAAGAGAGAATGCTGAAAATTATAGATCAAATTGAAGTTAATAAAAAAATTCAAGCGCGGAATATACATTTACAGCTTCGTTAAGAGAGCTGTAAACTCACCTTTCTTGTCCATTATTTTTATTCGGCATTGTCGGTGTGCTGGGAGGTGGTGGAAGTTTTGAGATATCTACCACTGCCTTAGCTTGCTCTTCCAATTGCGCTTTTGTGAATTCTAATTTTGGTGGTAAATTAAGGATAGAATCGTGTATGCTTAGACTGCTCTTAATAGCATCATATACAATTAGACTTTCTGTTCTATCGCGCAAGGCTATGCGTGAATCTTTGAATTCTTGAAATAATTCATCTTTAATATGTTCTTTTTTGCAGATCTTTTTCATTTCTTTAACGCATTTGAGTGTGGTTTTATAGTCTTCCAGACCTTCAAATCCTCCTTTATTCATTTTTTCAATTGCTTTCTTAAGAAAATCAACGGCTTTGTCAGGTAAAGTTGGGTTATTTTTATCAGCTCCAATGCCAAATTCAGCGACGGTTTTGGCGGCAATTTCCTCTGCAATTCCAATTGTGATGGCTCTTCCTAGATCAACTTTTGGGAGTTTGCTCTTTTTTTCAGAGCCATCTCCAAAAGCATGATCGGCTTTGCTATGCTCCTTTGTGAATTTGAAATCACTAAAATATTTCGCAGAGACTTCACTGCCACCAAGAAGTGAGGCTATATTTTTCATTTGGTCATCAATGAATTTGTTAATATGCCTTTCAAGCTTATCTTTCGTTTGCTCATCAACATGTGAAACTGCCCGATTATCTGTCAAATTCTGAAGGTAATTTTTGATATCTCCATGGTCTTTCTGTGCTTGGATATGGTATTTTTCGTAGGTTTTTTTAAATTTATTATCTAATTTTTCTATGTTTTTATTAGATTTTTCAACTAATTTCTGGTGAGATTTATTTGCTTTGCTAATTGAGTTTTGATCAATGGCATTGTCGATTTTATCACGCAATTTCTGGAAAATATTTTTTTCCTTGCCATTTTTGTCTTGATTTCTGTTGTTAATGGAATTCTCCAGATTTTGAATCTTTTCTTGCGTTGCTTTTTCGCTTTTATCAACATTTTCTCTTTCAGCAAGGTAAGCATTTGAAACATTTTTAAGAGCCTGATCAAATTTTTCCTTTCTTTTAGCAATTTCTTCTAAATCTGGAGATTTAAGCTTCTGGGAAATAAGCTTTTTCATGGATTCTTCGAATTCATCAGTCACTTTATTCAACCTGATAGACTAATTAACTATTTAAACTATATTATATTATACAAAAGTTAATAAATGGTTAAAGGTTTAACATCCTTTGTCATTGCGAGCCAAAGGCGCGGCAAACCAGAGTGATGTTACATTCCATAGGAAAAATAACTCTGAATTATCACAAATCTTACAGCAAATACGGAGAGTATAAACTGGAGAAATGACCCTATAAAATCACAGTCCAATTCTATGACCTTTTTATGTGATCTTAACTATAATTATGAATTGACGCATCTTCAACTCACAATTGATGAGCAAGTCAGGCTTGATCATCAAGAACTAATGGTTGATAATTATGTTAAAAAACACTGTTGACAAGTTGTCATATTTTCTTTATACTACCATAAGCGGTGTAGTGATTTATTTAATAATTAGAAAAAAGGAGAAAAATTATGCCATTACCTGAAAATATGGAAGAATTAGTACAATCAATTGAAATTGATTCAGATGTTTTAAACAATTTCACTAAAGAAGAATTGCAAGAACTTTATGGGAAACTACTAACTGCAGGACATGAAAAAGCACTTGGTAAATTACATGATTCCCTAGGATATCATAGAGGTTTCAATGGAGAGAGCAGCCAAGAGCTGAAGGGACTCTTCAGCCAAGATGATGATGTCGAAATGTTCTTCGAGATGATAAAAAAGGAGAAATCGTTAGAGAAAGATAAAGCGCAGGTGCTCAAACTAATATCTGAGGGACATTTTTTATATGCAGATGTGACATGTGGAGATGGAGAGCGATTCATTGATAGTGCTAAACAAGAGGATCTCAGATTATTGAATTACATGTTCTTAAATATGATTCATCACCCGAATTATAATGTTCATGCCAGAGATATCGTTGGCCATACTCCACTCCACTTAGCTGCCGCGCTTGGGCTATTTGAAAAAGCGCAACAAATGTTAGACAAAGGTGCTGAAGTTGATGCAAAGGATATAGATGGGATAACTCCACTTTATATGGCTGTTCAATATAATAATTTTCAAGTAGCACAATTATTATTAGACAAGGGCGCTGATGTGTTAACTAGAGGTAGAATGATGGATGAGAATTTAGTGATGGTAGCTTCTCGAGCAGGACATTTGGGTATGTTGCAATTTCTGCTTAGTAAAGGTCTCGAGGTAGGCTCCTCATCTAATCTCGATGGTCGTACCGCACTTCACCATGCTGCTGAACTGGGACATATTGAGATGGTAAATTTTCTATTGCAAAATGGCGCTAAGGCTAATGTAGCTCTTGCATTTGATATAAAGACTACTAAATATGATACAGTCACTGCTGATGGTCATCTGGTTCCTGGCAAGGGAAGAGGCCTTACGGAAAAAGATAATGGCATCACCCCTCTTCACTTGGCTTGTCAAAAAGGACATTTTGAAGTGGTAGAAGCATTAACAGCAGCAGGTGCTAAGGTTAATGTGAAGAATGCACAAGGATTAACTCCGCTTGTTGCAGTTGTTTGGGACAGAAGAATGCCTCAAGAAACTAAACTCAAAATAGTTGAGGTCTTATTAGAGAATGGCGCTGAGACTAACCCAGCACATGTATTAAATTATCCTGAGGCAATCAGGCAATTAATTCAGAAAACTCAAGGCCATACACAGTCTGCGGCATCTTCCTCCTCAACTGCTGACAATTCTTCAGCCGTTGCCAGACTTTCACAGGAACGTAGTGATGTGAATTCAGGCAAGAGTCGTTAAGATTCTTAAAAATTTGTTAAAAGGGCTTAGAGTTGTTTTAAGCCCTTTTATTTTCAACAAAAAGGTCATTGAATTGGATGAAGATTTGCGCCCCAATAGTCCGTTAACCAATGTATAATTGAAAAATTTAATAGATTTCGTCATTGCGAGCCAAAGGCGCGGCAATCCAGAGTTATTTTGCATTCCATAGTAAAAATAACTCTAGATCAACACAAGATTTTACAGCAAATAGTCCAATTCCATGACTTTTTTATGTGATCTTAGGACCGCATAAATAATACTTGACTAACATGTTATTTTAACATAGAATGAAAATTGTTTATTAAATCTAATGAGAAAAAACAATGTTAAACATAGTAATTAAAAATCTAACAATTTCCTGGTGGCAATGGCGCTGAGTCTTTTGCTTACCTTTTATTTTGTTAATTTTTAATCTATGATTTTATAACATGTTGTCTTTTATTCTAAAACATCCATCTTTCATTTTCTCCATGTCATGGCCATTTGGCCAATGATCATTTTTATAGCTATTTATTCCGAATTTATCAGCATTAGCAATTAGTCTAATGCAAATTTACCTATAAAACTTAACTTTTGATATGGAGTTTATCATGACAAGAAAGTTCATTTATTTTACTGCTACATTGATTATTTCAACATTGGCATTCATCATTCACCATAATAAAGCAAATCACGGATTATCTGTTTTAGCCATCGCTAATTACGGTCCACATGCTTCGCTTGATGCCACCATTACTGGTTTTAAAGATCAAATGCAAGCTGAAGGTTTTATTGAAAATCAGAATATATATTATGAAATTGCAGATGTTGGGTTTGACCCGAGCTTAATTTCGCAAATGTTGTTTAGCCTTAAAGCAAAAAACCCAAAAGCAATGTTGGTCATGACAACACCAGTTGCGCAGGCAGCTAAAGGCAAAATTCACGATATTCCTCTAATTTATACGGTTGTTACAGATCCAATAGAGGCTGGATTGATAACAGAGAAACATAGCTCTAATGCCAATATCACCGGCAGTTCTGATATGCAAGACCTTAAGGCATTCCTGGAATTTGCTAAATCAATTTTACCAAAATCTAAAAATATTGGTCTGCTCTATGCGACCTCGGAAGCTAATGATGTGGCTTTAGTTAATATGATGAAATCTGCTGCGTCAGAGTTTGACATGTCTGTCCTTGCAATTCCAGTGGAACAGGCTCGTGACGTGCAGATCAGAATGCAAGAATTCAAAGATAAGGTAGATTTTATATATGTGGGAACAAGCGGCCCAATTCAGCCAACTTTGCCAATAATTAGCATAGAAGCCCGTAAAATGCATATTCCTGTTTTTAATGCAGAATCGCAAGCAGTTAAAGATGGGTTGGCTCTTGCAAGTTTTGGCGTGGACCATTTGGCCGTTGGTAGAAATGCTGGGAAACTCGCTGCAGCCATTTTGCGTGGGCATAAAATCAGCGATCTAATTCCATCATATCCAACATCTGCAGATCATCAAGGTGTGATTAATAAAAAAATTGCTCAAGAGTTTGGTGTTAATATTCCGTCTAATTTAGAAATTGTGGAGTGATTTATGATTAATATTTCAAAAGTTACTAAATCATTCCAAGGACTTTCCAGACCAGTGCTAAATGGCGTTAGCCTGTCTTTAGAGCGTGGAAGCTTCTGCACTCTGATTGGAGCAAATGGCTGTGGAAAATCTACTTTGCTTAAATTAATCAGCGGGGAATATGAAGCAGATTCTGGTGAAATCAAGCTAGAATCTGATGTGGCACAGGTTGCGCAAGATGTTAATCTCGGCACTGTGCCTGAAATGACTCTGTTTGAGAATGTTGCTTTAAGTGAAATCACCAAGCCAAAATTGCTGTTTTATCGAAGATATAGAGATCCTGTTATTCAAAATCTACAAGAATTAAATATCGGCTTAGAAAAACATATCGATCAGCCTCTGAAAATGTTATCTGGCGGGCAAAAACAGATGATTGCGACATTGATGGCAATTAATTCTGGCAGGAAAATTTTATTATTAGATGAGCATACCTCCGCGCTTGATCCTAAAATGCAAATTTTACTCATGAAATATACGCATGAACAGGCCATAAAGCATGAACTCACCACCATCATGATTACTCATAAAATGGATGATGCCATAAAATATGGAAATCGTCTAATTATGCTGCATCAAGGTGAAATTGTGCTGGATGTGCAAGGAGAGCAAAAAAAGAGCATGAATGCGCAAGATTTGCTTAAAATATTTCATCAATATGAAGATCAACTTTTAGTCTCAGGTAATGAAAATGACAATTGATTTTTTCTATGTAGGAATATTGCATGGCTTAATTTTGGCGATTATTGCTTATGGCATCATGATTCCTTTTCGTTTTTTAAATTTCCCAGATTTAACAGCAGACGGAGCCTATCCTCTTGGAGGTGCAGTATGTGCCAGTCTCATAGTTATGGGCATGTCACAAATGCTGGCAATCATGGGAGGAATTTTGGCAGGAGGATTCATGGCGGTCTGCACATCACAAATTGCGCTGCGCTTAAGGGTTCACAGCTTGCTTGCGGGAATCATACTCAGCATCATGGCTTATAGTGTTAATTTAAGGATCATGGGCAAGCCAAATATAGCATTATTTGAGGTTAGTACTAGCTTTGACATCATGTCACTGATTACCATTCTTGCACTTTCTATTGTGCCTTTTGCACTATTTCTACATACTGATTTTGGTTTGCGATTCCGAACAATAGGTAGTAATCCTAAATTTGCTGTAAATAATAAAATAAGCATCAATAAATATACAAGCTTAGGATTATTCATTGCAGGATCAATGTTTGGGCTTGCAGGCAGCTTAATGGTACAGATGCAACAATTCATGGATGTGGGAATGGGTGTTGGTGTGGTGATTCACGGCTTGGCCAGCCTCATGATTGGAGAGTCGATTGTTGGAAATGACACAATAAAAAAACAGCTAGCCAGTCCAATCATTGGCGCGCTTCTCTACCAGCAAATCCAGGGACTGGCTCTATCTTTTGGCCTCGCACCTTCGGATTTAAAATTTTTTACAGGAAGTGTGGTGTTGATTGTGCTTGCTATGAGAAAAGGAGGGGAAAATGTAATGCTCCCCAAAAACTAGACCGCCCGAGTGTGGATTTAAGATATGATTTTAGCCATAACAGGAATGTTTTTTGCAAAACAAGATACCAAAGCAACAGAAGTAAGACCAAATTTTCTTAAGAAAATTTTGAAACCTGTGGGAGAAGCTGCAAAAGATTCTTTTGCTGAAGCTTTTAAAGCAGAAAATAAATCTGCCTCTAAAAGTGCATAAAACAAATTAAAAACGCAAGGAAAAGCAATTCAGCAAAAGGATTGGGAAACGCACCCCAATCATAAGACCAAAAACATTTCAGAAGTGTGGACTTTTAAGTTGGTTTAAACAGCTCCTAAATTCAAATTTTCATTTAAATTTAGTTTCAGTTGTTGC
>CAYLHV010000002.1:0-150943 GCA_964383745.1 uncultured Rickettsiales bacterium | reverse complement strand
TGAGCTGGGTTTAGAACGTCGTGAGACAGTTCGGTCCCTATCTGCCGTGGGTGTTGGAAAATTGAGAGGATCTGCCCTTAGTACGAGAGGACCGGGGTGGACGTATCTCTGGTGTACCAGTTGTCGTGCCAACGGCATAGCTGGGTAGCTAAATACGGACGGGATAACCGCTGAAGGCATCTAAGCGGGAAACCCACCTCGAAACTAATTTTCCCTATCAGGGTCGTGGAAGACTACCACGTTGATAGGCTGGGTGTGGAAGCATGGTAACATGTGGAGCTTACCAGTACTAATAACCCGATCGACTTTAAACATTCGATTTCATTTTATATGCAGTGTTAAGTCTGTAAATACTTAACATGAATTGTTAGATTTATTCCAAACAAGTTTTTAAAGGCTTGTTTAATTAGCTTGGTGGTAATAGCACAGGTGAAACACTTGATCCCATTCCGAACTCAAAAGTGAAACCCTGTAGCGCCAATGGTACTGCATCTTAAGGTGTGGAAGAGTAGGACGCTGCCAAGCTTATTAAGCAAGCCTTTTTTATTATAGTAAAGCAACTTAAAATTGTTTATTTTGAAATTTGAATAAGATGCTCTAGTGTGTTAGAAGTATTATTTTGAGTAACTAATTCAGAATTTCAGCCATTCGCTGCTTGTAAATTGGTTGCCTTGGTCTGAGTTGATGATTTCTTTTGGCTTTTTCAGAAGTTACATAGTAAATCAACTAAAACTAAGGACGTTGAAGAACCGAAGAATGCTTTCATAGATATCTCTTTTGAGTTTCTAAATATTTTGCTGCAGATTCTATGAGTGATCCGGTTTTTTTAGACTTATGAAAACCAGCATTGTCAATAACAACCACCTGATTTTCAAGCTAGTAATTATAGTAAATCAACTAAAACTAAGGACGCGGTTATACTGCTTCTAAAAGGAGTTAAAAAACACATTTCAACAAAAGCCAGATTACTGTGAAATTGGTAAAAACTTAGATTAATAGGTAAAAGAAGTGTTGATTCCGAAAATAATTGAATCTAATAGGGATAATTTTTGCTTAAAGGCAGCAAGTTTTGGCAGCGGACCGATGGCCATTGTTATTGGCAGTCATAAATATTATCCACGTACTTTTTCTGAATATCTAAAAACAAAATTGCAACTTGTTTGCGCTGATACACGTGCTTTTGTCCATGCATTGCCACATCATAAGGAAAGTGATTTCACAGTCGATAAAATCATCCAGGATATTGAAGCACTATGTATATCTTTGGGCGCTGATAAAATTATCTTAATTGGGCACTCTATTCATGCTTTTATGGCAATGGAATATGCATGTGCGTTTCCAGATAGAGTTAGTCATCTTGTTTTAATTGCCTCCAGTCCTGCAACCGGGCCAGAGCTTTACAAGGAAGCAGATCAATATTTTGAGGAATCAGTTTGCCCAGAGAGGAAAGCTGCATTTCAATCAAACATGCAAAGATTCACTGAAAGCGGTGATCAGTCATTTATAGGTCGTCTGTTATCATTTGGCCCAAGGATTTGGTATGACAAAAATTTCGATGCATCTAAACTTTGGGATGGCGTAAAAATTAATTCTGTTGGGTCCGGAGTTATATGGGGCTCCATGTTTAGGACTTTCGATGTTGCTGTAACATTAAAATCGATTAAATGCCCAATTTTTCTTGCTCTTGGAAGGTATGATTACTTTAATCCTCCGCATTTATGGGAAAAATATCGCGATCATGCATCAGATCTCACAATCCGCATTTTTGAAAAAAGTGGTCATACCCCACAACTCGAAGAGTCTAATAATTTTGACAAAGAGCTGATGAAGTGGCTAGGTAATCAAATTATAGCTTAAAGTGCGTCATAAAATATAGTGAACTAAATTAAACTAGAGACGCAGTTATGGTATAATATAACGAATTTGACAGTTGTAAGTTCAAGATTTGAGCAATAGCAAGGTTTTTAGGTTGTTCTGCTATTTAAGCAAAAAGTAGCTGAACTGCAAAATCATTTGGATCAATATTGGTTTGGACGATGTGCCGTCTCTGACAAGGTCACTAAAAAAATAATAGGTCTTCATAATGCCCCCCAAAAAATCAGACCAGTTGAGTGCGGACTTTAACAACAAAGAGAATTAAAAATCTAAGAGCTATAAAAGATGGAGGTGTTTCCTTGAACTTAAGTCAAGGCGCTACGATATAAGCTAATGCTGGAAATAATTCAGCTTGAATTACTGAGATATTTCTGCTACCATGATGGCTAAAATTTTAATCAAATATTAAATATCTTGGAACACTTTAAATTATGCAAAATGTTTTAAATGAATTTATAAAATATGATGATCAAGCCTATGGTTATGAGCTTGAGAGTCAAATTATTGATGAAAATTTGACCATTCATAATTATAAGCTTTACTCACAAAAATGGCCAATTCACGAAATTTCAACCATTCCTTCTACAATTTGGGCTCATAATTTGATAATATATGTGCCAAAAATTTTAAAGCATGATCAAATATTATTATGTGTTAGTGGTGGTTATAATGCTGATAAAGAGGGGCGGGAAGAGTGGTTGGGGCCAAAAGAGCTTTTTGATTTTGCCAAAATAGCTGTTACTAATATGGCGCCTGTAGTAAATTTACAAAATGTTCCAAACCAATTTCTACGCTTTAATGGCACGGCAAAAAAAGAAGACCAGATTCTTGCAATAACCTATAAATTATTTATTGAAGATCCAGCTAATAATATTTATCTACCAGGGCACTTACCTATGGCTAAAGCTATAGTTAAAGCTATGGATGCATCTGAAGAGATACTTAAAGAAGAGCATGATTTGGAAGTTGACAATTTTGTTCTATCTGGAATGTCAAAACGTGGCTGGGCAAGTTGGTTAGCTGCGATTGAAGATGCAAGGGTTTCAGCAATCATTCCTGTGGCTATAGATATATTAAATGTGCAAAAATCCATTCTTCACATTTGCAGTATATATGAAAATGGCTGTCCTGATGCTTTAAAGGACTATAAAGAAGAGGGTGTGACTGAGCTGGTCAGCAGTCATGCTTTTGCTGAATTGATGAAAATTGAAGATCCATTCAGTTATCTAGGGGAAGGCTATTCTAATAAATATAGAGAGCAATTTGTTAAATTATCTAAATATATTATTAACTCAAGTGGTGATGATTTTTTTGCACCTGATTGTTCAAAATTTTATTTTAAAGCTATGCCGGGAGAGGCAAACCATCTTAGATATCTGCCAAATTCTCTACATTATCTTGGCGGTAATTTCATCAGTGATGCGACGGGGAATTTGCAAAAAGTAGAAAATGCTATAAGCGATTTTTTCTATTTTGCTTGCAATAACGTAAAACTGCCTAAAATGTCTTATGAATTCCACGAAAATGCGATTTTTGTTAATAGTTCTTCAGCTCCAAAAACAGCTATCTTATGGAGTTATAATAATGAAGAAGAAAGGGATTTTAGATTTTTATCTTCATATTCCAACTGGCATCTTTTTAAAAAGAAATTTGCTTCTTTCTTTCACTCAGAGCTTTGTGATCGTTGTTATGATCAACAAGAGATAGGCTTTGAAAATCATGGAAATGCCGAAGTGCAAATTATTGCTAAACTGCCATCATTTCAACAGGGTTGGCAGGCGTCTTTTTTAGAGCTGCACTATGAAATTGATGATCACGAATTTATTGTCTCAACAGAAGTGAATCTTTTGTCTGCTGATGCTTATGCGAATTTTAATGATGAGTTATGAATCTTGGTATGATTTTTGGGGGCATGACATTCCTCACCTCTTGTAAAATAAAAAACCAATCCCCACATCATAATTTAGGCTATAAATTAATTGAGGGACATAAATTTTGTCAAGCATTAAGAGTAATTTTTATTATAAAGACAGCTTAATCCCTTTAAGAAGCTATAAACTGTCCTTTGGTGTGGTGGGTCTAATTTCCCTTCTTTTGCCCTATTTCACTTCACTTGAGGGGATGCAAACAATTTTAACCGAGCAGAATTCTGTGATTTTTCTGAGGTTAATTGCTTGTTTTCTTTGCTTTTCCATGATTGTGGTTTCTTCGAGTAAGAAGCATAATGAAAATGGCATCATTAATCTAATTTTTTGGTATTTCACTTTAATTTTCTGTCTTCCATTCCTATCCAGCTATCTCCTACTTGTGCATAATTTTGATGATATATGGGTTGTCCATCTGGTGATTTCAATTTTTCTCTTAACAATTCTAGTTACATGGGTGGCTTATATTTTTGTCATGTCAATTGGGGTTTCTTTGGCCATTTTACTTTTTATGATTCAAAATCCTGAACATCATGACATTGAAATAACTTTTCACTTAATCTATATTTTTTTCTTCACTGCCCTTGCAAGCTATATTTTCGTATATTCTAGAAATATCTATTTTAAAAATCTTCAGGAGAAGAATTTACAAATCACCAATAAAAATATTGAACTTGAGAAAATCAAAAGAATTTTAAAAGAAGATTTAAAGCGGTCCTATGCTGATAATTTAAATTCAGACATTAAACTTGCCAGCATTCTTGAGGCTAAAAAAGAAATTTTCCAAAATCTCAGTCATGAAATCAACACACCAATTCAAGTCATTCTGGAATTAACCAGAGATTTACAAGAAAATTGGAATAAAATTTCTGATGTCATGAAGATGGAACAAATCAAAACTCTAAACCAAAATTCTTTCAGGTTAAGAAATTTTCTTTCAGATTTGTTCGACATCAGCAAACTTGATTCTGGTAAAATGCTTTTTAAATTCACAAAATTTAATTTGAAATCTCTCATTGAAGAAGTCATTTTGGAATCAGAAGAAACTGCTGCTGATAATCAGCAAAAAATCATATTTAACTGCAAAATTGACGCAAAGCTAAAAATTACAGCTGACCGCATGCGCATTAAACAAGTCATATATCATCTACTTTCAAATGCCATCAAATTTTCTGAATCACAAAAAATTGAGATTTCTGCATCAAAATTTCTTTTTCATGGTAAAATTGAGGGCGTTGAAATCAGCGTTATTGACCATGGAATTGGCATTGATGAGATGGAGATTAACGAAATTTTTGAGGCTTTCATCCAAGGAACGCACGCTAAGGCAAACATTGGCGGCGCAGGGCTTGGTCTTGCAATTGCCCGCAACATCATTTCCAATCACGGCGGTCACATTTGGGCAAATAACAGTCCACATAAAGGTGCAGAATTTCATTTTTTCCTGCCATTTAAAAATATGGTAAATAGCTCGATTTTAAATCAAGAAACATCTGATTTAACTTTAGAAGAGCCTCCTTTAATTTTAGGGCCAAATTCTGACCTCAAAAATGACTTCATCATTCTCGTGGTTGAAGATGAGCTGCTTTTAAGAAATTCACTGAAAATCATTCTAAAAAATGCAGGTTTTCCCACTTTAGAGGCCGAAGGCGGCTTTGAGGCGATGCAAACTTTAAATAAAATTTCTTCTAAAATCAAACTAATCATCACTGACATGATGATGCCTGACATATATGGCATTGAATTAATTAGAAAAATTAAAGCAAATAAGAAGCTGGCAAAAATTCCTATTATTGTCCAAAGTGGGGTTGATGATTCGCTGGAACTTAAAAAAATTTTTGAAATGGGTGTTGAATGTTGCATAACAAAACCATATGATAAGAACATCTTACTTGACCGAGTTTTTAACATATATGAAAAATTTAGAAATGAGCATAATTAATTCTTCTATTCTTGAATCTGACCCAAACAAACTAACACCAATGATGCAACAATATATGCAAATCAAGGCGTCTTGTCCTGATTGTCTTCTCTTTTTTCGCATGGGTGATTTTTATGAGCTTTTTTTTCAAGACGCCATCACTGCTTCAAAAGTGCTGGACATTGCATTAACTAAGCGCGGTAAACATGAGAATGCTGACATTGCAATGTGTGGAGTTCCTTTTCACAGTGCTGACTCCTATTTAGAAAAATTGATTAAAGCTGGCCATAAAGTTGCAATTTGTGAGCAGAAAGAAACACCTCAAGAAGCGAAAAAGCGAGGTCATAAAGCGATTGTTAACAGAGAAATTGTCAGAATTCTCACAGCAGGAACTGTCACGGAAGATTCTTTGCTTGAGGCGCAAAATCCAAACTATCTTGCCTCTTTAACAAAATCTGGCAATTTTTTTTCTCTAGCCTGGCTTGACATTTCCACTGGTGAGTTTTTCTATAGCTCTTTCGACAAAAGTCAAATTCCTTCTGAACTTGCTAAAATTTCTCCTAAAGAGATTCTAATCAATGATAAATTCCTGGAGGATGAACATCTCAGAGAAATTTTGAATGAGCATAAACACATTCTCACCACCCAAGTTGGCAGTTTTTTTGAAACTAACCGCTGTGAAAATCATTTGAAAAATCACTATGAAATTGCCCTAACGCAAGGGATAGCTGAATTTAATCATTCTGAGATTTCTGCTTGCGGCTCCATCATTGAATATGTTAATTTGACTCAGAAATGCAAACTTCCAAATCTCAAACTCCCAAAACAGATCAAATCTGAGCAATTCATGACCATTGATTTTGCCACCAGTCGCAATCTTGAAATTTTCATAAGCAGCGCCGGTTCTCATAAAGGCAGCCTTCTTCATGCAATCAACAGAACAATCACAGCTGCTGGCGGCAGGTCTTTGAGGCAATTTCTCTCAAACCCACTTCTGGACATTCAAAAAATTAGCAGTCGTACAAATTTAGTGGAATTTTTTCTAAATCATGAACAGCTTTCTTCTAAAATCAGGCACTTATTTTCCGAAGTGTCGGACATTGAGAGAATAACTTCCCGTCTTTTAATGAATAGAGGCGGCCCTCGTGATCTTCTGTCTCTAAAAAACAGCTTTTTTGCCTTAAAACATATTTATGAGATCATCTATTTCAGCAAAATTGAACTTCCTGAAGATCTGCAGCATATTCTCAAGAAATTTTCTGGACTTGACCAGCTTGAAAATTCTTTAAATGAAACAATTTCTGACGAAGCCCCTCTTTTGGCGCGTGATGGCGGTTTCATCAAAAAAGGTTTCAGCGCTCGAATTGACGAACTCCGCCTGCTCAAGGAAAACAGCAATGTGAAAATAATGGAACTCAGGAATAAATATAAAGAACTCACAGGCATCACAACTTTAAAAATCCAGCATAATAACATTTTGGGCTATTTTGTTGACGTCACTCCGCAAAATTCCAGTAAAATGCCTCAAGAACATTTTTTCCATCGTCAAACATTGGCTAATTCAGTGCGCTATAGCACATCTGAACTTCAAAAACTAGAATCTGAGATAAATAATTGTCATGAAATCATCATAGAAACGGAAATTGAAATTTTCAATTCTTTGCTTGAAGAAATTTCTGCTAATTCTGCCAAAATTTTTGCATTAGCATTTGCTGCAGCCATGCTTGACGTGATTGTGTCTTTTTCAACGCTTGCGCTTGAGAAGAACTATGTTAAACCAATCATCACAAATGATCATTCTTTTGAAATCAAAGCTGGCCGTCATGCCACAGTTGAAAGCAGCATCAGTGAAAGCCTGACTAATGCTTCTAATTTTGTTCCAAATGATTGTTTGCTTGAGAATGACCAAAAACTCTGGCTTTTAACTGGTCCGAACATGGCTGGTAAGAGCACATTTTTACGTCAAAATGCCATCATTGCAATTCTTGCACAAATTGGTTGCTTTGTTCCTGCTTCTTTTGCCAAAATTGGCATTATTGACAGAGTTTTCAGCAGAGTTGGCGCCGCTGATGATTTGGCACGGGGCCGCTCAACTTTCATGGTTGAAATGGTTGAAACTGCTGTGATTTTGAATCAAGCCACTGAAAAATCTCTCATCATTCTAGACGAAATTGGTCGAGGTACTGCCACTTTTGATGGGCTTTCCATTGCATGGTCATGTTTAGAATTCATTCATTCATCTCTAAAATGCCGTGCGATTTTCGCAACACATTATCATGAATTGACGAATCTACAAAATCAATTAAGACATTTGAAATGTCACTCCATGAAAGTGAAAGAATGGGACGGAAAAGTCATTTTCATGCATGAAGTCACTTCAGGGGCGGCTGACAAGTCCTATGGCATCCATGTGGCAAAGCTTGCTGGTCTCCCTCAAAAAGTCATCAAACGGGCTGAGCAATTGCTAGAAATTCTTGAAAATTCTCAGAAAGGCAAAATTAACAACCAAGATTTGCCTCTTTTTGCAAGGCAAGAACAAAAAAGGGTTTTATCTGAAGCGGAAAAGCAGTTAAGCCAGTTAAATATTGATAATCTATCTCCAAGACAGGCTCTTGAAATTCTCTATAATCTCAAGCAGCTTTTATAAATTCTCCACATTGACACTGAAAATCATCAGGCCTTCTTCAATTTTAACAGCAACTTCAATGTTGAAAGTCTGAGATTTTTCGTCAAAAATCATTTCGGAAACATAAACGCTCCCTGGCTCTTTTTTTAAAGCTGCAAGCCATTTAGGATCATTTTGGGAAAATCTCTTATAAATCAACATTTTATCTTTGCTTTGCGCCAAAGTGAGTGCTTTTTTTCCAATCAATAAAATCTCATCAAAAGCCCCACCAGAGCCATTCACCATTTTCTTAAGCAAATGTGACATTTGATTTCCCGTAATTTTTCTACGATTTTCTCCTTTTTCAGCCATCCATTCTGCATTTAAGGCTGCAATTTTTTCCGCTGTATATTTTTCCTGCTCAGAATTAGTTTTTTCCATGAAACTTGCCAAATCAATCTCTGCTTTCATTTCATCAATTTTTTTGAGCGCCAAATCCGTGGCCTTAACGTCATATGGGCTACTTTGAGCAACATGTGAAACCATTAAAATGATGAGAATGAGAAATTTTTGCACAGTAATGTAACCTTTGATTAAATTGATCGAGCTTTGCACCTAATATAATCATACATAGCAAACATTAAAAAACGGTTAAGCGAAAGCACTTGCCAAAAAAAATTTTTACTTGTAGAATAAGAATAATGAAACTAAGAATCACATTTTCTGAATAATGAACAAATGACAAATCTTAATTCCGCCAAAGATAGGCTTTTAGAATCACTCTCTAATCTTGAGACAAGAATTAATGAGAAAATTGAAAAAATTGAATCTGATTTTAAGAAGGAACTTTCGATGAATAATTCTGCAAAAAATGACATTGAGCAGAAATATAAAACGCTTGAACTAAATTATGCAAGCCTTAAATCACTCAGCAAAGAAACCATCAAAGAATTGAATCATTCCATTAACGCCATTGAAAAAATTTTAAACGTAAAAAATGAAAATAGTTGAAGTCAAAATTTTAAATAGCAAATTTAAACTTGCATGTGAAGAAGGGCAGGAATCTAAGCTTCTTGCAATTGCAGAAGAATTTAACCGCAAAGCCACAAATATTGCTAAAAACCAACCTTCTGCACCTGATGGCTTAATTGTGGTGATGGCTGCTTTAATGTTGCAAGATCAAATTTCTTCTGCAAACCATGAAGAAAACATTGAAGATTCCATCACGGAAATTTTTGATTCAATCACCACACGCATTAACAATCTCACAAAAAGTCTTTAAAAAACAGTCATTTGAAAAATTCTTTCAATTTTTCTCATTTTTATTGTTGACTTATATTAAAAACGGTGTTATAGTATAAAGCGGTTAATAATGCAACTAATATAAGGTCTTAACTAAAATGAGAAAAATATCAAACCAAAAAAAGGCATTGCAAAACAAGCATTTAGCTCTTATGCTAAAAAGCAACCCTGACCAAGAAGTCACTTTCAGTAATTGTGACTTCACAAACACAAATCTAACATCTTGTGATTTAGAAAAATTTGATTTTGACGAAAATTGTAATTTAACTGAAGCGATAGTTCATCCATCATTCGATTTAGGCTATTTCGAAAGAATAAAATATTTCCTAACAGGCATGCATGAAATTGGCAAACATCAAATTCTGATCACTCCAACAAACGAGGAGATTCTAGAATTCACCAGCCAGCTGAATGACGCAAATGGCATAAAAAAACTTAACAGCTTTTTAGGGAAAGCTCGGGGCATTGCTCAAAATAAAATTGTGATTGCTGACCTTTCCAACTTAAATTTCACTGGCATGGACCCAATTGACATGCTTGGTGGCATGGATTTTTCAGAAACAGACAAAGAAAATCAATTTGATTTCTCAGGAGCCGATCTTTCTGGAACCTATCTTGCCGGAGCAGATTTTTCTCATGTCACCATGAAAAATGTCATTTTGACCTCTGCCAACATGAAAGGGACAAAGTTCAATGATGCTTTAATGAATTCAGCCAGAATTTATGAATCAAATTGTGAAAATGCAGAATTCATCCGCACTGATCTCGAAGGAGCTAAAATCATTGCAAGTAATTTGACTTCAGCGAATTTTCAGTCGGCAAATTTGAAAAATGCTCATATTGAAGATAATGTTTTAGATTTAACTTGGCTTTTCGGTGCTGAAACTGAGAATGCCAAAGGCTCTGACATTTCACAAATCAAAGAGATTCAAGCAGAGCAATCAAAGCCCATCAGCTCAAAATTTGAAGAATTATTGGCAAAATTTCCAAAATTTGATTTTTCAGAATATGCAGAAAGCATTTCCAAATATGGGAAAAAAACTGCGCTTGGTGCATTACTCGGCTTTATTGTTGGGCAAGCTTTAAATAGCTGGTGGAATCCACATTTTGTGACCACAATTTACCAAGATCTTTCAATGATTCTGGCTCCAATATGCGCCATGGCAGCTCCTTTTGTTGGAGGTTATGTGAATGGTTTAGTGACAGAGCAAGTTGACCATGGTAAGAGCAAAATTAAAAACATGTTCCTCTTTGCAATGTGCGGCGCAATGGCGGCATGTGCTCTTCTTGCCCTTGCACCTTCATCTTTTGCTGTTCTTGCGGTTCCTCTTTCAATGATCGGTGCTGCTGCTGGTGTTTACATTGCCATGCAAAAATCAGACTCAAAGCAAGAAATTCAAGAATCTTCTGCGAAACTGGGGCAAAGAAATTCTCAAGAAGAAGAGGAGTTGACAAAGCAGCAAAGTAATTTCAGAGAAAGATCTCAGGCTTCCAGCAGATCTTGCAATATGCGATAATTTTGTCACGGTAAGAAAAAATATTGCTCAGAGCTCTTGAAATTCCAATGACGAGACCTTAGTTATCAGCTTAATTTACCGCCCTGCTTGCAAAAACCTGTTAAAAACTCGTTTTTGCAAGCAGGGGTCGGCTTTTTAAACGATATAATTAAGGAATGACAAAATATGTTTAATATGTTCAAAGCTGTAAAAAATATGGGCAAAACACAAGAGCAAATAGCTCACGAAGAAAATATGGACGGAATTGCAGAAATGCTGCCTCGTCCAGTGGCTTTCGATTTTCAAGATATTCAAGAAGAAAGTGGAACTCATGAAGATGAATATGATCATGAATCTGAGATTGATGAAAGTCAAGAAGTTGAACCTCAGCAAGTTGAGGAAGATGAGGAAACAAAAAAGGCAAGAATTGCTGCAAGAGCTGCTGCAATTGCTGCTTTGATCATGCCAAGAAGAGAACTTAATGCTGATGATCTTTTCCAAAAAGGAGAAGATTATCAAGACATTTTCGGATCATCAAACATTCCGCCACAGTTTTTAGTTGACATTTCTAATGCCGTTTCAAAAGCAGCTAGCTTTGCTGATTCACAAGCCATTTTTAAAAAAGAAGCGAGAAACCAGTCGGAATTCACATTGATCAGTAAACATAATGTGGGTGATAAATATTTCTTCACCTACGCAGACCCATTTAACTCATCTCCTGACAAAAGAATCACATATGTCACAGATCCAAATGGCAGAATTTTATCAGTTGCTTCAGGAAAAGCAGCACTCGCAATCATTCCACCAATCAAAAAAGAGATTGATAATGATGAAAATTTCTTCTTGACTTATGTTAACATGGAACATGAATCTAAAAAAGTTGTGGTTCTGAACTATGGCGCTAATAATGATGTTAAAATTGCTCCTGAAGCTCATTTTCTGACAGCGTCTTATAAAGGAAAGCTCGCGGAGGAAGAGAGATTCACGCAATTGAATGATAAAGTGAAATTCGCAGATGGTGTAACAGCGATCGAAAAATTTTCTTCACGACTCTTAACATCAATCCGTGGTGCTTCACCATCTACCAGAGAACCACATGCCAAAAGACAGATTTTACGAGATGATAACACCACTCCAATTGGCAGCCCTGTTAAATCAGATGCCCCTGATTCATCGGAGGATAATAGCATGAAAAGAGATAGGAGAAATCTTGCAGAGAGAAAGGCATATCTAGAAGCGAACCCAGATGCTAACATCTTTAGCTCCGAAAGCGGCGCCTCTCCATCGAAAAGCAGCATTGAGGAAACACCAGCGCAGATTCTTGAAAGGCACACACAAGCAGAAAAAGAGGGTAGACTCTTTGAATCACCTCAACCTAAAGAGAATAGGCACCAAAATAGGGCAGCTAGGTCTTCTGGTAAAGGAAGCAGAGGAAGGTAAGCTTCTCATTTGTGAGAGATGATCATCACCTTAAACAGCTCTCCCATTTGCTCTTTGTGGCACAACCTCTCAACTCCGCTCATGATTTCATTCCGATCATGGGCGGATGCCATTTTCATGAGTCGCGCTGCTCTGATGTTAATGCCAAATTTCTCCAGAAAATCTTTTTGCGTCATGAATTCTGTTTTAAGCTCATGTTGCTTTGCAATTTCCTCCAAATTACCAAAATCCACATGAGCAGTCAAATCAGCCTCTCCAAGATCTTGCAAAACAGGGTGGAATTTATGCTCTTTTACAGCCTGCAAAGTTGAATTATAATGCATTCTCATTTTCAGATTTTCATAATAATAGCCATAGTCAATAAAAATTGCTTTTCCTCCATTTTGCTTCAAAAAAGCGCAAATCTCAGAAAAAATCTCATCAATTTTAACACTAAATTCAACCACCGCCCCATCATATGCATTCACATGTTTTTCATTCAGAGCCACATTTAATTCATCGGAAATTGCCAAATGATCAAAAGCAAAATTTCCCAATTCTTCTTCTAATTTCACAGAAACCAGAAACCATCTTTCTTTAGCTTTCACAAATTGACTGATTGGCAGAGCATCAAGAAATTCATTTGCCACAAAAATCGTTGGCGAAGGAGGCAAATTTTTCACTCCCTCCACCCATTTCACTTTTGCATAATTTACCAAAGCTTCTTTTTGTAGCTTTGTCAAATAATCACTAATTTCCACCATGAAAATTTCAGCAGAATCGTAAAAATTTGGCACATTTTTAGTGGCTCTTAACAAATCACTCATTAAAGTGCCACGCCCAGGGCCAAATTCCACCAAATTAAATTTTTTCTTCGAATGATTTTCAAACAGATCTTCCCAAGTGAAAGCAGCCCAAATTCCAATGATTTCGCCGAAAAGCTGGCTGATTTCTGGCGCCGTGATGAAATCTCCATTTTTTCCAAAAGGCATTTTCTTGACATATTTACCAGCATAATAGCCAAATTTTTCATTAGTCAACACTTCTTCCATGAAAACTGACAAATCAAGGCTGCCCTCTTTTTTGATTTTCTTACTCAGCACGTCAAACATTGTCATATGATTTTTTCCAATAAATCAGTGATAGACCAAGAATAATCATTGGTAGGCAAAGCATTTGCCCCATTGACAAAACATTCCAGAAGAGCCCAATTTGCACATCTGCTTCTCTTGTGAATTCAATCAGAAACCTAAACAGACCGTAAAATGAAAGAAAAACCCCACTCAAAGCTCCTTTTTTCTGTAATAAATTCAGCTTAAACACACAAAATTGCGTGATCAAAAGCAAAACTAATCCTTCAAAAAAAGCCTCATAAATCTGACTAGCGTGCCTTGGGAATTGGTCAATTCTTGGAAAAATCATTCCATAGGCAAAATCTGTTTTTCGTCCCACTAATTCACCATTAATGAAATTAGCAATTCGACCAAAAAGCAGACCTAAAGGTGCAATTGAGGCAACTAAATCCATGATTTTCCAGAAATTAATCTCATATTTTTTGCTCAAAGCAAAGCTTGCCAAAATCACTCCCAACATGCCACCATGAAATGACATTCCACCATGCCAAATTTTAAAAATCTCAAACGGATCATTCACATAAATCTCTGGAAAATAGGGCAAATGGTAAAAAAGCACAAAACCAAGCCTTCCGCCGAAAACCACCCCAATCACATAATAGAAAATCAAATCATCTAAAGCTTTTT
Source organism: uncultured Rickettsiales bacterium (assembly GCA_964383745.1). Taxonomy (GTDB): domain Bacteria; phylum Pseudomonadota; class Alphaproteobacteria; order Rickettsiales; family CAYLHV01; genus CAYLHV01. The sequence continues at coordinate 136,640 of CAYLHV010000002.1, read as the reverse complement.
TGCTGAAAATTTGCTTTGACTCATTAATTTTCGAAATATAAAAAAAACTTCCAAGAATCCCTAAGACATAAGCCACACCATACCATTTGATGGAAAATGGTCCAATCTCTAGCAACACAGGGTTGAAGTCAGGAAAAATCATTTTTACAAATTCTCCAATAAAATTAAGTTGTAACAAAGCTTAACAAATATTATATTATATTCAACATTTTGTAAATCACACTAATTTAAGAAAGAGACAAAAATGAAAAATAAGAATTTTTTTGAAGATCTAACCACCATTCTGGGCGGCAAATTGGCTTCATGTGTTAATATGAAATCAGAATTTGACAAAATGCTTAAGGGCAAAATTGAAAATTACCTAAAAAATCTAGATCTGCCTAGTTGTGAAGATTTTGAAGTTCTCAAAAGCATGGTCACAAAAATATCTGTTGAAAATCAAGAGCTTAGACAAGAAATTGAGAAACTTAAGAAAAATTCCAAATAACATGTTGCACTGCACAAAAACTTATGTTAGAATTTTACTTTAAGGGGTGGCTTTTAAATCAAAAGTCCCAAAACGTCTAACTTAAGGAGAACTCAAGAAATGGCTAATAATCAAAATTTCTTCGCAGACATGATGAAAATGTTTGAAAATAACCCAGTGACTGAAATGTTTAAAAATCTAGATTCAAAAAATCTACAAATGGTTGACATGAATCAAATGATTAACTTGCAAAAAAATAATGCAGAAAACATGATCAACATTTGCCAATCAAGCATTGCTGACTGTCAAGCAATCATGAAAAAATGCGGTCAAATGGTTCAGAAAAACTCAAATGAAATCATGCATGCACAAAGAGAAATGACTTCATCAATGACAAATGCTGAAAAAAGCCCAGAAAAAATGGTTGAGAAAATGATTAATGCTCAATCACAAAATAATAAGAAACTCTTTGAAAATTTTGCTGCAGATGCTGGTGAGATTTTAGAAATGGTCCAAAAATCAAACATGGACATATATAAAACCATCTGCAATAAAATGGCCCAAACAATGGAAGAATCAATGAATGTTCAAGCTCCAAAAGCAAATAAGAAAGCTGCTACTGCTTAAATTTAGCTTTAACATTTAGAAAAAATGGTCTAGAATTCACTTTTAGGCCATTTTTTTATATCAAATAATTTCATGAAAAAACTCTTTTTAATTTTTCTTCTTCTCATTTCTAACTCTGGATTTTCCTCAGAGAAATTCCATAAGATTGACTTTTTTGAATCACTTGGCAAGCTCCAAAGCAAATATGCTGATGAGCGTTTTGCTTTATATTTCAAAAAAAATCGTAAATTAACTGAAGAAAAAATGCAGTTTTTTAAAATTCTCTATGAAAAGCCAGAAATTTATTCTGAAATTCCAAAAATTCCAAAAATCATCCATCAAATCTGGCTTGGCCCAAGGGAAATCCCAAAAAAGCATCTGGAGCAAATGCAAAGTTGGAAGAAATTTCACCCAAATTGGCAATATAAGCTCTGGCGCGAATCAGACATTGCTGAGTGGAATTTTGAGAATAAAGATCTTTTCGACAAAGCCAGCTCTTTTCAAGAAAGGGCTGACATTTTGCGCTATGAGATTTTGAGAAAATATGGTGGAATTTATGTCGATGTTGACTATGTTGCTCTCAAGAATTTTGACCATCTTTTTCACCATCATGATTTCTTAGGCAGCCTTGAACCTTCTCACAAGCGTCACGGTGACTTGGTCATGACAAATGCAATCATTGCTGCCAGGCCAAACCACCCAGTTTTCACTGAAATTTTCAAGAAAATTCGTGCAAAATGGGACGTCACCGAAAAAGCCTATGAAAATGGCGAGCTTAAGGGCAACCGCATCACCATTGCCATTCATCGTTGCATGCTTCCCCTAACAGAGACGGTTTTTGAAGTCATTAACCCCGCAACTGATTCAGCCATCATTCTTCCCCCAACCTATCTAATGCCCATTTTCCCAGCTGGTCAACTTGGCAATGGCGGAATTTATGGCAAAATCATGCGTTTCTTAAAGCTTCAAAAAGATGATGGATTGTTCCAAAAAATCATGCCAGAATCCATGGCCACACAAGATTTTTCAGACCATGGAGTCATTCTTGATCCGCAAAAACCTATTTAACTTTTCCGGCATAATGCATGAAAATTTTCTTTAAAGCTGGAATTTGATTCACAATTTCAATTCCCAGCCTTCTGGCTTTTTTCATCAGCCAAAGATCATTTGAGAAAAAACCATTAAATAAATCTGTTGCCAGAATCATGGTTTTATTATGTCTTTTGCGTGATTTTTGAAATTCCTCGAGCAATAAATCAGAGCCAAAATCAAGTCCGAGAGATGAATGATGCCGAATTAGTTGAGAGATTTCAAGAACATCTTGCAGCCCTAAATTAAAGCCCTGCCCTGCAATTGGGTGAATTTGATGAATTGCATCACCAATCAAAGCCACTCTTTTGGAAATATATTGCTCACAATATGACAAATTCAGTTCATAGGACATGATTCTTGAACTCACCTCAATTTTGCCCAAGAAAACACATTTTTTATTCAAAAAAATCTCCAGCAATTTTTTTCCTTCATCACCCAAAAATATTTCAGCATTTTCTTTTTCTTGGCTAAGCACAATTGATGAAGAAAATTCATTTTTTAAAGGCAAAATCGCCAGCGGTCCTTTTGGCAGAAAAATCTCATGCGCCACATTCTGGTGAGGCAGGGAATGTTTAATGTTACAAATGATTGCGTCTTGACCATATGGCTTATTTGTGGTTTTGATGCCCAGAATTTCTCTTAATTTAGAAAATTTCCCATCAGCTCCAATCACCAATTTTGCAGAAATTTCTTCATTTTTTTCCGCCTTTAATTTCAGAGTGGCTGAGGAGTTAAATTGCTCAATCCCAGTCAAGAAATGCCCAGGAAAAATTGTCACATTTTCTCTTTTGAGAATTTCTTTTTGCAATTCCCTAATGAGATCATCTGCCAAAATCATCTGCCCAATTGCGTCATTTTCAAGCAAAGCACTGTCAAAATGCAAAACCGGGCTGGTCTGGTCGTCATTGACCATAATATGTCTAATGGGACTTGCAAATTGCTGCAAATTTTGCCAAAGACCAGCAGTTTCAAGAATTTCTACAGATGAAGAAGAAAGCGCAATATTTCGCCCATCATAGGAATTTTCGTGAATCTTTTGAATGTTTTTCCCATCAACTAACGCAATTTTCAATTCTTTTGGCAAAATTGCAGCAAGCGAAATCCCATTCATTCCACCTCCGACAATTGCAACATCAAATTTCTGCATTTTTTGAAACTCCTCCTGTTAATTTTCAGAGAATTCTAACAAGAAATCAATGACTGATCAAGTTAAAACGCAGGCACCGTGACATTTAAGCAACTTAAGATATTAAAATGCCTCTAATACTAAAAAAAATGCTTAGATTTATCTTTTCTTAACATTTAAGATGTAGTGTTTATTCATCATGAGATTATTCTTGAAAAAGAATGACTTACATGAAGGGAAATCACTCCAACTCATGATTGAAAAAATTAAACTAAGAGGTGCAAAATGGCTTTAAGAATTGTTCTACCTGAAAAACTTCGCTCTGAAGAATTTTCTAATCACCTCCAAATGCCTTCCGCGTTAGTTGACTCAAGCAACAAGGACGAAATCAAAATTTTCATTCAAGATCATTGGTCCACTGAGCTTTTTCTTTCAATTTGCAAGACCTATGACGTGAAAGTTCTGAGAGACACTGATAATCCGAAAAACATCAGAATCAAACTTTGCCAACATTTTTTCAAAGAAGTTTTGTGGCAAGAATTTCAGGCTTTGAATAAATTCCTGATTGCCTCAATTTCCACTCTCACAGAAGACATAATTGAGAAGACAGCCAGTAACAGTCACTATAGTAATGACTCCATCGCTAAATTGCTGGATTGATTAATAAGGTGAATTAATGGAGAATTTACTGAGGATTTCAATTTCCAAAGTTTCCATTTTTTCTGCTTCTTCTTCAACCACATGGTCATATCCCAGCAAATGCAAGCTTCCATGCGCGAGCATGTGCAAGAAATGGTCTTTAAATTTCTTTTCTTGCTGAATTGCTTCTTCTTGAATTCTCTCAAAACTAATCAAAATTTCACCAATTGGCATGATTGCACAAGAGATTCCTGCTCTGAAATCTTCCGGTTCAAGGCTTGGAAATGACAAAACATTTGTGGGACCATTTTTGCCTCTGAATTCCTGATTAAATGCAGCAATTTCTTCATCATTAGTCAAAATGATGGAGATTTCAAATTGATTTTTTGCTTTCCCAAAAGAAGAGCAAGAAACCACTTCGTCGAGAAATTCGCTGATTTCATTTTCAGCAAAATTTTCCTCAATGAAGCCATCCCATGGCTGGAACCTGCTTTCAAGGTCAAAAATGACTCTAAATTTCTTCTTTCGATTTGTCATAGGCTCTGGTGATTTTTGCAACAAGTGGGTTAACAATGACATCTGCATCTGTGAATTTGATCACTGACACTTCATCAAGATGGCTCAATTTTGCAACTGCATCGGAAAGGCCGTTTGCTTCTGTTTTCTCATGCCCAACAATGGCAATTCTTGAGGCCTCACCTAGGTGGCTGAACAACATTTTCATTTCTTCTGCTGTGGTTTTTTGGGCTTCATCAATGATGATGAAAGCATTACTGAGAGTTCTTCCTTTCAAATAGTTCAAAGGCGAAATCTCAATTTCCCCATTTTCGATGCATCTTTGCAAACTATCAGAACTGATCATATCTTGGAAAGAGTCATAAAGCGGGCGTAAATAAAGGTTGCTCTTTAAACCATGAGACAAAGACCCCACATTACCATCTGAAACAAGAAAATCCCTCTCGGTTGGAATTGCCAAGATGATTTTATCAATTAATCTGTTTAAAAACATTGAAAAAGCCACTGCCACTGCCAAATAAGTCTTGCCGGTTCCATGCGGCCCAACAGCAAAAGTCACATCTTTTTTCTGCAAAGTTTGAATATATTGCAGTTGATTATGAGAATAAGGGACGATGTTTTTTTTGCGTGTTTTAATGATGAAATCATGACCTGTGAAGCCAGTTTCCATGATCTTGCTGTTTTTCTTTGCATTTTCAGCAATTTTAATTGCAGCAACAACTTTGTCAGGAGCCACTTCCAAGCCTTTTTCAAGACTGGCATAGAGCCCTTCAAGCGTGATTTTTGCCTGATTAACTTGATGGCTTTCGCCAGAAATCGTCAAACTATCTCCAGAATAAGAGATATATACGTCAAGTTTTTCCTCAATTAATGCCAAATGTTCTTCATTATCTCCAAAAAGAGCTTTCAAAAGCCTAACATTTTTAAATTTCATGGAAACTAATTTATCACTCATAATTTTAATCACACCATTAATTAAAATAAACTCAACTATTAGTTCAGAGTATAATGTGATGAAAACCCAATGTCAAAGGGAATTTTAACTCTCACAAATGTTTAAATTTTTGGAGCAATCACCATGAGAATTTGTTTACCATCAAGTTTTGGTTCAAATTCAACTTTTGCAATTTCTGCCGATTCTTGAATGATTTTTGTGAACAGATTCATTGCAAGATCTTGGTGAGTGATTTCTCTGCCTTTAAAGCGCAAGCTAATTTTCACTTTATTTCCCGCCTCGATGAATTTGACCAAACTTCTCATTTTGGTTTGATAGTCGTGATCAGCAATGTTTAAGCCAATTTTGATCTCTTTAAGCTCAACAACTTTTTGCTTCTTTTTTGCTGTTTGAGATTTCTTTTTTAATTCATATTTATATTTCCCATAGTCCAGAATTTTGCAAACTGGTGGTTCAGCATTTGGCGACAACTCCACCAAATCAAGATTTCTTGCTTGTGCTTCTTTAATCGCTTCATTAATGGGAAGAACTCCAAGCATGTTTCCTTCCTCATCCACAACCCTCACTTCCTTCGCTGTAATTTGTCCATTTGCAGATGGAAGTTTCTTATTGTCCTTGCCTTTCTTAAAGTTAGATATGGTAAACCTCTATAAAATTAGTTAAATATGATCAGTAAATTGTAATTTATACCAAATTTATACCAATTTATCAAGTGGAAAATTAAGAGGTTGCGCATGATCATGTAATTCTCCAAAGATCAACGATCACAGATGCAAGAAACCCTAGTCAAATTTCGCCTTATTCATTTAAAAGTTGATAATTTATGGTATAACGATATTATAAGATTAATAAGTTTTGCATGTTTTTATGAAAAATATTGATAAACTCTTGAATATTTATCGTAACTAACCTATATTATTACATATAAATGATTTGTTAAGTGAGTTAGATAACTGATATGCCAAAAAAAAATAGAGCTAATAAAGAGGAAATGCGAAGCGCCAGACATTCTCGTGATATAGAATTTGAAACTATGAGCGTTGCTGGAGGGTTAAGACAGAATAAACTTGGTTTTGCAGGAAAAGATCTAGTAAATTTAATTAAATCAGCAGAATCAAATAATTACGTGTCTTTTTATAGACCCATCAATAAAAACGCTGGTGACAAAATAGAACTTGGTACACATGCAGGAAAAGGGCTTAATGTTAAAGGAAAATCGTCCAATTTTGGTCCAATTGCAGGAGAAGTTCCCTTAGACCCAAGATTAAGCAAGCTTTTTGAACAAGAAAAACCAGAAGACACACCGGAAGAAAAGCCACCTTATAAATATTATTATGATGAAGTATCAGATCAACTCGGAAATGACACAAAAATAAAAAATGCTGCTGCAGAGGTTACTAGCGAAGAAGAAAGTAAGAAATTCTTAGATGATTATGGCGATTATAAATTCTGTAGTGCAATTAAAAAAACTGTCAAGGTTCTACAAATAAATAATGTCGAGACAGGTGCTCTAGAATATAGGCTCTCCTATGACGAAAATCAACGAAATGAACATATTTTATATTATTTTAGAGCAAAAAGTGATGATAATGTAATTGATGTGAAGAGTAAAATTTTATCAACAGAAGATCCTAAAAAACCAGTCTTTGCAATTAAGATTGAGGGAAAATTTTTCTTTTTAGATTTAACAAGTGGTACTTTTTCTAAAAATACAGACTTAGAAAGAGAGGCCACAGAGTTTGAGCAAGCAGAAGTTGAAGTGCTTTCCTACACTAAATTCTCTCCTAAATTTGTTGATGGAAAAATTGTTCTTAATCCGAAAAAATATGTGATCACAGCAGATTATGATGAGCTTGCATCTTCTGGACAAAAGATCATTCCCATTGCTAACCATGATCATATATCGGGTATCAGTAGAGAATTATTCTTGAAAAGAAGACATATTATGATGGCGAGCGAAGCCCTCGGCTCTCATGAATCTGACAAAAACAAGGAATTCTCTATCAGAAACTTTTTTGCCGGACTTGGTGCGGTTACAGAGATTGAAAGAAACTTAAAAACTACACTAAAGATTGACACAAATGCTTCAACCAGTCACGGACCAGAAATCGGAAATCCAAATCCTGAGCCCTTCAGTGATGATGATGATTACCCAGTAATAATTCCAAATTTAAGAATTCGAGATTATGTGATATTTAGGCTTCAGTCAGCATTTCCTGCAGAAACCCGCTTTGGTTTCTGTGCATTAGATAGCAAAGCTTTCGCACTTAAATTGCGTGGTGAAGCGCAAATTATGTTCATGTTTAATTTGCTACGTGAAGTTGGTTATCCTTTGAGAGTCAATCCCAAATGGAATTGGATTTTGAAAGACGAAGAGCCATCAGAATTCTTGGTAAATCCTATGATTGCTAAAATAGATAAAGATAAAATAGATTCGGTAGATGAAGTTCATCATTTGGAACTACCGGACGGCATCGCTAAACCAAAATTCAGATCATTAGAGAAAAGAAAAAAAGAGATCGACTGGACGGAGATTACAGATGTGGTAAAAAAAGGAATAAATAGGTATATTCATTTTAAAAAAGAGCTTTTTGGCAAGATCGTTGACGAATTCACTAGAAATCTGGATCCGAGGTTAAAAGATACCATATTACTTATGAAGAAAACTCTTGCTAAACATTTTGAAAAAGATTACTTACTGAAAGCAGTAGGTGAATCCAGGGAGGGAGAAATTGAACAATTTCAGAAAATGATTCTTAAATTATTTGGTTTACTTGAAAAAGAGCTGGGAAATTATATATATAAAGTCAAAAATCACATAGAATATTTTCCAACCAGAAAATTTAATAAAAAGGATATTCCCGCAATGATTGCTGGTAGAATCTTAAAAGTAAGTGATGATAATGATTATGACGAACAAATGACAGAAAATCTTTCTGAAATTCGAAAACTAGTCTGTGAAGTGCAAGAACTTGCACCTGGAAAATTAAAAGAAAATGACCTTATTACGCTTTTCAGTAATTTTTACAGATTTCGGCTAAATGAAATTATACAAAATCAAATGCTACTCATATCTGAATTAGAGTCTGCCCCTACCATCACTTATTCTTGGGGAGGTTTTTTTGCTTCACTGCCATCTGACCAATTTAGAAACGATAAAGAATATATTGATCTAATTAAAAATATAGATAATAATTCTTTAGCAGGTCCTGAAGAAAAAAGAGTTAAAGCAATGTTGCGCTTGAGTGTTAACACAGGGGCTGAGTTTGAAAAAAAGAGAAAAGAGGAAATAAATAAACTAAAAGATGGTCTAAATAGCGCTATTAGGATTTTTATTGACTTAGTTGATAGCGAGACCGATCTAGCAAAATATAAGCAATCAATTTTGCAGGATTCAGCTGTGGTTGGAGAGCATACAAGAAGACTAAATGCGGCCAGTTCGAGCCAAAGAAAAGGAAGAGAGCCAATTAATTAAGGGAGAAGTAACATGAAATCAAAATTTTTAACAGAGCAAAATTTGGTTTTTGAACCTAAAGTACAATCATTTTTATTTGCAGACAATGCTGTAGATGAAATTGCAGAAAGATTAGCGAAGGAAATTGAGGGAAAAAATTATAAATTAGCGGATGCAGAATATGCTTATCGCTATCTGTGGAATCAAGATAGAAAGGCAAAGACCCTAGAAACCCAAATTACTTTGTTTTTGCCAACTTTGAACAATTTGTTAGAGGAATATTTCTCATTGAGAAATACATCTCTGGGAACTTCTTTAAATGCCTTAAATTTCATATTTTGTTTCACAGCAAGACATCATTATCGACGTCCTTTCGGTATGAGTTTTATTCGGCTGTTAGATGATGATCATGAAAAAGTTGAATTTAAAGTGAAAGAATTTGAAAATGAAATGATCGGTAAGAATTTAGGTGAATTTAGAGAATTATATTACACTTTTAGATTAGAGAGCGTGGTTGAAACTAGCTTTAATTCGACTCCATTTTGGGATGAAGTTTTAAGGATATATATCACTGATGTCATCAACTTTATTAAGAATCATAGAGTATTTAAAATCTTGGGAGATATTACCAACACAGAAGTTGCTCTAGGGAGAAATGAAATTGGAGTGGTAGAAGATTTTTTTACATTTAATAAATATTTTGGTACTAAATTCGAGGAAAAATATAGACTTCCCGGCAAATTCAGTGATTCCTATATGGCCGTCAGTAGCAGAAATCATCTGCTGTCTCCGGGTGATCATGAATATGGTGAGATTGTGGAAAAATTTGGAATTAGTGAGGAAACTTTAAGCAAAATTGACCATTCCACCAACCACAGCGTCATGAGCCTCAGCGATGATGACATGGACTCAATCATTGATTCAGAAGATCAAAAAGAAATGTCAGAAGAAAGCGCATCATGGAGCGACGCTCTCACACCTCGTCAAAGCAGAAGAAGCCATTCCGCAAGAGTTTCATCTTCACGCAATCAGCAGAAAGAAAGGGAATTATGTTAAGCTGGCATTTTTGATTCATTTCTAATCATTTCTAGAAATTCGTCAAATTTCATGCTTTTAGCGTAATTTTCGCCCAATTTTCTCACTGAAACCTCCCGTAAATTCTGTTCTTTCTCGCCAACAGTCAGAATATATGGGATTTTGGCATTTGAATGTTCGCGAATTTTATAGGAAATTTTGTCGCTTGATGCATCAAAGATGGATCTAATTTCAGAATCTAACAATTTCTGATTAATTTCTGCAGCATAAGAATCAATTTCATTAGTGATGGTGGTCACGGCAACTTGAATTGGTGCAAGCCAAAGAGGCATTTTGCCTGAAAATTGCTCAATTAAAATTCCAATGAATCTTTCAAATGAGCCAAGAATGGCTCTGTGCAACATAACTGGTCTGTGTTTTGCACCATCAGCACCAATATAGCTTGCATCAAGGCGTTCAGGCAGCACAAAATCAACCTGCAAAGTTCCACATTGCCAATGCCTGCCAATGGCATCAGTGAGCACAAATTCAAGCTTTGGACCGTAAAAAGCTCCTTCTCCTGGGTTCATTTCTACTTCAAATCCGGCAGCTTTAACAGCCTCCTTCAGAGACCCTTCAGATTTGTCCCAAATTTCATCTGAACCAGCTCTGACAGCAGGACGGTCAGAAAATTTAATTTTAATTTCATTAAAGCCAAAAACAGCATAAATTTCTGTCAAAAGCTTACAAAATTTAATTGTCTCTGACGTAATTTGCTCTTCTGTGCAAAAAATGTGAGCATCATCTTGTGCAAATCCACGAACTCTCATGAGTCCATGCAACGAGCCTGATGGTTCATTTCTGTGACAAGTGCCAAATTCGGCCATTCTAAGCGGCAAATCACGATAGCTTTTTAGATTTTGTTTAAAGATCTGCACATGGCAAGGGCAATTCATTGGTTTCAAAGCGTGAATTTTCTCTTCCGATTCGGAAATGAACATATTTTCTTTAAATTTTTCCCAATGACCAGATTTTTCCCATAAAGCCCTATTCACTAAAATTGGTGTTTTAACCTCAAAATAGCCATCTTTAATGATTTTTTTCCTAATGAAATTTTCAAGCTGCCTGTAAATGGTCCAACCTTTTTCATGCCAGAAAACCATTCCAGCTGCTTCTTCTTGAATGTGAAATAAACCAAGTTCTTTGCCAAGCTTTCGATGGTCTCTTTTTTCAGCTTCCTCAATCATTGTTAAATGTTGCTTCAACTCTTTTTCAGTTGCGAATGCTGTGCCATAAATCCTTTGCAGCATTTCATTTTTGCTGTCACCGCGCCAATAGGCTCCTGCAAGTTTCATCAATTTAAATGCACGCAATTTCCCTGTTGAAGGTGCATGTGGCCCCCTGCAAAGATCAATGAAATCACCCTGTCTATAGAGGCTGATTTTTTCATTTTCTGGAATTGAGGAAATGATTTCAGCTTTGTAAAATTCTTTTTGTGACTTGAAAAAGGCAATTGCTTCATTTCTGTCCCAAACTTCCCTCACAATTTTATCATCTCTGGCAACAATTTCTCGCATTTTTTGCTCAATTTTCTCAAGATCTTCCATGGTGAAAGGGGTTTTTGTGGCAATGTCATAGAAAAAACCATCAGCAATCACAGGTCCAATGGTGATTTGGCAATCTGGGAAAAGTTCTTTCACGCTCTGAGCTAGAACATGCGCTGCATCATGCCTCAAAATTTCAAGCCCTTCACTGCTGTTAATGGTCACAATCGAAATTTCAGCATCATGATCAATTTCAAGATTTAAATCTTGCAAATGACCATTAACTTTAATGGCCATTGCGTCTTTGAGAAGTTTTGCCCCAATGTCTAATGCAATTTTTTCACCAGAAACTGGCGCGTCATATTGCAAAATTCTTTGATCTGGCAGAGTAATTTTCACCATTTTTCATCATTCCATTTTAATTCACTGACTCAGCTTCGAGATTTTCCTGTTGCATTTTTCTCTGCATGAACAAGCTTGTAAAATCAACCGGATCAAGCATCAAAGGTTGGAAACCGCCGTCTCTTGTTGTGTCAGAGAGAATTCTTCTGGCATATGGAAAAATGATGTTTGGGCAAGTCACCAGCAAAACAAATTCTTTTTCTTCTTCAGAAATGTTTTGGAGACTGAAAACCGCAGCATATTTTAAATCTATTACAAACACATTTTTTTCTTCGATTGTTGCTTTTGCGGTGATGCTAAGCACAACTTCAAACACATTTTCTTCAAATGCCCTTGCTTCAATGTCCAAAGAAAAATCAACTTTCGGCTTATCTTTAAAAGTCAGGCTGGCTGGTGAGTTTGGGCTTTCGAAAGACAAATCTTTCACATATTGTGCATTAACGTTAATGTTTTTTTTGACATTTTGTTGTTCTGTTTTAGACATTTCATTCCTCACTTAGTGAAATATATGTTAAAATAAAAAAAGATCCGTAAGTAACAAATAATAAGCTGTAAATCAACTTTTGAAAGTAAATAAGAATTTTAGTTTAAATTCCCGAACATTATATATTACTATTGACTAAATAACAACATCTTGTATAGCATATGTTAAATTCAAATAACATAAAAAACTTAGAATTTGGTAAATAAAAAATGGAAAATAACTATCTAGACATCATCATATTCGCTCTAATTGCTGGCTTTGTCATTCATAAACTATATAGAAATTTTGGAGAAATTGATGAAACTGAAGCAAGGGAAAAAGAGTCACAAGCAAGGCAGGCCATGAATTTGAGATCCTACTTGCAGGAGCGTGCTCTCAATGAAGAGGCAAATGTTGCGGAACCTGAGAAATCTTCTCACCCAAATCCAGAAGTTGCAAATGCACTTAATGAAATGTCAGAAATTGACCATTCTTTTAACGAGAAAGGATTTTTAGAATCTGCTAATATTGTGTTTGACATGATCATTGCGGCTTTCAGCAAAAATGATAAAAAATCCCTCAAATCTTTATTGAGCCCCGAACTTAATGCAAATTTTGCTAACATGCTTGAAAATGCTGCCAGAAGTGGCATGCAGACACATAGCACTTTAATCTCAATTAATTCCTCTGAAATCACAGATGCAACAATCAGTGGCAAAAAAGCAAAAATCATTGTGGAATTTCATTCAACACAAATCAGAATCACTAAAGATATGAATGAACAATTAATTTCTGGAAATCCATCAAAAGAATTGCAAATCAAAGACATTTGGACATTTGAGAGAGATTTTGCTAAATCAGGCCCTGACTGGGTCTTGTCCCATATTGCCAGTTAAAATGAGCGAAAAATGAAAAATAAAAAAGACGAAATTCAAGAAGATGAGCTACAAAAATTATCTGAAAATTTAATGACAATTTTTGCTAAATATGGCGAAATTCTGAAAATGCTGGGCACAAAATATGATTTTAGCAAAATTGATGATTTCTCAAATCTGAATCAGGAAATTTTCCAGAAAATCACTGAGAAACTAGTCAGCGACCCAGACATATTACTCAAACACCAGCTTGACTATACTCAAAAATATCTTGATATTGTTAATAATAGCATTGATAAATTCTTCTTAAATTCCGCTGAAAGTCTCTATGCTCCACAGAAAAAAGATAAAAGATTTGGCGATCAGGCCTGGAATGATAATATTTTCTTTGACTTCATTAAACAATCCTACCTCATGAACACAAACTGGCTTGATAATTTGATTAATGAGATGGAAAATGAAAAAGATCTTGATTCTGAAACTTCAAAAAAAGCTCGTTTTTTGACAAAACTTACCACAGATGCGCTTTGTCCTTCAAATTTCATTTTCACAAATCCAGAAGTTCTCAGAACAACCATTGACACAAATGGTGAGAATCTGATCAAAGGCCTTGAGAATCTATATAATGACATTTTAAAGAGTGATGAATATTTTGAGATCAGCACAAATAACCCTAATGCCTTTGAGCTGAGCAAGAATCTTGCTTGCACGAAAGGAAGTGTGGTTTTTCAGAATGATTTAATTCAACTAATTCGCTATGAGCCTTTGACAAAAACTCAATTTGAAATTCCAGTTTTAATCACGCCACCATGGATCAATAAATTCTATATTCTTGATTTACAACAGGAAAATTCCTTCGTCAAATGGCTTTTGGAGCAAGGTTTTAATGTTTTCATGATCTCTTGGGTGAATCCTTCTGCGGAACTTGCGGAAAAGAATTTTGAAGATTACATGCAAGAAGGGCAAATTGAGGCCATGGAATTCATTTTAGCCAAGACAAAATCTAGGAAAATCAATAACATATCCTATTGCATTGGCGGCACTTTACTAAGCTGCACCGCGGCTTATTTGAAAGCTAAAAAGAAAGATTACATCTCCAGCCTAACTTTCCTAACAACTTTGGTTGATTTTTCAAATGCTGGCGATTTGTCTCTTTTCATTAAAGCTAATAATTTTGCCACTCTTAAAAAAGAGCTTTCCAGTAAAGGCTTTTTTGATGGTCATAACATGACGTTAATTTTCAACATGTTAAAATCAAATGAAATGATTTGGTCTTTTTTCATTAATCACTATCTTCTTGGCAAAGATCCTGTGAAATTCGACCTTCTTTTTTGGAATTCTGACCCATCAAGGCTTCCTGCCAAAATGCATGAATTCTACATTGACAATATGTATAATAAAAATTTATTAAAAGAAAAAAATGGCATTTCAATGAATAATGTCAAAATTGACCTCTCAAAAATCACTGCTGACTCCTATTTTCTGGGTGCGAAAGAAGATCATATTGTCCCATGGGAATCTTGTTTTGATGGGCTGAAATTTTTCTCTGGCAAGAAAAAATTCACTTTAACTGGCTCTGGTCACGTGGCTGGAGTCATTAATCACCCACAAAAAAACAAATATGGTCACCAGACTAATGAATATGAAAATGGAATGACAAGCAGCAAATGGCTTGCCTCTGCAGAAGAAAAAGAAGGATCTTGGTGGAATGACTGGTTGAAATGGGCAGAAACTCGCTCTGGGGCGAAAGTTAAGTCTGTTTTAATGAAAGACTCAGAATTTGAAGAAATAGAAAAAGCACCCGGTTCCTATGTCCAGGTGAAATGATGAGTTTCAATTTGGTTTAGCCTTAAATTGAAACTCATCTGATAAATCAGAGTTAGATTACACTAATTCTTTTCTATTTTCTTTAATTGCTGTGCTGTCATCACCAATATAGCTGATGGCTTCTTCAGATCTTCTTTTGCCTTTTTTGCCTCTGACACCAGCTTGAAGTCTCACAAGCTTACCTTTTTTATCATCCCAAGTATATTGGAAAGTAAAGGTTTTAACTTCAGTGACAATGATGTCTCCATTTGGCATTTGCATGACATCACAACCTTTTTGTAAAGATTCAGTGATTAATGTGCAAGATTTGCAGATATATCTGATGTCAGACATGATGTCTTTATCGCCAGAATCATCACCTTTTTTCGAATATGATTCGAGATTTTTAAGTAATAGCATTAGTACAACTCCAGATTAGATTGTTTAATAGTCATTTAGTTTTAAGTATAGCCACATATTTCGTTTAAAATAAACGCAAATCACTGAATAATAGGCAATCCTTTGATATTTTTATAAATAGTATGACATTTTACACTCACTTGTCAACCTTTAGATATAAAAATTCGCATATAAATTCACATTTGTCAAGCTTAAAACCAGTTTTTTGGCACTGACAGCGCCTTCGACTAACTTCTTAACACA
Source organism: uncultured Rickettsiales bacterium (assembly GCA_964383745.1). Classification (GTDB taxonomy): domain Bacteria; phylum Pseudomonadota; class Alphaproteobacteria; order Rickettsiales; family CAYLHV01; genus CAYLHV01. The sequence goes on along the minus strand of CAYLHV010000002.1, from coordinate 121,019 downwards.
TTATATTACAACCTTATTGAAATAGCAAATCTTTTTTGGAACTTTAGTTTCTTTTTTTGTTAATTTCTTTTAATTGATCTTTAAAATATTAACCATCTCTCTGGGGGTATGATCATGATGGGTCAGAAATTTTTAAAATAAATCTAAAATCTAGCATTTTATGCTTGATTTTTAGTTAAAGCTCATGTATTAATATATTTCAAGCCAAATTAATGGCCCCTTCGTCTAATGGTTAGGACGCCACCCTTTCACGGTGGTAATACGGGTTCGAATCCCGTAGGGGTCACCAGCTTTAAAAAAAACTCTTTGATTTTCCCCATAAAGAGGCCCAAATTGCTAGAAATAATTGAAGAATATTTCCAAACCTATAAAACCGTTTCTGGCTTTAATTTGTTTTCATTGATAATTTTTTCCATAGCTTCTTTAGCTCTGCTTAAATTGTTCAATTCGCTTTTTTTTGGCGTCATTGTAAAAAAACTCCGCAAAAAAACTCAAGTTGATCTCAGCAAAAATAATCACCTATATGCCAGTTTCCAGAAAGTCATTTCCATGCTTTCTCTGCTTTTTTCAATGAGTGTAGCGCAGCCTTTTCTGACTTTAGACGCCTCCAGTCTTGATTTTATCAATCATTTCAAAAAAGCCTTAATCATTTTTGTGGTTTTCTATTCAATTGCATATATCATTTTGCCGCATATTTTTGAGAGAATTTTCAAAAACATCAGTTCAAATGCAGCTCAAAGTCAAAAAGAATTCATCTTAAAAACCATAAAAATCATCATAATTTTCCTGGGCATACTTTCAATTTTACAAAGTCTTGGAGTGAATGTTTCAACTTTGCTCACAGGTCTCACAATCACTTCCACAGCAATCGCCTTTGGTTCTCAAGATCTCATTAAAAATTTGTTTGGCTCACTTGCAATTTTGTTTGACAACACATTTCAACCAGGAGATTGGATTAAAAGCCCTGACATTGAAGGAAATGTTGAGAGAATTAGCCTCAGAACCACCACAATCAGACAATTTGACAAAGCCATTGTCACCATTCCAAATGACAAACTTGCAAATTCTGCCTTAATTAACTATAGTCGCATGACGCAAAGAAGAATTTTGTGGAACATTGGCATTAGTCACGCTGCAAAAAGCGAGCAATTAGTGAAAATTGTTTCGAAATTGAATGACTATGTTAAGCAAAATCCTGAACTTGAAACAAATCCAGGCCTCACCACCACCATCATCAGCATTGACCAATGCGACAAATATTCCATCAATCTTTTCTGCAGCTTCTTCACCAAAACCATCATCTGGAAAGAACATATGGCCATTAAAGAAGAATGCCTCATCAATTTCAGAAGAATCATCGAAGAAGAAGGTGCCTCAATTTTCCACTATACCGAATCTGGGAAAAAACCTTCTAGTGAGGATGTTTGATTTTATTTTTTGGGCAATATTGACACAAAAAGCGCAATCAACCAAAGGAATGATGTAAAAATTTTTATCCCAAGGGATGGTTTTGCAGGCTGCATACCAAATCTATTCTCGCCTTGTGTACCAGGAATGATCATGAAAAAATACTGAATTATAGGTATGTTTAATGCTATAATCCACCAATTTGAAAGACCCATATCTTTCACTCTTCGAATGTCAAGAGTTATTTTTTTTGCAAAAATGATAAGGACTGCAGGTATCGCTAATGGGAACATAATGCAACAGAAAAGGATCTCATTTTTACATACTGACTCTACAATAATACCTATTGATAAAATAATACCTAGTACCAGAAGCCCAATAATGAAATACTTCACATCTTTCAGAACATAACCACTAAAATTTAACCGCTCATCTGTACTCAAAAAGCGTTTTATAAATCCACCAATAGAATTAAATTTCATCACTTGATCCATCAAAAGCATTGTTGAAAAAATAAATGATATCTTGAGTTAGACTAACAATAAGAGACCATTCTGGTTTAGCCAAATAGATAATTGTCACAAATAACACATGCAATAAAAGCATAAATAACCAGGAGAATGATGCAAGTCCTTTTACCCAAAAAGGTGATTTTGCAGGCTTCATGCCAAATTCATTCTCACTTTTTGCACCTGGAATGAGCATGAAAAAATATTTAATCACAACAAGATTTAATGCAATCATCCACCAGTTTGAAAGACCAATATCTTTCACTCTTCTAATGTCGAGACTCACTTTTTTTGCAAAAAAAATGATGCCTATGAGTAAAGCTAATATTGTAGCAACAGCTACAATTAATGATTTCAAAAAGTGGCCATAAACTAAAAGCAGAAAAAGACCTGCATAAAAAATAACAGCCAGTGCCAGGAATCCAACGATGGAATATTTCGTATTTTCCACAATATAGTCACTGACATTTAGCCGCTCATTTGCACTAAAGAAAGATTTTACTTCTCTAAATATATTCATAAACCTATTAGTAATTTAGTCAACTAAACATATACACACCACATGATTGCGCATAATTAAAGATATTGCAAGAGAAATTTACATGTTAGAAATAAAAAAAGCCGCCATAGCAGCGGCTTTTCAATCAAAAATTGATCAACTATCTCACAATTTCATTTTTTGAGAAGAAAAATGCGATTTCTGTTTTTGCATTTTCCAAACTGTCAGAACCGTGAACAGAATTTGCCTCAATGCTTTCTGCAAATTCTTTTCTGATTGTGCCTGGTGCTGCATCGGCTGGGTTTGTGGCGCCCATGATGTCGCGGTTTTTTGTAACTGCATTTTCACCTTCTAAAACTTGCACAACCACTGGACCTGAAATCATGAAATCCACTAATTCACCAAAGAAAGAACGTGCTTTATGCACAGCGTAAAAGCCTTCAGCCTGTTCTTTTGTGAGTTTCATGCGTTTTTGTGCAACAATTTTGAGTCCATTTTCTTCAAATTTGGCATTAATTTTCCCAGTCAAATTACGTCTTGTTGCATCTGGCTTAAGAATTGAAAGAGTTTGTTCAATCATAATATATTTCCCCTTAGAGTTAAAAACATTGCAAAAATTGAGTTAGAAATTAATTTCTAACATAAATTCGACCAAATTGTCAAGTTATAATTTTTCAAACCATTTCTAAAATCTTATTTAGTCTTTTCACAAATTGCGCATTACTCACCAAAGGTTCATTTTCAATGATGCAAGCTTGGTCAAATAAAATTTCAACCAATTCTTTCGCCTCAGATGAATTCTCATTATTTTCCAAGTGATTAATGATTTTCTTGACAATTGGGTGGTCAAAATTCAACTCTAAGATTTTTGCAGAAGAAGAATTAAGTTGTTTTTGCTCAATCAAAAAACGCTCCATTCTGATGTCCATTGCACCTTCATCAACTGTTAGACATGAAGGGCTGTCAACCAAACGGCTTGATTTACGAACATCTTTAACATGATTTTCAAGAACTGACTTGGCAAAATTTAGAATCTTTTCAATATTTTCAGTTTTCTCTGCCTCTTTTTCAGTTTTTTCAGCTTCTGGAGAAAATTTACTTAAATCAATTCCAGAACGTGTAACAGATTTCATTGTTTTACCTTTGAAATAGCCAGAAACATTCACCCAGAAATCATCAACATTATCTGTGAAGATTAGAACATCGAGGCCTTTTTTGAGGAAAGCTTCAATTTGCGGACCATTTGCTAATTTCTCAGCATCATCGCCGCTAATGAAATAGATTTCTTCTTGATTTTCAGGCATTTCTGACAAATATTGATCAAGAGTGATTAATTCATTTTTCTTTGCACTTCTGAACATGCAAATTTCCAGCAAATTTTCTCTTGATTCCTCAATGCCTTCACAGAGTCCTTCTTTCAAAACTGCTCCAAAATTCTTCCAAAATTTAAGATATGACTCCACATTTTCCTGCAATCTTTTCTTAAGCTCAGAAATTACTCTTTTTGCAATAGATTTTTTAATTCTGGAGATGATGTCATTATTTTGCAAAGTTTCACGACTGATGTTGAGAGGCAAATCACTGGAATCAACCACCCCACGCAAGAAACGCATGTGAGCAGGAATCATTTCCACCGCATCATCAGTGATGAAAACACGCTTCACATAGAGCTTCACTCTGGATTTCCGGTCAGGGTGAAAAAGGTCAAAAGGTTTGTTTTCTGGAATGAATAGTAAATTAGAATATTCAATCATTCCCTCATTTTTATTATGCAAAATCATCCATGGTTTGCCAGGATCATGGGCAATATGGTGAAAAAATTCTTCATATTGCTCTTGCGAAACTTCAGATTTATTTCTTGTCCAAACCGCAGAAGATCTATTAACTGATTCCTCATTCCCGCCCAAGAAAATTGGGAAATTAATGTGGTCAGAATAAATTGAAATGATGTGTCTGAGCCTGTGTTCATTAACAAAAGAAATTTCTTCATCTTTCATTTTTAAAGTGATTTTTGTGCCGCGCTCAAATTCTGCTTGCTCACATTCCTCAATTTCAAACTCATCTGTTCCTTCAGAATGCCATCGCCACATTTTGGAGTCACCCGCTTTTTTAGACAGAACTTCAACTTCATTTGCAACCATGAAAATTGAATAGAAACCCACGCCAAATTGACCAATTAATTGCGCATCTTTTTGGCGGTCACCGGTCAAATTTTCCATGAATTTCTGAGTTCCAGAAGCCGCAATTGTTCCCAAATTATCAATTAAATCTTGTTCATTCATGCCAATTCCATTATCAAAAATGGAAATTTCCTTGGAATTTTCGTCAAAATTAATGCGAATTTTCAATTCAGAATCATTTCCCATTAATTCTGGTTTTTCAATTGCCTGATAGCGCAATTTGTCAAGCGCATCTGATGAATTTGAGATTAATTCTCTGAGAAATATGTCTTTATTTGTGTAAAGAGAATGAATCATTAATTGCAAAACTTTGCCAGTTTCAGCACTAAATTGCATTTTTTTGCTCATTTTATTAAAACTCCTTAATTGATTATGTTTTTCATAGATAACAAAAATATATAGATTTTTCGCCATTAAGTCAATATTATATATAAATAAAAAATCTATTTTGAGGAAATGAAAATGACTAAAACTAAAACAAAATTCATTTGTCAAGCATGCGGCTCGGTTCACAGTAAATGGTCCGGGCAATGTCTTGATTGTCATGAATGGAACACAATTTCAGAAGAAATTGTTGAAGAGTTAAGTGCAGCTAAAAAACAATCACACACTCTTGATTTTCAGACAATGCAATCGGAAAATCAAGAACATGAAAGAATTCAAACGAAAGTTAATGAACTTGACAGAGTCCTTGGTGGAGGGCTTGTTAAAGGCTCAGTTGTGCTTCTTGGCGGTGACCCTGGCATTGGAAAATCAACCCTGCTTTTGCAAATTGCCAGCACATTGGAAAAATCAGGCTCCAAATGCGCCTATATTTCCGGAGAAGAGTCAGCAGCGCAAATCAGGCTCAGAGCTGCAAGACTCCAGCTTTCTGGCTCATCAATCAGCTTATTAACCGAAACTAACATACATAACATCACGAACACCATTGAGAAACATAGAGAAATTGAAGTGGTGGTGATTGACTCAATCCAAACGATGTTTGTGAGCGAACTTTCTTCATCACCTGGAACGGTTTCACAAGTCAGAGCAGCGTCCTATGAACTCATCAACATGGCTAAAAAGCTTAACATTGCAGTGATTCTGGTTGGGCATGTGACGAAAGATGGGCAAATTGCGGGACCAAAAATCTTGGAACATATGGTTGACACCGTGCTTTATTTTGAAGGCGAACGTGGCCATCAATATCGAATTTTGAGAGCTGTAAAAAATCGATATGGCAGCATTAATGAAATTGGAATTTTTGAAATGCTTGAACAAGGTTTAATCGAAGTGCCAAATCCTTCAGAATTGTTTTTATCTCACTCCCCTAAAAACGCAAGTGGCAGCGCAGTTTTTGCTGGCATGGAAGGCTCAAGGCCGGTTCTCGTCGAGCTACAATCCCTAATCTCCCCTTCCCAAATGGCCATGCCAAGACGTTCAGTGGTGGGGTGGGATTTAAACAGACTTGCCATGATTGTGGCCGTTTTAAGTGTCAGATTTGGCGCATCACTTGGAAATAAAGAAATTTATTTAAATGTGGCTGGAGGGCTTAAAATCTCAGAACCAGCTGCTGACCTTGCAGTTGCTTGCTCACTGCTTTCTTCAGTCTTTAACAAGGCTTTGCCTGAAAAAACAGTGATTTTTGGAGAAATTGGACTTTCTGGAGAAGTGCGACCAGTGAATTACACTGATGCACGAATTAAAGAAGCAATTAAGCTTGGATTTGAACATGTCATCACTTCACAAAATGCAAAATTTTTGAAAGAGTCGGAAAATGTCAAAATCACTAAAATCATGCATGTTAAGCAGCTTAAAGAAATTTTTGAATGAACTTATGCTAGTTTGCCTTGCAATGCTTTCTTGCTGCCATTTCATTTATGATGCCAAGCCTGTATAAATAATGAGCTTCTGTATGATTCATTTGACTCTTAAAAGGTGCTCGCTTTAATGAAGATACGGTGTCAAGTATTTGTCTTGATTTGCTTTCCTCTTTTAGCTTATATTCCAATATATAATGCTCACGTCCGAGAAATGGACAATCATAGGCCGAATAAAGACTATAATAGTCTATTTCAGGTTCGGGTGTGGATTCACAGGAAGATATTATTAAAGATAAGATCAATATTAAAAATTTGTTCATTTTGAAAAACCTATATAAATCAAGGTGCCTTCTCATAAAATCTCACACGGAAGAGATTTAGCAAGAAGGCATAACGACATTATGCCTTATTCTTAGGACCCTGTCAAGTGAAAATATTAAGATTTTTTAATTTTTTTCATTTTTCCTTGATTTCTAAGGAATTTATGACTCAATTCCAGCTGATTTGCATTTTAAGTTTTAGAATAGTCTAAATATCTATTTCAAAAATGGTGAAAACTCCTCTAAGATTTTGATATATAGATCTTTTTTGAAAGGAACAATTGTTTCAAGAAGTTTAACTTGAGAAACCCATTTCCAATCAGCAAATTCATTATGATTTTTGAAAATGTTGATCTCAGACTCTTGACCTTCAAATTTCATTAGAAACCATTTTTGCATTTGGCCAATGAACATGCCATTCCAAAGATTTTTATAGATTTTCTCTGGCAGGTCATAGTGAAGCCATTGGCTGCTTTGATAAATGATTTTTGCATGCAAAATGTTTGTTTCTTCAAAAAGTTCTCTAAATGCTGCTGTTTCTGGTGATTCGCCATGATCAATGCCACCTTGAGGCATTTGCCAAGCTTCAGATGAGTCAAGCCGCTTGCCAACGAAAATTTCATTTTTAGCATTAAGCAGCATGATGCCTACAGATTTTCTATATTTTGAGGGGTCAATCGTCATTTTTCTAGCGCCTCAATGCCTGGAAGAGTGTGTTTTTCAAGCCATTTCAAAAAAGCGCCTCCAGAAGTGGAGATGTGTGTGAAAGAGCTTTTGAGACCAGCTTTGGTCAAAGCCGCCACAATGTCACCACCGCCTGCAATGGTTGAAATTTCTGGGTCATGCGCAAAAGTTGCAATGTGACGTGCCAAGGAAATTGTGCCATTATCAAAAGGTGGATGTTCAAAAGCCCCTAAAGGGCCGTTCCAAAGAATGGTTTTACAGTTTTTCAAATTCTCAAAAATCTCATTAATGGTTGCTGGGCCAATGTCTAAAATCACATCATCAGAGGCGATTAAGTCAAGATTTTTGACAAAATTCTCCGCAGAATCTTCAAGCTTTTTAGCAACAATCACGTCTTTTGGCAGAATGATTTTGCAATTGAATTTTTTTGCTTTCTCTAAAATTAACCTACTTTGTTCTGCAAGATTTTTTTCATATAAAGATTTTCCAATGTCATGGCCAAGGGCATATAAAAAACTATTCGCCATGGCGCCGCCAATCACCAAAATGTTGACTTGTTCAACCAAATTATTCAGCAAAGAAAGTTTAGTGGAAACTTTTGCACCTGCTGTGATGGCAGCCATTGGTTTGGTTGGGTTATTAAAAAATTTCTCCAAATTCCGAATTTCATTAGCAAGCAAAAAGCCAGCTGCATTTGGCAAAAATTTAGGAATAGACACAATTGAAGCATGATTTCTGTGTGAGCAAGAAAATGTGTCATTAATGTAAAAATCAGCATATGAAGCAATTTCTTTAGCAAATTCCTCACAATTTTCCTCTTCTTTTTTATAGAACCTAATGTTTTCTAGGAGAAGAATTTCAGAGTTTTTGAGTGAATTGACAGCTTTTTTGACAGAATCGCCAACCACATCATCAACAAATTTCACAGGAATGCCAATTAAGTTAGACAAAGCAGGAACAACTTGCTTTAATGACATTGAAGGAACAATCTGGCCGTTAGGTCTGCCAAAATGCGAAATTAAAATGATTTTGCAATTTTGCTTGAGCAAAAAATTTATGGTGTCAAGAACTGCAATGATTCTTGAATCATCAATGATTTTCCAATTCACAATTGAGACATTAAGGTCAACTCTGAGAATCACTCTTTTATTTTGTAGATTTAATTCTTCCATTTGTTTCATTTTATTTTTCTCATTTTAGCAATTTCAAAACGTCAATCATGCGATTTGCAAAGCCCCACTCATTATCATACCATGAAATGATGCGGCAAAATTTTCCTTCAATGACTTTTGTTTCAAGAGAATCAAAAATTGTGCTGTGAGCATTGCCATTAAAATCTATGGAAACAAGGGGCAAATCTGAGAATTGCAGAATTCCCCTGAAATTTGTTTCCGATGCCATTTTCATTAAATCATTTATCTCGTCAATATTCGTTTCCCTTGATGCTGTGAAAGAAAGGTCAATCATGGAAACATTGGCAGTGGGAACGCGTATGGCAGAGCCGTCAAGTTTTCCTGCAAGCTCTGGAATGACTAAACCAATTGATTTTGCGGCGCCAGTTGAAGTGGGAACCATGGAAATGGCGCAAGCGCGAGCTCGCCTTAAGTCCTTATGGCTTCCATCAAGAATGTTCTGGTCGCTTGTGTAAGAGTGAATTGTGGTCATGAAACCTTGTTCAATGCCAATTTTGTCATTAAGAATTTTTGCAATTGGAGCCAGAGCATTTGTGGTGCATGAGCCAACAGAGATGATTTGATGCTCGTTTTTAAGTGCATCATGATTAACGCCTAAAACAATTGTGGAATCAGCTTCTTTGCAAGGGGCGGAAACTAAAACTTTTCTGCAGCCAGCGGTTAAATGTCTTGAGGCTTCAGCCTTATTATTGAATTTTCCGGTACATTCAAAAACCACATCAATGCCAAGCTCTTTCCATGGCAAATTCTCAGGGTTCTTTTCTGCAAAGATTTTTGTTTTGGCAGTTTTCTGGCCTTTCGTTATATGAATTTCTTTTTCCGTGACATTAATTTCTCCAGGGAAAATGCCATGAACAGAGTCAAATTTGAGCAAATGTGCGTGGGTTTTAATGTCTGCTGGGCCGTTTGCTGCAACGATTTCAATGTTTTCTTGATGATCAAAAATTGCCCGCAAAACTAAGCGACCAATTCGTCCAAGTCCGTTAATTGCGATTTTCATTTGCTTTCCTTTTTGCTAAAATTTTTTCCACTGTGTTTTCGGCAGTGATGTTGAAATGTTGATAGAGATCTTCTGAAGGGGCGGAGGCGCCAAAATCTTCTAAACCAATGAAAATGCCACCATTGCCAATGAATTTTTCCCAACCCATGGAAATGCCAGCTTCAATTGCGCATTTGATGGGGGCAATGTTCAAAATTGAATTAACATAAGACTCTGGCTGTTCAAAGAAAATTTCCCAACAAGGAACTGAAATGACTTTAATGCTCATTTGGTGAAATTGCAGCTTCTCAGCAGCCTCAATTGCAATTTCCACTTCAGAACCTGTTGCAAAGATTGCACAATCAGCAGATTTGGAGTTTGGATTAGTTTCAAAAATCACATAGGCGCCTTTACTTGTCATATTTTCATCTTTCTGCTTGAGACGTGATTGAGAAATTTTCTGACGAGTTAACGCAATGAGAGAGGGCTGCTGGCGTTCAAGCGTGATTTCAAGAGCTTCCGCTGCTTCATGGGGATTTGCGGGTCTGAAAACATTTAAATTTGGAATGGCTCGTAACGAGGCTAAATGCTCAATTGGCTGATGTGTTGGGCCATCTTCCCCAACGCCAATTGAGTCATGAGTCATGATGTAGAGAGTTTTCAGTTTCATTAAGGCCGCAAGCCTGATTGCGGGGCGGCAATAGTCAGAGAAAACTAAAAAACTGCCGCCGCATGGGAAAAAATTACCGTGCAAAGCAAGGCCAGACATGATTGCAACCATGGCATGCTCTCTGACGCCGTAATGGATGTAATTTCCAGAAAAGTCAGATTTAGAGATCATTTTGCAGAATTTGCCTTTGCTGTTGTTAGATGAGCTCAAATCAGCTGAGCCGCTGATGATGTTATCATTTTTCTCCATCAACATTTCCAGAATTTTGCCGAAAGAAAGGCGTGTTGCTTCCTCGGTTTGGTCATTAATTTGAGATTTGAATTCGCTGAAAATGTTGCCTATGTTGAATTTGCCTTTTAAATGACGTGAAATTTCTGCATTTTGTGAAAATGATTCATACCATTTTTTTGAGGAATTTGCTTTTGCTGATTCTAATTCTTGCCAAAATTCTCTTGCCTCATTGGAAATTTGGAATTTCTCTTGTTCTTGGCCAAGATTTTTTTTAGTCATTTTTGCTTCATCTGCCCCAAGAGGAGCGCCATGGCATTTTTCAGTGCCAGATTTAGAGGGAGAACCAAAGCCGATGATGGTGCGGCATGAAATTAAAATTGGCTGTGTGGCAAATTGGGCTTTTTCAAAAGCCTCTTCAATTTCTGCAAATGAGTGACCGTTAATTTCAAGAACTTGCCAACCAGCAGATTCAAAGCGTAATTTAGTGTTTTCTGAAATTGTGAGAGAAGTTGGGCCGTCAATTGAAATGCCATTATTATCAAAAATGAGAATTAAATTCGACAAGCATAAATGGCCAGCAAGTGAAATTGCTTCTTGACTGATTCCTTCCATTAAACAGCCATCACTGGTCATTGCGTAGATTTTATGGTCAAAAGCCTTACCAAATTTTTGAGCAAGTTTTTTTTGTGAAATGGCCATTCCAACTGCATTAGCAATTCCCTGTCCAAGAGGTCCAGTGGTGGTTTCAACAGCTTCAATTAGGCCAAATTCGGGGTGGCCAGCAGTTTTGGCGCCAAATTGACGAAATTTCTTGATTTCACTTAAAGGAACATCAACATTTCCAGTTAAATGCAAAAGGCCATAAAGCAGCATAGAACCGTGACCAGCAGAGAGGATGAAGCGATCTCTGTTGGGCCATTTTGGATTTTTTGGGTCAAATTTCAGAAATTTTGCAAAAAGAACAGTTGCCACATCTGCCATGCCAAGAGGCATGCCCGGATGACCAGAATTAGCTTCTTCAATTGCATCAATTGATAAGAACCTGATGGCATTTGCCATGATTTTCCACTTTTCTTGTTGATTGGTCAAAAAAATTCTCCTATAACCTATAACATATGTTACTACTTATAACCTAAATTAGTGTAAATTACAAGCTTTGATATTATGAGGAAATTTTCTTTTTTATCTATTTTCCTAAGATCTTTCTATGACAAGGGAATTTATTCTTTTTTGATTAAATGCGAGATGTTTCGTAATTTTAGATATTTAATGGCAATTTGCTTTTATTTTTCTTTGATCAGCACCATGCATTTGATGAAAGTGAACACAGATGTGAAGATGAGAAATGTTGAAAATGAAGCAACTGGAGTGAATTTGATTTTGCAGACAATTTACGAGAATTTTAAGGAAATTAGAATTATTGATGGTGTGGCAAGTTCTAATGATAATGCGCGATATGTCATTGCTTCACCAATTCGCGGTTTAGGAGATTTGCTTGTTGTTGACACTTCCGAGCAAGGAATTGTGAAAAATTCTCAGGCTTTTGTCAGAATTTCAAAAAATGAAATAATTTTTGGTCTTTTTGAAGAACATCAAATGATGAAATTTAAAGATTTAGCTATGGAAAAAGGAAATTTCACTTTTGATAGAAATGATTTGGCGGAATTAGTTGAGAAATATCAGAAGATGAATTCTTTTCTGATTCCATTTTTATTCTTCCCACTTTTTGCAATTTTCACTTTTTTGAGAGCCGCTTTTTCAATTTTGCTGATTTCACATGTGACTCATCTTTTTTATAAAAAAATCTCCATTGATGAGCTGAAAAAATTAATGACGCTCATTCAAGGGCCAGTCCTGACTTTGGCAATGATTGGAGAAATTTTCGCTGTTGATTTAGGAAGCATTTCAATGATTTGCTTTATGTTTTATGTGACTTTTGCAATTCATGCCGTTAAGAGCTAATAGCACATTCTCCAGAAAACCATTTTCTCAGCAAATAGGATTTAATTTCTTGAACCTCAGAACTGCTTAACTCAGTGTTGTAAATGATTATCTCACCAACGAAACCTTGGTAGAATGTGTTATTACCACATATTCCGCCGCCAATATTAATTGCAGCTCCGGCATAGCTGCTTAGAAAAGAAGGATCGGAGTTTAAAATTTTATTTGCTGAATTGTCTGATCTTTGGAAATCTAAAATTTTTCCTGTGGAGCTGAGCTCGGCAATTAATAAACTTGGAACTGTAGAAAGATTGAGATTGGCACTTGTGGCAATGTTATTTTCATAATGGCCAAATTGTTGATAATATTTTGAATTACTGTCAAAATAATAGCCAAGATGAAGGCACTTGCCAGACGTGGGAGCATTGGTTTTGTTGCCCAGGACATAGTGAGAAGCAGTGTTTGATGCTGCCAAAGCCTCCACCACGAAAATTGTGTAGGTGGTGTTATTTAAATTACCGCTAATTGTGTAGGAATTAGACGAGCCGTTAAAATAGATTGCAGGGAGATTATTTGCAAATGGCGTGCTGCTTGATTTAAACAAGGCTTGAGTGCCAGAATTTGTGGCATGATTATTCTTACCTGAGCGGTCGATGATGGTGGCAATGGAGCTGTTATCTGCTGGCAAAATGCCATTATTTGCAACATTTGACGCATCAAGCCAAGTGAAGAGAGAATCAGGTTTAATTGATGCTGGCGTGAATGAGCAAATTGTTTCAGGAGTTGCAAGTGGAGGGTTTTTACAAAGTTCAAGAATGGCATTGGAAGAAGCTTTGATTTGATCTCTTAAATCCACAGGCTCAACATTTGTGAGATTATTTGAATTTAAAATGATTTGGGCATCATTACAAACATTGGTTGGAATTTTCATTGGGCTTAGAGCTTGCTTAAGTTCAACAAGACTCCTTCTGTCTTTAAAGCTGACAATATTGTTGAAAATATAGGTTGGGGAATCTTGAACATAGATTTTATTTGTGCTGTGATTGGAATTCTCAAATTCTTTGCTTGATTCTGGTGGAAGTTGAGGAATGGCACCGGAAGCACCCCAGGCGCCATAACCTCTTGGGCCATAGCTGATGATGACATAGGCCGCGCCTTGATTATTAGGAGCAGGCATGTTTATGTTGGTTTTCTCATCGCCATTAACGTCAATGATGCTGATGTCGCATTTATTACTCAAATTACCAAAATCTCCAATCGCACCCATTCCTTTGGCAATTCTATAGCTGAATTTGCGGCCCCAACCATCATAGGTGAATTCGTCGGGTAAATTTAAGCTTCTTGAAGGAATTGTGCCGGTGGCGTTACCAGTTGCTGTGCATTCTTTAGTGCCGAAATCATAGTTTGACATATAGCCAAAATCATTTGACTCTTCAGTGGCTGAAGGATTTGCAGGACAAGGAAGATGGCCATTAATGTCGGTGAATTTTTTAAGAGAATTTTCAATGATGCTGATTCTCTCAAGAGTTTTGTCTCTTTTTGTTTTATCTTGTTGTTTTGTGAAAATTGTGAGACCAGCACTGGCAAGAACTGCAATGATGGAAATGGTCACTGAAAGTTCAATGATTGTGTAGCCGCGCTTTTTATTTTTTCTTGAAGTTAATTGCATGTTCCGTCCCAGCTTCTGTCTGCGCATTCGCAAGCATTTGTTGATGTGTTATAAGTTGCACCGCCTGGGCAAGTTTGTTGCAGCGATGGGTCATAAATTTTGCAAACTTCTTGCAAAGTCAGCATTAATTTGATCACAGCTTCATCACCAAAATTATAGGTGATGCTGCCGTTAGATTTTTCCGTGTCTTGCAGTTCTTTTCTCAATGTGCCAGGTGCGGTGACGGTTTGATTAATGTTAATGGTGGCAAGCTTTGCCGAATTATCTGCACAAGTTTCAGCAGAAATTATTCTAGTTTCTGTGTCAATTTGCAATTGCTCAATTTGATTTTTTGTGCGGAAAAAAACCAAATCATCAAAATCTTCTGTGAGCTTAAAAGCGCGATAGGTTGTGTTGTTATTGGCATTTTCTTTTTCATCTAAATTACTTCCCGCATCATTCCAATTTAGAAGTTGATTTTGCGCTTGCAAGCCGCTTGGCAGAAAAGCTCCGAGACCATTAAGACCGTGACTCACCAAGACATAGGCCCCTGAATTTGTGATGGTGCCGTTTTCATTGGTGATGGTTAAATTGCCAATATTTTCTTGATAGGTTTTTTCAGTGCATTCTGTGTTTGAACAAAGCGAGTCACTGACGTGATATTTAATGCGGCGACCCCAGCCATCAAGCATGTTGCTGGCAGATAAACCCAGGCTTCTGGTTGGAACCGAACCGACGTTATTTCTGCATTTTCTTGTTCCATTGTCAATGATGATATTTTCGTCATCAAAAACAATGCCATCAATCAAAGAATCTGCTGGAATTGTGATGTCTGCAGGGCAGGGCAGGCGTTTGTTGATGATGCGAAATGATTCAATGGCGCTGGCAATTTTGTCCATGGTTTCTTTGGTACTGAAAGCTTTGGAGGCATAGTCCTTCGAAGGATTTGACGTTAAGGCAATATAGCCCATTAAGAGAGAGGCGGCAATGGTTAAAAAAATGCCAAGTTCGATGATGCTGAAAGCTGAATTTTCTCTTTTCATTCAAATTTTATTTCTAGATTTAAACATGTGGTTAAGTTAGATTATGAAATAATAACTTTTGATTGTAAAGATGTAAGTTCATTTTTCAGAGCAGAGCCACTAAATTCTCCAGGAATCTAATCATTCGTGCTCATGAATATTTTCATCTTGTGAATTCTTGGGCGTCATTTTGAGAAAAATGAAGATGATCAGTTAAATTTATGGTTTCTGTTTCAAATTTACGTTCGCCTGAAAGTGGGGAGTGATCAACAAAAATGATGGTTAAGTTAGGTATTTTGCCTAAATATTCTTGGATTTTAAATTTTGTATCTTCGTCAATCGAATTCATTGCTTCGTCAAGAAGCAGTAATTCAGGATTTTTTATGATGGCAGAAATGATTGCGCAAATTTGTTTCTGGCCGCTGCTTAGGCATGCTTCCCAATTTATGGTTTCTTGAATTTGATCTTTGAATGTGAAATTTGGAACAAATTCCTGGATGAGATTTAAAATTTTCTGGTGAATCTCTTGGATTTCATCTTGGTGAAAATCTTCTGGTTTTTTTGGATAAATGATATGTTGCAATAAAGAAAAACCTCCTCTGATTTCTAAAGGTTCTTTAGTTAAATGTGCAATATTTTTAATATCATCAACTGGAAGCTCGATATTCATAGAATTTATTTTTTTATATATTTCAGCTATGCAATTAAGGAAAGTGCTTTTTCCTGTGCCAGAGGCGGCATTCAGCCTGATGATGCTTCCTCTATTAAAAGAAGGAAAGTTACGTAGCAGCACCATCTTTTCTCCCATTGGAAATTCTAGATTGTTAATTCTGAATCTATTTGCTCCAACGATTTTCGAAATTCCTTCCCTAGGCTTTTTGCTGTCTTGAGTGTCTTGATTTAAGCTGTTGATTCTTGAAACTGCCTTTCTCATTCTCTCTATATATTGCGTATTTGAACCAAAAAAAGCATCTAGAGAGCGAGTTAAGCTACTTAAATTACTGTCAATTAAGGAAGCTTCCGCAACATTAATTTTTTCCGTTGGTGGTTCGTAAGAGAAAAATTTTATAAACATATAAGATATTAAGGTTTCCAAAGAGCCAGTAATCACATATAATGGCATCATTAGGCTAGATATGATATTGTATTTAGTATCTATTTTTCTGAGTTTTTCAAGTTTTGAATTTATGTGATTTGCCTCGAAATCTTCACCTTTTCGAACTGCAACATCATTTGCATGATCAGATGCAAAATTTAATGCAGAAGTGACTTCTATTTCGATGTCATATCTTTCTCGATCTAACTTAGTTACATATTTGCCGATATATTGTGATGGAAAATTAATCATCTTCCCAATCATCAATGCAATGATTGGTGTAATAAAAGAAAAGAAACTGGCAGGAATTCTGGAGAAAAAACCATCCCTAGGATGTAATTTGGCAAAGAAGAAAATGCTATAGGCAATTCGAATTAAAGAAAGAATAAAATCTCTTGGTTGATAAATGGCGTTAAAGGTGGCTGTTGGGATATCTTGCCGCAGAATTGATTGTAAATTATGTTTTGGCTTATCTTTACTACCAAGAGTTGTAGCTGCACCAGATCTAATATATTCAGTTGAGTCCCGATGTATTTCGTGCTTGAGAGATTCAACTGTGATGCTTGTCATCATTGATTGCGCAGAATGAGAAAAATTGGTCATGAATCTTCCAAATAAGAAGGACATGCCCGCCTTAAAAAATTCATTTTTTTCACCTAAAATTGCTTCATCAAGATTTGAATAGCTCTGGTAGAAAGTGGGAAGAACCAGGAAATTGAAAAATTCTAAAGAGATCACAATGATGAGGCTTGCAAAACGCCACAAATTCTTTCTTTCAAAGGGATTGAAATATTTCTGATAAATTGGGAATGCAGATTTTTTAAATATGGCTAAATTATCGTAAAAATTCAATCTTATACACCCCCTCTCTTTCATAAGTTATTTGTGCTAAAAAACATTTACTATTATAACATTTGCTTTTAATAAATCAAGATAAATGTAAGTAATAATTGAAGAAAGGTGGCTTGTAGCAATCTCGAGCAGCATTAACTATTGTAATTTATAGAAAAAATATGCTCACCAGAATCTTTGATTAGGGCTTGTTTTCGTCACCACGCAATGGTCTTTTTTGAAAGAAATTACATGTGTTCCAAATAATTTTAAATCATTTTGGGTGATTTCAATTTTTTGGTTGGAGCATTTCAGAATCGCACTTAAATTATGAATGTTGGTTTTTTGTTTATTTCTTTTAGCATTAATAATTATATTTGGATTTGCAAAGCCTTCCGCTAAATTTTTATGCTGAATGATTTTTTCAATTTCTTTAATTTTGACTTCTGGAGTTTGAAAAAATGTTTCAAAATGAGATTCATCTTTGCGAAAAAGAATGTTTTTGCTTCTTGAGTCAATGATGAGATCAATTTCATTATTCTGAAAAAGAAAAAATGCAGGCAACATAAAAACAGGGGCAAAAAAACGCAATTTTGAGCGCCAAAGGCAAAACCAAATCATTCCAAAAATAATCAAAGACAGAGCTTCCGGGGTGAGGGGGTTTAGAGAAAATGGGCTGAAATCAGGTTCGGTGGATTTTAGTGAAACTGTGAATGAGGCAATCTCCAAAAGCAAATTTATGGCTTTTTTTAACAGCAAATAGAAAAAATGTGAAGATCCAAAAATTGCACAAATGACAGCTAAAATTGCAAGAGGCATGATGATGAAAGAGGTCAAAGGAATTGCAAATAAATTTGAAATGATGCCATATAAATTGTAGGTTTTAAAATAAAATGCTGATAATGGAAGGGTGGCAAGGCTTGCTATTATTGAAGAAAAAATTATTCCTAGAAAATAGATGAAAATTTTCTTTAAGAAATTTCCTTGATTATGAAAATGTTTCGTAAAAAATTCATAAGTGGCAATTAAAGACAAAACTGACAAAAATGACATTTGAAAACCAACATCAAAAATTGCTTCTGGAAAGAAAAAAAGCATGAAAAATGCAACAAAACTGATGATTCGGAATGGATTTGGGGTGAGGTCGAAAATGATAGCCAGGAAAATCAAAGATGACATTAAAAATGCTCTTTGAGCAGAAATTGGGCAGTTCGTCAGAAGTAAATAGAAAAAGCTGGCGATGATTGAGATGATGGCAGCAATTTTCTTGATGTTATGATTTAGATGAAAAGAAGGAAAAATTGTTAGAAATTTCCTCAAGAAAACAAAGAAAATTAGCGAAACCAGGGAAATATGGAGACCGGAAATTGCAAAAAGATGAGCCAATCCTGAATTTTGGATGTTATTTTGGGTGGTTTCATCAAAATCTGCAATTCTGCCAATGATCAGGCTAGATGCAATGTTGGCATGAAAGGCTCCCATTGATTCTGTCATTTGACGAAACAGAGTTAAGCGCGCGTTATCAATGAAATTTGTTAAAGAAGATGTTTGATTTAATTTCACAATTTTCGTGGAAATGTCGAATTTAGCAAAAGCATCAATTTTCTTGAAGAAAATTTGGCGCTGAAAATCATGATTATTCGGCAGAGAATTTAAGGCGAATTTGCCATGGAGCTTTGCTTCAAAATTGATTTGGTCACCAATCTGGAAATTTTTCAATTGACATGATTCATCAGAAATTTGAATGTTTCTTGGCAGAGGAGAATTCGCAAGATTCATGATTTTGTGAATTTTAATTTCATAGCGACATTTGTCTTCTTGAAATTTAATTTCTTTGATTTTTCCGGTAATGTTGTAAAAATGATTTGGTAAAAATTCAAAATTTTCATGCTTGATCAAATGAGTTTTGCAAAAAGCAACAACGAACCCACCCAAAATGAAAGAAATGATGATCAGAAGAGATTTTTGCAGAGGATTTTTCTGGACTCTAAGAAGAAGGATGGATGAAATTAGCAAAATCACCACATTCGTAAAAATGAAAAAACTTGGTTCAGATTCGAGTGAAAAATAGAAAATGATTCCAAAAACAAAGAAAATGGGCAGCCAAACCGGTGCCTGCCCAAATTCTTTCTCAATGATTTTGGCAAAATTAGAAGAGAAAAATTTCATTTAAATAATGTTAATTTTTCTCTGAATTTGGAAGAGAAGAGCCGAAAGAAGAAATCACCTCTTCATCAACAATTTCCGCAAAATTCTCTCTGATTTTTTCACCTTTTAAAATTTTCTGAATTTCTTCACCGCTCAAAGTTTCATATTCCAAAAGTGCCGTGGCAAGAAGATGAAGCTCTTTGATGTTATCTGTGAGAATTTTCTTCGCTTTTTCATAAGATTTTTCAACAAGCTTTTTTGACTCTTGATCAATGATGTGATTTGTTTCATCAGAATTATTTTGATTTTGCTTCGCCGCATAAGGGTCACCGGAGCTGCCGCCGTGGAAAAGAGGGCCAACAACATCACTCATTCCCCATTCTGAAACCATTGCTCTGGCAATTCTGGTGGCTTGCTTAATGTCTGAAGAAGCACCGCTGGTGACTTTATCATGGCCGAAAATTAATTCTTCTGCAACACGGCCGCCCATTGCAACCACAATGTTTGTTTCAAGCTGTTCTCTGGTTTCTGAGAAACGGTCTGATTCGGGAAGCCTCATCACCAAACCAAGTGCGCGGCCCCTTGGAATGATTGTGGCTTTGTGAATTGGGTCTGAAGCAGGAGAGTGGATGGCGACAAGAGCGTGACCGCTTTCATGATAGGCCGTGAGTTTTTTCTCTTGTTCGCTCATGACCATGGATTTGCGTTCTGACCCCATCATCACTTTGTCTTTTGCAAATTCCAAGTCAGACATTGTGACAACTTTTTTGTTGTTCCGAGCTGCAAAAAGCGCAGCTTCATTCACCAAATTTGAAAGATCAGCCCCAGAAAAGCCAGGTGTGCCGCGGGCAATGATTCTTGGCTCAACATCTGGACCTTTTTTAATTTTCTCTAAATGAACTTTCAGAATTTGTTCTCTGCCTTTAATGTCTGGAGTTGGAACTTCAATTTGTCTGTCAAAGCGTCCAGGCCTTAAAAGTGCAGGGTCAAGAACGTCAGGTCTGTTTGTGGCAGCAATCAGAATGACGCCTTCATTTGCTTCAAAGCCATCCATTTCGACAAGAAGCTGGTTGAGAGTTTGTTCTCTTTCGTCATTACCACCGCCCATGCCAACACCTCTGTGGCGGCCAACAGCATCAATTTCGTCAATGAAAATGATGCAAGGAGCGTTTTTCTTGCCTTGTTCAAACATGTCTCTGACACGGCTGGCACCAACACCCACAAACATTTCAACAAAGTCAGAACCTGAAATTGTAAAAAATGGAACATTTGCCTCACCAGCAATTGCTCTTGCAAGAAGAGTCTTACCAGTTCCTGGAGGCCCAATCAACAAGCAGCCTTTTGGAATTTTACCGCCAAGAACTTGGAATTTGCGTGGATCTCTGAGGAAATCAACAACTTCGGAAAGATCATTTTTTGCTTCATCAATGCCTGCAACATCTTTAAACATGATTTTTGTGCTTTTTTCGGTTAAGAGCCTTGCTTTAGATTTGCCAAAACCCATCGCTTTGCCGCTTCCACCTTGCATTTGGCGCATGAACATGATCCAAATTCCAATGATGATGATCATGGGGAGCCAGGAAACCAAGGCGCTGATGATATTGCTGAATTTGCTTTGTGCCGGGGCTGTTGTGATTTGCACGCCGCCAGCTCTGAGCTTGTCAATGAGGCCAGGATAGTTCGGGGCGTGGGTGGTGAATTTCTGGCCATCAGAAAAGTGACCTTCAATTTCATAGCCCGGGACATTTAGCTTGGCATCAGTGATTGTGCCATTTTCAGCACTTTTTAGGAATTCGGAAAATGGGAAATTTTGCATGACATTCCCGCCGGAATTCATTTGGAAAAGATTGTAAACCAGAATGATGGTTAACAAAGACACAATCCAAAACAAGAAGTTTTTGTTATTTTGATTATTATTCTTATCGCTCATTAATTTTTCTCTTAAAAGTTTGATGAATATAATAGTGAATTTGGGTATGAAGATATCATATTTCAAGTATTTTTGGAAGAGTTTTCTGAGGAAATCATGCTAATTCTTTAAAATGGGGAATAATAAGCAAGTGATGGCGTGGGTTTTGCGATGTTCTTTCTTTGAGAATGTCGCGCCTCTGTTGCTAACGCACTGTTTCTGGTTTTGGAATTGCCAAAGCAGGAAGAATATTTTCGCCAGCATTAGTTTGGCAAAGATCGTAAATCAGAAAAATGGTTAACAAGGACACAGTCCAAAATAGGAATTTTTTGTTATTTTTATTGCTCATTTTAATTTTGCTCTTAGAAATTTGATAAATATCAAGAAGTTAGGTCTGGGTATATATATCATATTTTAAATGTGTTTGGAAGAGTTTTTTTTAAAAAATCTTAAATAAGTCATGAGGAGTAGGAAAAATGCCAGGCTGAACCAAGTGATGGCATAGCTTAAATGGTCATTTCTGATTTCGATTCGAGATTTTTGTTTGATTGGAAAATTGGAGGTGATTTCCATTTCATTTTGAACTTCTTTTTGAGAAATGACATAAAAATTCTCAAGCTTAGCATTAGTGAATTTCTCAAGCTCGTTTTTATTAATGTGAAACCACATATTTTCTTGCAAATTATTTGCAGGAGTGAAAAAATTTGGCTTTTCAAAATCTTTTAATATTCCAAAAATTTTTATATTCTGGTTGATCATTTCATTTTCATTTGGCATTTTCTTCACAAATCCACGGCTAACCAAAATGTTTTTGCCATTAACCGACGCAACGTCAAGCAGGAAAAAGCCTGTCTCTGTGGAGTTTTTTGGGTTGACAGCAAAAAGAAGGGCTTTTTTAGGGTTATCAAAATTTCCTGTGAAAAACAGAGGCTTGAATTGTTGGTCTTTGTCATTCAGATCAATTTTGGCAATGTCCTCATGACTTGAATTCATGTGTTTTTCAAGGCTGGCAATTTTAACTTTTTTTAATTTTAAGCGCTCAATCTGCCAAAATCCAAGGCCACAAAGCACAAGGAAACATGGCAAAATGAGCGCAACAAAAATGGTTTTTTTCATTTTCTAATTTTTTTAGCTGCCAAGAACATAGACAAAAATGAACAAGAAAAGCCACACAACATCAACAAAATGCCAATACCAAGCGGCAAATTCAAAGCCCAAGTGGCCCTCACCTTTGTCAAAATGACCTTTTTTCGTTCTGACCATGCAAACTGCCAAGAAAATTGTGCCAATCATGACATGGAGTCCATGGAAACCTGTTGCCATATAGAAATTTGAGGGATATATACCATCTTTTAATGTGAATGTGGCGTGAGAATATTCCGCAACTTGTAAACAAGTGAAAAGAACTCCCAGTGAAACAGTGATTGCAAGAGCTTGATATGCCTCATTTCTGTTATTATTTAAAATTGCATAATGAGCCCATGTAACTGTGGTACCCGAAAGCAACAAAATTAATGTGTTCATGAATGGTAAATTCCATGCATCTAAAGTTGTGATTCCTTCTGGTGGCCAAACTCCTTCTTTCACACCCCAAACTCCGTCAAGAATGGCAACAGGATCTAAGTTTGCCTCGAAATAGGACCAGAAAAAAGCGAAAAAGAACATCACTTCTGAAAGAATGAAAAGTGCCATGCCAATGGAAATGCCTTTTTTTACAATGACTGTGTGAGCTCTGTCAATTTTACCTTCTTTAATGACGTCAGCCCACCATGAACCAGCGCAGTAGAATGTGCTTAAAAGCCCAAGTGCAAGGACGTAAATGCCCATGACATGTTGATGCATGGACATCACCGCGCCACCTGTGACAGCAAGAAGAGCAAATGAAGTTAGAATTGGCCAAGGACTTGGGTCAACCAGGTGATAGTCGTGACCTTTTTTATGTGCGCTAGTCATTTTTATTTTCTCCAAAAGGTTAATCTGCCGCTCATTAATTCAATTATAATTTGAAAAGCTTTATAAAAGGTTAATTCGCTGTAAAAATTCATGATATTTTAAAATTCCTCATTTTTCAACTTTAAAAAAACTATAAGATAAAGTGATTTGGCCTAGATTTTTTAAATCTGGGTCTTTTTCCAATGATGGATCAATGAAAAAAGAAACAGGCATTTGCATTTCTTGGCCAGCTTTAAGTAATTGTTCTTCAAAGCAAAAACATTGAATTTTATTAAAATATATTCCAGCTCCATCTGGTGTCACATTATAGGTCGCTGTGCCAATGACATCTTCAGATGAGTTATTTTTAGCTGTATAGAAAACTAGAGTATTCTCCCCAGGTTTCACTGTGACTTTTGCTTGGTTTGCTTCAAATTTCCAATCTAAATCTGGCGACACATTTGCATCAAAGCGCACAATAATGTCTCTTGTGCCTTTTTGTTTATGATAATAGGTTTCTGAAATTTGCGTGGTGCCAGCAAAACCTGTGACTTGGCAAAAAATTTTATATAGAGGAACCGCAGCATAGGCCAAAAGCGACATGGAAGCCAGAAGGAAGACAATTGAAAAAGCAAGCTTTTGATTTTTTTTCATATCTCACCTGCGACAACTGGTTTTCCTTGAGTTTTTAGTGCAATTTCTTGTAATTTCTGCAAAATTATGTTTTTACCTGTGAAAATTACTTTATCATGGCCAATTTTGATGGCTTTGATTGCCAGAGCTGAATCATCACTGCAAAATGCACTGGCTTTAAAATTCTTTCCCGGAAAGTTATTTATCAAAAAATCCCGCATTGAAAGCACAAAATCATGGCCAGAATAAATGAGAATATGCGGTTGATTAATGATTTCAATTTGGCTAAATTCTGACTTTTTCACTTTCTCCAAGCAGTCTTCTTTATTTTGAAAGAAAATTTTTTGAAATTCAGACATTAATTTTCAACTTTACCATTGTGAGACAAAAGATTAAAGCTATGATTGCAGTGATCACAAACATTAAAGCAACGTTTTTACATTTCTTGGTTTTATGTTGTTTAGCTATGGGCATTTGGACCTCCTATAAAATTATTTTATTATGATGATCAAGCAGCATTAAACCGAAAATTAGGAATAAATATATGATTGAATAGCCAAAAAGAGCAGGTGCTTGAGCATTATTTCCAGAGCGGAAAAGCTTGGTTGCAATGAACAAAAAATAAGCGCTTAAGATGGTGCTTGTGACAGCATAAAGCAGGCCGCACATTTGAGTTAAAGCTGGAATTGCCACTGTGATGACCATTAAAATGCTATATATTAAAATCAATTTTCGTGTCTCTGATTCTCCTGCGACATTAGGCATCATGGGAATTCCAACTTTTTCATAATCGTCTTTTTTATATAGAGACAAAGCCCAAAAATGAGGAACAGTCCAAGTGAAAATGATGAGAAATAAAATGACGGATTCGAGAGAAATTTGGTTTGTCACAGAGCTCCATCCAATCATTGGAGGCAAAGATCCAGCAACACCTCCAATCACAATATTTTGAGGAGTGCTGCGTTTTAGCCAAATTGTATATATGAAAACATAAAATAAAATGGCGGAAGCAAGCAAAATGGCTGACAAAATGTTGATTGCAACAGCCATTAATGTGACAGAGAAAATTGCAATGAGAATTCCAAAATTTAAAGCATCAGTTGCTTCAATTTTTCCTTTCGGAATTGGTCTTTCTTTTGTTCTTTGCATGATCGCATCAATGTCTCTGTCATACCACATGTTGATTGCACCAGCGGCTCCTGAACCAAGGGAAATGCATAAAATGCTGACAAAGGCAAGGAAAGGGTGAAGGTCTCCAGGGGCAAGCTGAAGCCCTATGAAGCCGCTGAAAATCACTAGTGACATGACGCGCGGCTTCAAAAGCTGGAAAAAATCTTTAATGGTTGATTCTGAAGTGGAAGCTAACAATTTTTCCTCCGCTTCATGGATGTGCATTTTCATCAATCTCTGGCAACTCCTCAAAACAATGGAAAGGAGGTGGAGAAGTTAAAGTCCATTCAAGAGTTTTGGCTCCTTCGCCCCATGGATTATTTGGACATTTTTTGCCAAATTTTAATGTGTAAAACACAATGAATAGGAAGAAAAGGGCAGCAAACATTGAAATTGTGGAGCCAATTGAGGAAATTTTGTTCCAACCGGCATATACGTCAGGATAGTCCGGGATTCTTCTTGGCATTCCGGCCATTCCAAGGAAATGCTGTGGGAAAAAAGTCACATTCACTCCAATGAAAGTTAACCAAAAATGAATTTTACCCAAAGTCTCAGGATATTGTCTGCCGGAGATTTTGCCAATCCAATAATAGAAGCCAGCAAAAACCCCAAACAAGGCCCCAAGGCTCATGGTATAGTGGAAATGTGCAACGACATAATAAGTGTCGTGGAAAATTCTGTCAACAAAACCATTTGCAAGAACAACTCCTGTCACGCCTCCAAAAACAAACAAAATGATGAAGCCAACAGAGAAAAGCATTGGAGTTTTTAATTCAATTGAACCACCCCACATTGTGGCAATCCAGCTGAAAATCTTGATTCCAGTGGGAACAGCAATGATCATTGTTGCAATGGTGAAATAGGACAGAGCATTTGGACTCATGCCAACCGTGAACATGTGATGTGCCCAAACAGCAAAGCCAACAAAGCCAATGGAAAGCATGGCATAGGCCATTCCAAGATAGCCAAAAACTGGTTTGCGTGAGAAAGTTGAGACAATCTGGCTCACAATTCCGAAAACTGGTAAAATCACGACATATACTTCAGGGTGACCGAAAAACCAGAAAAGATGTTGGAACAAAACTGGGTCACCTCCTCCTGCTGGAGAGAAAAATGCGGTTTGGAAGTTTCTGTCTGTCAGAAGCATGGTGATGGCGCCGCCAAGAACTGGCAATGCAAGGACTAAGATGAATGCTGTGACCAAAAGTGACCAAACAAAAAGTGGCATTTTGTGAAATGTCATTTTTTTGGTTCGCATGTTGCAAATTGTGACAATGATGTTGATTGCGCCGAGAATTGAAGAAATGCCAGCTAAATGGAGGCTGAAAATTGCCAGATCAACAGATGCACCCTGGTGACCAGAGGCACTTAATGGAGGATATAGAGTCCATCCTGTGCCAGCGCCATCTCCAACCAAAGCAGAAGCAATCAGGAGAATGAAAGAAGGAATTAAAAGCCAAAAGCTAATGTTATTCATTCTCGGGAAAGCCATGTCTGGAGCGCCAATCATGAGAGGAACAAACCAATTTCCAAAGCCACCGATTAAACCAGGCATGATCATGAAGAAAACCATGATGAGGGCGTGAGCTGTGATGAGAACATTGTAAAATTGATGATTTCCGCCAAGAATTTGAATTCCGGGTTCAGCAAGCTCAAGTCTGAAAAGGAAAGATATGAAACCACCAATCAGGCCAGCAATGACAGAAAAGATGAGATACATTGTGCCAATGTCTTTGTGGTTAGTTGAACAAAGCCAACGAACCAGACCTTTTGGGGTGTGATGATCATGATCATGCATTGCAGTTTTTTCTATAGTCATGTTTCAGTTTCTCCTTAATTATTTAGATGCTAGTGTTTTTGGGTTGCGAATTGCGCCAAATTGTTGTTTCGCAAGCTTTGTCCATTCAATGAATTCTTCTTTTGGAACGGCTTTCACTGCAATTGGCATGAAACCATGTCCAACGCCACAAAGTTCTGAACATTGGCCATAATAGGTGCCTGGTTTAGTGATTGTGACCCAAGTTTCGTTGGTTCTGCCTGGCACGGCGTCTTTTTTGATGCCAAAAGCTGGGACTGCCCATGCGTGAATGACGTCAGAAGCGGTGATGAGGAATTTGATTTTAGTGTCAACTGGCAAGACAACTTGATTATCAACAGTCAAAAGTCTTGGTTGACCAGGTTTTAATTCTTCGTCTTTAATCATGTAGCTGTCAAAGGAAATATTGTCATGATCAGGGTAAATATAGGACCAGTACCATTGATGGCCAACAATTTTCACGGTCATTTCAGCATTTTCAATGGTTTCTGATTCATAGAGAGATTTGACTGAAGGAATGCCAATGATGATTAAAATGATGATGGGAATGAGTGTCCAAATGATCTCCAGCTTCACATTATGCGTTGTTTTGCTCGGAGTTTGGTTGTTGCTTCTATGAAATTTGACGCAAGCGTAAAAAACTAATGCGCAAACGAAAAGCACAATTGCAAGAATGATCCAAAAAAGAAAATGATGAAGATTAGCAATTTCTTGCATGGTTGGTGAGGCAGCTTCTTGGAAGTTCATTTGCCAATCAACAGGAAGGGTGCTTTTTTCTTCTGAAAATGCTGGGAAGGACAGAAAAGCTAAGAAAAAGTTCAAAAATTTCTTCATGAGAATGAATCCCCTTAAAAAATGGTGATAAAAAAACCCTTATGTCCCATTTTCAATTGTGTCATTAGTAGGGAGTTTTATTTGTAAACTACACCTTAAAATCCATCAATGCAATTGAAAAGCTACTATGAGTATTGAATTATATAGTTATAAGATATAATAAACTTGTCTTTTATTCAAGAAAATATTGTACTTATAGTTAGAATTATATTATGTTTGATCTATATGAAACTTTATTACAATGAGGAAATCAGATGGAGATTAACAAAGAAAAGCAAGTTGACCACTTATTTTTTGAAAAAAATGAAATTAATGAAGCTGAATTGCAAAAAATCCTCAAGCAAACTTTACAAGGAATGGATGATGGAGAAATTTTCTTCGAATCATCTTTCCAAGAATCGGTTTCTTTAAAAAATAGAATTGTTAGTGAAAGTAATTTCAGCTCAGATCTGGGGTTTGGTTTCAGAGGTGTTGTCGGAGAAGCGGTTGCTTTCTCAGCTTCAAATGAAATGAATTTGAATGCAATTAAAAAATCAGCTGAAATGGTTGCATCTCTGAAAAACTCAAATGAAACTAAAAAGCAAAAGAAAATCATCACAAAACCACATTTGCTTTATGGAAGCTTTAATCCAATTAATGAGGTGGATTATGTAAAAAAAGTTGAATTTTTGCAGAAAATTGATGCATATTTGAGAAAGAAAAATCCTGCAGTTAAACAAGTGTCTGCTTCAATTGGAACAAGCTGGCAGGCTGTGAAAATCATGAGAATTGAAGAGTCAGCCTGTGACATCAGGCCACTTTGCGTGATTCGTGTTTATGTGCAAGTTGAAAAAAATGGCAGAATGGAAGATGGTTCTTTTGGCTATGGTGGAAGAAAAAGTCTGGAACATTTCATGAAAGAAGAAAACTGGAAACGTGCTGCTGATGAAGCTTTGAGGGTGGCAATCTTGAATCTTGAGGCAATTCCAGCACCTGCAGGTGAAATGCCAGTGATTTTAGGCTCGGGTTGGCCAGGAGTTTTGCTGCATGAAGCTGTTGGACATGGGCTTGAAGGTGATTTTAACCGCAAAGGCACTTCAGCTTTCTCGGGAAAAATTGGTCAAATGGTCGCTTCCAAAAATGTGACTGTGATTGATGATGGAACCATTCCAGAAAGACGTGGCTCTTTGAATGTTGATGATGAAGGAACGCCAACACAGAAAAATGTGCTCATTGAAAATGGCGTTTTGAAAAACTACATGCAAGACAGGCAAAATGCCAGATTGATGAATGTGGCCGCAACTGGAAATGGCAGAAGAGAAAGCTTTGCTGACTTGCCAATGCCAAGAATGACTAACACTTTCATGCTTAGCGGTGAATTTTCGCAAGAAGAAATCATTTCTTCTGTGAAAAAAGGAATTTTTGCTGTTGGTTTTCAAGGAGGGCAGGTTGACATCACTTCTGGAAATTTCGTTTTCTCAGCTTCAGAAGCCTATTTAGTTGAAAATGGTAAGGTCACCGCACCAGTCAAAGGTGCAACTCTCAGCGGAAATGGACCTAAGGTCATGCAAAAAATTTCAATGGTTGGAAATGATTCTAAGCTTGATGAAGGTGTTGGAACTTGTGGGAAAAATGGCCAATCTGTGCCTGTTGGTGTTGGAGTGCCAAGTTTGCTTGTTGGTGGAATTGTTGTTGGAGGAACAGAAAGCTGAAGTTCCAGTGACATAAAAAATATATATAAAAAAAAGCCCCCTATTTTCACAGGGGGTTTTTTCATACTATTCACATTTCTCATTATTTTGAATAATATTCCACAACTAAATGTGGTTCAACTTCAAATGGGTAAGGGATGTCTTCGAATTTTGGAAGATTGACGAAAGTGGCTTGCATTTTCTTTTCATCATCTAAAGTCAAATAGGTTGGAATTTCCCTCGCGTGGCTTTGAACAGATTCCAAAATTAATGGAATTTCTCTTGCAGACTCAACAATTTCAATCTTCTGACCAGGTTTCAATTTGAAACTTGGAATATTCACAGTTCTTCCATCAACTTTCACATGTTTATGGCACACAATTTGACGTGCTGCGAAAATTGTTGGCGCAAGGTTAAGCCTATAGATTGCGACATAGAGCATGCTTTCCAAAATTGCGACCAAATTCTGGCTTGTGTCACCTTTTTGACGCTTTGCTTCAATGAAAATATTTCTCAATTGCTTTTCTGTCAACCTGCCATAATGGTCTTTCACGCGGTTTTTAGCTCTGAGCTGGCGACCATAGTCAGAAAGTTTTTTATAGCCCAAAAGGCCATGTTGACCGGGTGGGTAGTTTTTCTTATTTGCAAATGGGTCTTTAGGATGACCCCAAAGATCAACGCCATTTGTACGGCTTCTTTTAAACTTAGCTTGAAGAATTTTTGTCATTTTTATTTACTTTGCTAATTGATGTTACTATTATTTTAGATTCTACTTAATGTGAGTAAGAAAGGAATCTATCATCTTTATAAAACTTATGCAAGAAAAATATATAAAAATAATTATAGATTGTCAAGAATTATTTTTGATTTAGAAAATTGAGGTAAAGTGATTGAATATATTTAATATTTGTTCGAATGAACATTTTTTTGAAGCTCTGTTGAAAGGTGTTGAAGAAAGGCTTGCAATTAAAAAAGAGAATTTTCGCACAAAATGGGCTGATGTGAAAATCATTTTCCCAAATCGAAGGGCTTGCAGAAATTTCACGGAATTCATGATCACATATTATGAAAATCAAGCTTTTTGTTTGCCAAAAATCATCGCAATTTCAGACCTTGACGCAGAAAACTTGCCCCAGAAGCAGAAAATGAAGCCAATTAGCAAAATCAGGCAAAGAATGATGGTGACAAGGCTCATTCATGATTTAAAGTTGATTGAGCAGCAAAATCAACATTCTTTGACAAGGCAATCATTCAGAGTCGCAATTGATTTGATTAATTTACTTGCTGATTTTCATGATGCTCAAATTGCTTTTGCAGATTTCGAGAAATTGATTGAAATTGAAATGGAAAAAACAGAATTTGCAGCACATTGGCAAAAAAATGCTCAATTTTTGAAAGTGATTTTTCATTTCTTGCCGCAGATCATGGCAGAGAAAAATTTGATTGATTATTCGGTCTTTCGTGACTTAATGATTGAAAAACAAGCAAATGCTTGGAGTTTGGAAAAAAATGGCGCGCCAATTATTTTTGCCGGACTTGATTCGCAAATTAAATCTGTCACAAATCTGTTTAAATCATTGAAAAATCAAAAAAATTGTTTTTTTGTGTTAAATGGATTCCATGCAGAAACTTTTGCTTCTGGCAAAAATCAGGATCTTGCAAAATCACATTTTCAATTTAAATTTGCTAAATTATTTCGCGAGGCAGGGTTAGATCATGAAATGGTGCAAAATTGGTGTTCTGTGTTGAAGAAAAATGGGCATGAAATTAGCCGGATTTTTGATGATTTTAACTGGAAAAACAACAAATTAGATACAAAGATATCTTTAATTAATGCTCAAGATTTGCAGGAAGAAGCGAAAATCATTGCACTGGCCATTAAGAAATTTCTCTTTGAAAATCAAGAAAATAATAAAAAAATTGCCATTGTCACTTTTGACAGAGATCTTTCTCTCAGATTGATTGAACAGCTGAAAAAATGGAAAATTGAATTTAATGATTCGGAAGGTTTTGAGTTTTCTAAGACAAAAGCGGGAGATTTATTTTTTCTTTTGGTTGAGTTGCATATTTCTAAATTCTCCCCTGTTAACATATTGAAATTTCTAAAACATTCCTTAATCTGCAAAAATGAAAAATTTGTCATGGACATTGAAATGGATTTCTTCAGAGGCTTAAAATTCTATGATGGCTTCAGTGAACTCCATTCTCACATTCATTCAAGAAATCCAGAAATGGGAATGGTTTTAAAGGAAATTTATGATAAAAATGGAGGTTTTTTTGAGGAATTTGACAGAAAAACTGGAAATTTTAAGTTTTTGCTTGAGAAACATTTAGAGTTTTTTCTTGCACTGGTTGATGAAAATGATGCAGAAATTCTGGAATTTGTAGAATTCATCAGAGAAATTCTAGATTCTGCTTCGGAATTTGAAACAATTAACTATTATGATTATTTAAAAATCTTGGACACAATTTTTGTGGGGCATAAATTCAGAGCAAAAAGTGCGGTCACAGCAAGAGTGAGTTTGATTAACCCAAATGAAGCAGGATTGCTGAATTTTGATTTGACAATTTGCGCCTCAATGAATGAAGGAAATTTTCCACCTTCAGAAATTAGCGACCCTTGGCTCAGCAGAGCATTAAAAGAAAAATTAGGACTAAATTCCTCAGAGGAAAATTTAGGGCAATGGGCTTCGTTATTCGTCTCACTTTTGAGCCAAAAACAAGTGATTTTGACTAGATCCACTAAAATTGACGGAAGTGAAACAATTTGCTCACGTTTTGTCACTCATTTATTGATGTTCTTGGAAAAAAATTCTGTGCAAATTGATGAGACCATTTTCTGGAGGAGAATTTGTGAAATTGCAGATTTTGGAAAAAATGAGAATTTGCCTAAGAAATTTGCAAGACCTTGTTTTGCGCCTGGGCTGCAGTTTTTGCTGCAAAAGGCTTCTGTGAGCAAAATTGAGCAACTAATTAAAGACCCATATGGATATTATGTTTCAGAGATTCTATCTATCAAAAAATTGAAAGATATTGATCAGGAATTAACAGCGGTGGATTTTGGAAATTTCATTCATGCCTTGCTTGATGAGTTTAACAAAAAATATGAAAATCATGAAAATGCAGCTGAATTGTTACAGAAAATTGGCAATGAAATGCTTGCAAAATATTACCATTCTCCAGCTTTACTAGCTGTTTGGAAGCCAAGATTTGTGAAGATTTCTGAATGGATTTTGGAATTTGAGAAAAATAGGAGAGAGAAATCTCTCAAAATCTTCTCAGAAATTCCAGGAAAAGTAGAGATGAATCTTGGAAATGGCAAAAAATTTACTTTAGTTGGAAAATCTGACAGAATTGAAATTAAAGAAAATTCAGAATTTTCTTTGCTGGACTATAAAACAGGTTTGCCCCCAACAGCAACAGAGGTCAGGAAAGCTGTGGCTCCGCAGCTGCTCATTGAGGCGCTGATGTTGACAAAAGGGGTTTTCAAGCAAGAGATTGCCAAATGTAAAAATGGTGATTTGGTCTATGTGCGTTTAACCGGGAGGAAAAATGCTGGCGAAATTCAGATCATTGATTTAAAGGAAGAGTTGCCAGATTTTCTAGAGAGATTCGAGAAATCTTTGCAGGAGATGCTTGAATTTTATTTTGTGCAAGGATCTCCTTTCATGGCCATACCAAATGTGAAAAACGCGCCTAAATATAATGATTATGAGCATTTGGAAAGGCTGGATGACTGGGCCTGATCACTCAAATTTTCCATGGCATTGTTTGAATTTCAAATCAGAACCGCATGGGCATTTTTCATTTCGAGAAACTTTCCCCCAAGTTTCTGGGTTGTTTTTATCTCTATCTTCAGGGTCAACATGATTTCTGATGGTGATTTTTGGAGCAGGTGATGGAGAAAGAATGTTTTCCGCATTTTCTTTATGCTCACGAAAATGCTTTGGCTCGGAATGGATTTGGTAGTCATCATCACTGACAAGGGTTATGTGTGACAAACGTGTGATGAAAGTTTCTTTAATGGCATCAAGCATGTTGCTGAAGAGATTAAATGCCTCTTTTTTATATTCATTAAGAGGGTCCTTCTGGCCATAGGCGCGCAAAGAAATTCCTTGTCTTAAATGGTCAAGCGAATGTAAATGGTCTTTCCAAAGATGGTCAATTGTGAGCATTAGGAATTTTTTCTGCGCAAGAAGCATTAATTCTGGAGAAATTTGTTCTGATTTTTCTGTGAAAAATTCTTCTACTTTTGCAGAAATTTCCTTGAGAACATCATTTTCTGTGACATCATTTTTTTGCACAAATTCTGCAATATGAAAATTCTGGCCATAAATTTTAAAAATCTCGGTTTCTAGACCTTCAATGTCCCATTGTTCAATGAAAGAGCCTTGTGGAATGTGGTTCAGCACAATCGATTCATTAATCTCTTTCCAAATGTCTTTGACAATGTCGGAAATGTCGTGAGATTGCATCAGATCTCTTCTTTGTTCAAAAATCACTTTACGTTGGTCATTCATGACATCGTCAAATTTCAGAAGATTTTTTCTGATTTCATAGTTTCTTGCTTCAACTTTTTGCTGGGCTTTCTCAAGAGAGCGGCTGATCATGGGATGTTCAATTGATTCGCCATCTTTGAGGCCGAGTTTTTGCAGAATTGATGCCATTTTTTCTGAGGCAAAAATCCTCATTAAATCATCTTCCAAAGATAAATAGAATTTGGTTTTGCCTGGGTCACCTTGGCGACCAGAGCGCCCTCTAAGCTGATTATCAATTCTTCTGCTCTCGTGCCTTTCTGTGCCAAGAACAAATAAACCGCCATTTTTTAATGCTTCTTCTTTGTTTGATTGAATTTCTTGCAAGATTTCAGCATTTTTTTCAGTTGGAATTTCTTCTTTTGAAAGGCCATGAGAATTGGCAAATTGTTGTAAGGCCATTTCAGCACTGCCACCAAGTTTAATGTCTGTGCCGCGGCCAGCCATGTTAGTGGCAATGGTCACTGCGCCAACTCTGCCTGCTTGCGCAATGATTTGTGCTTCTTTCTCATGATTTTTTGCATTTAAAACATTATGTGGGATTTTATGTTGTTTTAAAAGTTTTGAGAGCAGTTCTGATTTTTCAATGCTGACTGTGCCAACTAAAATTGGTTGTTTTCTGTTGAAGCAATCTTTGACTTGCTCAATAATTGCGTCATATTTCTCAGCAGTTGTGGCATAGATTGAGTCTTCTTCATCAATTCTGGAAATTGTTTTATGAGTTGGAATTTCAACCACATCAAGAGAATAAATGTCTCTGAGTTCCGCTGCTTCTGTTGCAGCAGTGCCGCTCATTCCTGAAAGTTTAGGATAGAGGCGGAAAAGATTTTGCAAAGTGATTGAGGCAAGAGTTTGATTTTCATTTTGAATTCTCACATTTTCTTTTGCTTCAAGCGCCTGATGAAGCCCTTCGGAATATCTTCTCCCCTCCATAACGCGGCCTGTGAATTCGTCAATGATCATGACTTGGTCGTCTTTGATTAGATAGTCAATGTCTTTCTTGAAAATTTTATGAGCTTTGAGAGCTTGATTCACATGATGAATGAGGGAAATATTTTCCATGTCATATAGATGAGAATTCTCCGTCAGAAGGTTGCTTTTTTTCAGCAAATTCTCAATTTCATGAGTCCCTTCTTCTGTGAGAACAACATTTCTTGATTTTTCGTCAATGGTGAAATGAGCATTTTCTAGCTTTGGAATGATTTTATTCACAATGAGATATAGGTCAGAATTATCTTCAGTGGGGCCGGAGATGATTAAAGGCGTTCTTGCTTCATCAATTAAAATTGAGTCAATTTCATCAATAATGGCGTAATTCTCTGGGCGCCTTACAAGTTCCTCAGAGGAATATTTCATATTGTCGCGTAAATAGTCAAAACCAAATTCATTATTAGTGCCATAGGTGATGTCGGAAGCATAGGCCTGGCGGCGTTCTGAGTCCATCATTCCTTGTTTGATGCAACCAACGGAGAGTCCAAGAAAATTAAAAATCTGACCCATCCAGCTTGAGTCACGCGTCGCGAGATAGTCATTAACTGTGACAATATGGACACCTTTTTCAGTTAGAGCGTTTAAATAGGCCGCTAAAGTGGAAACTAAGGTTTTTCCTTCACCAGTTTTCATTTCTGAAATCATGCCATCATGCAATGCAATCCCGCCCATTAACTGGACGTCATAGTGGCGTTCGCCAAGAGTTCTTCTGGCTGCTTCTCTGACAATTGCGAATGCGTCAGGCAAAATTTCATCAAGAGTTTTACCTTTTTCTTTCAGCAGAATTTTGAGCTCATTTGTTTGAGATTTAAGCTCAGAGTCAGTCATGGCAACATATTTTGGCTCCAGAGCATTAATTTGTTCAATTTTTTTGCCGTAAGATTTAATGATGCGGTCATTAACTGAGCCGAAAAGAAGTTTTCCAAGTGATTTAAACAATTTAGCTTGCTCCGATGATTTTCTTATGAAATTTTGTTTAAGATAACAGGTTTTTTGATTTTATGCTACATAAATCTAGGAAAAAATTCTGAATAGAGATGAAATTTATAAAAATATTTGATTCTATTAAAAAGGATATTATACTATTAATTATGTTGATTGTCACATTAAACAACTTTTGGAGGAAGTTTTATGAAAAATAACTTGTTTCTTGCGAGCATGGCTTGCTTAGCTTTTGTCAGTTTTGAGTCTTTTGCAAAAAAAGATCATGTCATTGCAAAATATAATGGAAATAAAATCTATCAATCAGAGATTGAAAATCTATATTCTAATTTAATCTTGAAAAGCACTGGCAAAGAAGTGAATGCTGAAAATGCCTTTTCAACTCTGAAAGAAAATGATCAGGAAAGGCTAGTGCGCGGCCTCATTGGCACGAAACTTCTTGATGAAAATGTGAAAAATTCCAACATCAAGGAAAGTAAAGAATATAAAAATGCCATGAAAGAGGCGGCAGAACAAATTGCAAAAAAAGTTTTTATCGAAGAATTGATTGGTCGAGAAATCACTGAGAAAAAACTTAAAGACAGATATAAAGAGGTCGCTAAAGTTATTGAAAATCGTGAAGAAGTGAAAGCCAGCCACATTCTGGTGAAGAGTGAAGAAGAGGCCAAAATAATTCAAAATGAATTGAAAAAAGGCGCTTCTTTTGCAAAACTTGCCAGTGAAAAATCTGTGGCAAATGGTAAAGAGAAGAATGGTGAATTAGGCTATTTTACAACAGGTCAAATGGTTAAACCTTTTGAAGATGCTGCGTTTTCAATGAAAGTTGGTGAAATTTCTAATCCTGTGAAAACAGATCTTGGTTGGCATGTCATTAAACTTGAAGATCGAAGAAAAATGAAAATGCCAGAATATGCAGAAGTCAAAAATAGATTGAAAGCAGAGCTTTCTGGTGAGATTTTGCAAAAATATCTCAAATCTTTAGAGGATAAAGCCAGCATTCAAATTAATTTGAATCAGCAATAGACCAACTTTAAGTTTATTCGTCATTGCGAGCCGAAGGCGCGGCAACCCAGAGTGATGTTGATTTCTATGCAGAAAAAAACAACCCAGAATTGCTTCGCCTTCAGAAAATTTAACGGCCCCATATAAATTAACTAGTTCACATCACAAAACAGTCAAACTCATCTAATCCAACCAGTTCAGCAACCAGATGAATATCTTCATTTTCATGCCATTCGCCAAAATTTGAGCCAGATTTCGCATGATGCAGTTTGAAAGCCACCAAATTAGAAAGAGTTTTTTCATCAAAATTCCCATTAATTTCAATGGAATCATAACCCAAATTAAAGAGAAGTTGCTGTAAATGCTTGACATTCTCACCTGTGTCTCCTGGTTTCAGAATTTTGTCTGATTCTTGAGTTTTCAGATAGGAATAATCAAAAAATTTCACCTTATCTTTATTCACAAAAGCCTCAAAGCCTTGTTCAGCCAGTTTCTCCCAATCAAAATTTTCACCTGGATCATTTTTTCTGCCAGCTGAAATGTCGCTATGGCCAAGTAAATAGGTGATTTCATGTCTTGAGTAGATTTCTTTTAGTAGTTCCAACAAAGATTCATATTGGGCCTCTTGGAATGTGCCATTTTCTGGGGCATGTTTGATTTTGCCTGGTAGATGGTGAAATTTTCCATTCACAAGTTCTTCAACTGGGCCAAAAGATTCAATTTCAATCCCAATTGATCTTTTATTAAAACCAACTTTGCCGTCAAATTGGCTGACACCAGCGTGATAGGCTGAAAATTCTTCATCGACAAAGGAAATGACACTTCCGTCTTTCTTGATGAGATAGTGCGGAGCAACGCCATATGTATAGAAAATTTCTTCTGCAGAAATATGTTTCCCATTATCAATGATGTTGCCATGGACTGAGTGTAAAATGACAGAATCAATTTTTGTGCCTTCTCTGCTGCCATGATTTTGCTTGTAATTCAGAGATTTAGCTGATTCGGTTTCGTTAAAGTTAGTTATTTTCATTTTTGATTTTCCCTAATTTGTTAAATTATTTTTCCGTGAGTTTAACATATTAGGGAGTTGAGGTCAAGAGGGAAATATATCAGTGCCATTAAATTTAAGCAAAGCAACCTAGAGTTATTTTTTCTTGTGCGGAGATAAACATAACTCTAGGTTGAAATTGAAGGTTTTTATTTTGTAAAATCCATCATTTTGACCGACCTTGAGATTGACTTATGCCTAATTTCTTTAATAGATCTGACTCATTAGATTCACTTTTCGTGTGTTCAACTACAACTTTATTTTTTAGCGATGCTTTATCTTCGTCCGTTAAGTTATGTTTATTTGTCACTGGCTCAACTTGTGATGTTGCTGAGGTTGGGATTGTTACTTTTGAATCTTTTATAATAACATCAACATTCTTTTCGATTAACCGCTTCACAAATTTTTCTAGAAGTTCTGTTATTTCTGGATCACGGGAATAGTCTAATACAGTTTTTCCTCTTGAATCTTTTGCAAGAACATCAACATTCTTTTCTAGTAACCGCTGCACAAGCGCTAAATCTCGATTGGCTGCAACATACATTAACAGACTTTTTCCAGCCTTATCTTGAATATTAACATCTGCACCATGATCAACTAGTAAATCTAAAGATGCTTTATTGTGCTGATATCTACTATGCATACAGGCGAGTATTGCTGGAGCCTTTCCGTGAGAGTTTCCAATATTGAGATCAATATTTTCTTGCTCAAGTAAAAATCGCACCATATTCATCATATTTCTTTCTTTGAAAACTGCAGTGCTTTCGTAAACTGCATAGCCTAATGCTGTCGATTTCTCATTATTTTGAGCATTAATATCGGCACCATTTTCGAGCAGCAGTTTTGCAATTTCTACATTCATACATCTAGTCGCTGTTATGAAAGCAGTATTTCCATCTCGATCTCTAGCATCAATATGAGCACCATGCTTGAGTAGCAGTTCTACAGCTTCTATATGACCAGCTCCAGCCGCCAAGTCCAAAGCACGGTTTCCCAATGTGTCTTTAGCATTAACATCAGCACCATTTTCGAGCAGCAGCTCCATAGCTTTGATATTTCCTCGCAGAGCAGCATTCATTAATGCAGTATTTTTCTTATTAATGTCGGCACCTTTGAGCAGATTTGCAAATTGCTCAATATCTAGTGCCTCTAGAAATCTATCATTATCTTCTTTTGTAAATATTTCTTGGAATATTTTATTCATTGTATCGATGTTATTTGTCATTTGTTTAACCTTTAATTGAATTATTGGGGTCATAATGCAATTATAACACGGCGCAGCGTGCGTGTCAACTAAAAAAATAACTAAACAACATTCAATTTATGCGTAACCAAAGCAAAAATCACCATAAATCAAAGTAATAACTCAGTTAAAAAAGAATTTAATTTCACGTGCGGCACTTTCGGCGCTGTCTGAGCCGTGAATGGCGTTTTTAGTGATATCTTCACCAAATTTAGCTCTGATGGTGTCTTTTTTGGCCAGTTTTGGGTCTGTGTTGCCCATTAATTCACGATTTTTCGCAATTGCATTTTTCCCTTCAAGAATCTGCACAATCACCGGTCCTGAGATCATAAAATCGATTAAATCAATGAAAAATTTCTTTCCTTCATGTTCTGCATAGAATTTTGAAGCTTGTTTTCTGGTTAAAGTGATTTGCTTTTGCTCAATGATTTTCAGGCCATTTTCTTGCATGATTTCTTGAATTTCTGCTGCAAATTTCAATGCGTTAGGTTTAATCATTGAGAAGGTTTTTTCAGAAGAAAATGCAGAAAAGCTGAAAAAAACGCAAAATGACAAAATTGAAAGAATTTTTCTAAACATGATATTGGACCTCCTAAAAACAATTTATTAAATGCGTGAAAGAAAAAAAAGGTTGATAAACCACCACATCAAATCTGAGATCGTGATTTGCAAATTGCTTTTGTCGACTGACCAGAAAAACTTCAGCAGCTTTTCTGATTTTTTGCAATTGGAACTCAGAGATCATTGAAAAATGGTCATAATTCTCTCTATTAAATTTAGAGCTTTTCGATTTAATTTCAACAAAAATCAGCTGATTTTTCTTTTCTAGCACCAAATCTATTTCGCCAATGAAATTTTTGTGACGCCATGCAATGATTTTATACATTTTCATGGAAAGCCAAAAAATGACCATTAATTCGCCAATGAAGCCAAATCTACGATTTTTTGCTCCTTGCTTAATTTTATTTATTTTTGAGTTTTGCTGCTTTTTCATAAATGGCATTTTTGCTTAAATTTGTGATTTTCGACAAAGAACTGGAAATGTCCCTAAGGCTCATATGAGGCAAAATTGCATCAATTAACTCTTCAATTTCAAGCTCAATCAAATCTTCTGATTTAGAGAAAGTCTGGCTATTTAGTAAAATGATGATTTCGCCTTTCGGAGGTTCATTTTCATAGAATTCAAGAATTTCATTAATGGGGCCTTTTTTCACAGATTCGAAATTTTTTGAAATTTCTCTCACAATTGCAATTTCAACATTTCCAAGAATTTCTAAAAAAATCCGCAGAGTTTTACAAAGTCTTTTAGGGCTTTCAAAGAAAATTAAAGTTCCTGTGGCATTTTTGATTTTCTTGCAAATTTCTTCTCTTGCGGAATCTTTATTTGGAACAAAGCCGCAAAAAGAAAATGCGTCTGTTGGGAAAGAAGACAAAGTGAGAGCGGCAATGACTGAGCAAGGACCAGGAATGGTGGTGAATTTGACCCCTTCACTTGCAAGCAAAGACACAAGTTGGAAGCCTGGGTCAGAAATTAAAGGCGTGCCAGCGTCAGAAACTAAAGCAATTTTCTTCCCTGACGTCAAATCCTTTAAAATTGCACTCCTTTGAGAAGGGCCACTATGCTCATTATAGCATTTTAAGGAATTTTTAATATTGTGGAATTTCAAGAGCTTATCTGTCACTCTTGTGTCTTCACAGAGAATATAATCTGCCTCTTTCAAAATTGTCAGAGCTCTGAGGCTGATGTCAAAAAAATTACCAATAGGGGTTGCAACAATGCATAGTCCTGATATATTATCTTTAGAGTCCATATGTTTAATTCACTTAAAAATAGAGAGATTTTTGATGTTAAGGAATATTATTATAATTTGCTTATTTTTACAAGCATGCAGTTCCTCTCCACAGTTAAAGACGGAAGATTTATTCCAAAATCCGCAACCTCAGAAACAGCAGGAAGAAGAGCTGCCAGTCATTATGGAGAAAAAAGAGAAAAAGAACATTAATGTTGGATTAATGTTGCCGCTTTCTGGCAAACATGCAGAACTTGGTGCTTCTCTTTTTAACGCAGCGAAACTAGCATTGCGTGATTCTGGCCTTGAATCAGTCACAATTCTGCCAATTGACACAGAAGCAAGCAGCTATGCAGCGGGAAGAAGTTTTCAATCATTTGAGAAAAATGATGTAAAAATTGTCCTAGGGCCAGTTTTTGCGCACAAACTCAAATCATTGAAGCATTTGGCAAAAGAACGTGAAATTCAAGTAATTTCATTCTCAAATGATGAGAGCAACATTGAAAAAAACATCTTCCTATTCGGGTTTTCACCCCTAGACCAAATCGAACATATTGTGGATTATGAAGTTAGAAGAGGTAGCAAATATTTATTTGTCATGCTTCCATCAAATGCCTATGGCAGATTGATTGAGCAAGAATTGAAAGAAATTCAGAATATTCAAATTCATGTGGAATTTTACACTAATCAATCAGAATCAATCAGCCTAGCCTCGCAAAAAGTGATTGGGCTTTTGCAAAATAAGGCTGGTCATGAAGTGACATTATTAGTTCCAGAAAATGGAGAAAATTTAGAGAAAATTTTACAAAATTTCAGAAATGCCAATTTAGATGGAACAAAAATCACTTTTGCAGGAAGTGGGCAGTGGGAAGATAGAAGCATTTTGTTTAACGAAGATGCTGATGGAGGAATTTTTGCTGGAGGTGATTTGGAGGCGAGAAAATATTTTGAAAAAAGCTTCAGAGAAACATTTGGTCATGAACCTCTCAGAATTGCCACCATGGCCTATGATGCAATGGCTTTGGTTTGTAGTGTGATTAAAGAAAAAGGAGAATTTGTGCCAGAGCAAATTTTGATTGGACAAGGTTTTGCCGGAATTGATGGAAGTTTCAGACTCAAAGCTGATGGTAGAACGGAACGTAATCTATCTGTCATTCAAGTGAGAAACAAAGAATTTCACACAATTGAAAAAGCTAAAGAATATTTTGACGATGAAGATGATGATTAATAGCAGATTCTTCCTATTTCTCCTGCAAGAGAAGTCAGATTTTGTGCGCAATCCACATTAGCATTTGGTCCACAAATTTGCTGAGCTGCAGCCAGATCTGGGATTTTGTCTGAGATTTTGCATAAATAACTTAAATATGATCCATTTTTGAGAAGGCCATTTGAATTTTGTATGATTTGATTTCTTGTTTGATAGGAAATTAAATCATCATAATAACCATCGCTCTTATTAAGATTCATGCTTCTTTGCACAAAAACACCATCATTACTGACAATTTGGCCATTTGCATCTAATTGAGCATTTTTGATTTCATCTTCACTTAATTTTTCTGATGATTTTATTCTGTCATAGGAAAGCCTAGAAATTGCGCCATGGCCATTACTTCCATGACTGACAATCACAAAAACTGCATCTAGGCTGATGGTGCCGCCAGATTGATCTAAAATTCTTAAATGGCCAGAGCTTCCATTGCCGCAAGTATTGTCGGCATGTCTGAAAAATTTAGTATTTCCTCCTGTTTGAGATTGAGCGCAGGCTTTCACAGCAACATAAGTCATTCTTCTTCCCCATGAGTCTAAAGCCAAATCATCAGGAATGCCAAGAGATTTTGTTGGAATGGTTCCAATTGCAAGAAAATCATTTGCTGTTGTTGATTCATAGGGATTTGTGACAGTGCCAATGCATGAAAGCTTGTCTGAACTTAAATTTTCTATGCCAGAATTTGAGGAATATATGTCTTCTGTAAAAGATGATGGGCAAGGGAGTCTGCCATTTTTAATCAGAAAATCTGAGATTGCTTCTTCAACAATTGAGAAATTATCTTTTGTGGATTTCAGTTTACTGTCATGTTGTTTTTCCGTTGCAAAACCAAGCAAATGGCCAATGATGACCGAGGAAATCACCATTACAAGTGACAATTCCACCAAGGAGAAGCCAGAGTTATTTTTTTTATTTTTCATCATTTTAAACTTTCTCACAGACAGAGTTTCTTAATGTGATTTGCCAGATTTGACATATAAGCCGCGCAATTTGCGTCACCAGGATTATTGCCGCAAAATAAATCATCAGAACTGAGAATTTCTTCTGCAATGGTGCAAGTGCCATTTGATATTGAAATATTTAAATTTCCTAATAATTGTTCCTTTGTCCTATAGAGAATGACATCATCAAAATTGATGGTTTCATTATCAGATTTTTCAACAATCTTATCCGTGAATCTTCCATCTCCCAAATCTGCATTTACGGATTCAATGGAAGTTGGATTTGGAACAACGCGGCTATCTATGTTTTTATAATAAGCCCCTTGCGCATTTGGACCGAAACTGAGCAGCACAATTGCGGCATCGTCTGTTTTCACATTGCCATTTGCATCAAGAATTTTGAGAAGCCCTTTGTTGCATTCATTAAAGTCAAACAGAGTTTCAGGTGTGCCAATTTGACAATTTGCTGCGTTAGTGCCAGTGAAAGCGTCGCTGACTGAATAGAAAATTTTATTCCCCCAGCCATCAGAGGCAAATTGTTTGGGCAGGCCAAGCGTGACAAAAGGAACATCTCCGCCACTGTAAGAATCTGCGGCAGCGCAAGAATAGTCAGCTGGGGCCGGAAAGCTGCCTGAAATTGAGCCTCTAAATTCATTACAATTGCATCTCTCAACGCCAAAATTAGCATCATTTTCAGAAAGAGCAGGGTCTGCAGGACAAGGGAGGCGTTTATTAATTGAAATGAAAGTTGAAAGAGATTTCTCAATGATTTTAAATTTATTTTGTGTTTGTTCCCTGTTTGCATTTTCACTTTGAGAGACTGACATTGCAATCATTCCACCTGAAATTGTGGCAATGATGATTAAAACCATTGACATCTCAATGAGCGAAAATGCTTTATTTGATCTAAATCTTTGCAATAAATCCATGATATTGATATCATATAATTAAACTAACAATTGAATTATATGATATAATAGCGATTTACGTAATTCCATAAAAAAATCTTGATCATGCTTGAGAAAATCATCATTTTAATTTTAGGTGGCATAATTGGCAGCTTTATCAATATGTTATGCCATAGGCTGCCAAGAGGTTTGGACATCATTTTTAAAAGGTCTCATTGTGTGAAATGTGGCTTTATTTTAAAAATGGGA
Source organism: uncultured Rickettsiales bacterium (assembly GCA_964383745.1). Taxonomy (GTDB): domain Bacteria; phylum Pseudomonadota; class Alphaproteobacteria; order Rickettsiales; family CAYLHV01; genus CAYLHV01. The sequence goes on along the minus strand of CAYLHV010000002.1, from coordinate 76,980 downwards.
AATTTAATTCCAGTTTTTTCTTGGATTTTTGCGCGTGGCAAATGTGTGAATTGTAAAAAATCAATAGGAATCAGCTATTTAGCTGTTGAATTACTGACAATCACGGTTTTTCTATTAATTCAAAGCAAATTTGGCTTTGGTCAAAAAAGTTTCATTTTGATGATGCTTTCTGCCATTTTAATCACAATTTCTGTGATTGATTTGAAGCATTACATCATCTGTGATTCGCTGCTTGTTGCAATTTTGCCAATTGCAATTTTCTTAGGATTTGAAAATGGAAAAACCTTGGTTGAAATGTTTTCAATGGCCATTTTTGCCTTATTATTTTTCATTTTCTTAAATTATATTTTCACAAAAATTCTTAAAAAAGATTCCTTAGGATTTGGAGATGTGAAATTATTTAGTCTTTGTTTTTTAATGCTTAAATGGAGTCAAATTCCATTTTTCCTTTTTCTATGTGGAATTTTCGGCGTTGGAACCTCCTTGCTTTGGAACAAAATTTCCCAAAGCAAGGTTTTTCCTTTTGCACCGGCAATTTGCCTTGCGTTATTTGCCTCGACCACCTTGGATCCTTTCTAAAACTTTTGATCCTAAAGAGGTGAAGGCATTGGTGAATCTTTCTGAAAAAGATTCACTTGGGTAAGGATATCTTACCCCTATTGGATATTCACTACTAGATTCACTACTAGGATTTTTTGAGGTAAAATAATACTCATCAGAGAATGAGTCTTCATCAATATCACAACATCTATTATATAAAGCGCAATATAATTTTGTAGCAGCTTGATGTGCCACATCTTCAGAAAGATAGTCTAACAGATGTGCTTTGATTACATCAACTTTTGACGCTTTTTCTAATTTCAAATAAAGCAATTCTTGTGTGTTGAAATCTTTTAATACACCCTTCACCTTAGAGCTCATGTTGCCATTTTGAAGAAGTTCATCCACAAGCCAAGAAGTCATGCGCTCATGCAAAGAAGGGATCAGACCACCAGTAATGGAAACTGGAAGAGTTCTTGGAAGAGGTAATTTAGTGACAGTTAAAGCAGAATGAATATTTTTAAGTTCATGTTCGAAATAAAATTCTACATCTCCAGTTGCACAGCCAAAAGTGAAATGATCACCTTTTAATGCTGAAATGTCAACGGTAAAGGCTGCATTAATTGCAGGATTATCATCAGGTATGTTTCCATCTTCGTCTCGGAAAACAGCGGTTGATCCATTACTTACCGTAACTTTACCTTCAGAAACGTCAATTAACATGTTAGTTCTGGAATTATATTCTAGCATTAAATTTGGTCTAATGAATTGGGAAAAGCCAGAAATTGCAAACCAACCAGAATCAAAAGTTGCTTGATCCCACGCATGTGTAAGAAATTCTCTTTGTTCGCCAGTTAGTGGCAGATCTGGTGAGTTCATTAAAAAATCTTCGGAAATTAATTTGAGATCTCCATTATTAATGCTTAAAAACAGAGCATTTCTAGGTAAATCCTTAGCAGTTTGTTTTTGTGAAATTGCTTTATATTTTTCAAGCTCTTCATTAACATATTTTTTTAATTCTTCTTTGCTGCATTTCTGCATTAATAATGCCAGAGATGAGGCAGAGATTTTTTCAATCACCCTACTAGCATAGGAAAATTTCTCAAAATCCTTCAAGATTTGGGTTTTTGAATGTGATTCATAATCGTCCTTTTCTGGGTCTCTTTTTAAGAACATTGATAAATCTTCCCAAAGGTCATTTTCACATAATTTCCTGATGGTTTTAATGGTCTTTGAATCATCATCAAGCATGGATTTTAATTTACTTAAGCCATTTAATTTCAACACTGACTTTAAAACTAAATATCTAGCAACTGTTTCATCATATGTATGTGAATTTAAAAGACATTTTTCTATGTCTGCGTTTGTAAATGAAATATATTTTTTCATAATTTTAACCATTTATTAATAATTGATATAGTTAATATATATTAAAACATGCATATATGCAAGAGGTAATTTGTATAAAACTTCAAATTTTTATAAAAATATTATTATAATCTTAAACTATTAGTTGATTATGGGTCTGAAATGTCGTATAATTATATTAAGATGAGATTAATAATATTCATGGGAGGAAAAAATGACAGCAACCATTCTCGTTGTCGATGATCTTTTACCAAATGTTAAGCTGTTGGAAACTAAGCTTTTAAATGAATATTATACAGTTTTGACTGCTCGAAGTGGTGCAGAAGCTCTAACAATTTTAAAAAATAGTCAGGTTGATTTGGTTTTGCTTGATGTGATGATGCCAGAAATGGATGGTTTTGAGGTTTGCCGATTCATTAAATCAGACCCTGAAATTACCAATATTCCTGTGGTGATGGTCACAGCCTTAAGTGAAATTGAAGACCGGGTTGCTGGGCTTGAATCAGGGGCCGATGATTTTTTGACTAAACCAATTAATGACATGGCGCTTTTCGCAAGAATCAGATCGCTCATTCGCACAAAGAGAATGCTTGATGAGCTGAAATTAAGGGATCAAAGCAGAAATTTGCTTGGAATCAGCAGTGGCGAAATGAAAAATTATAGCTTAAAAGAAGCAAAGTTACTGTTAATTGATGATGATGAAATTGAAAATAAAAATCTGAAAGGAAAATTAAGCCACTATGTTGGACAGGTTGATTCAATCTCTGACCCAAATGTCATTAATAATGAAATTTATGAAAAAAACTATGATCTTTTCATCATCAGCTCGCAAATGACAAACTATGACGGTTTGAGAGTTTGTTCGCAAATTAAAGCGCAAAAATCCATCAGACATGTTCCCTGTTTGCTGATGGTGGAAGATGGAGACAGTGAATCAATCATTAAAGGGCTAGATTTAGGGGTCAGTGACTATATCACAACGCCAATTGACATTAATGAAATGCTGGCACGCGCTTCTTCACAGGTGAAAAGGAAAAAATATCAAGAAGAATTAGTCAAAAGTTATGAAGATAGTTTGAGCATGTCTGTCACTGATGCTTTAACGGGCGTGCATAATCGGCGATATTTTGATGTGCATTTTGAAAGACTTGCCCAAGTTTCTCGAGAAGGGAAAAAAGAACTTGGCATGATCATGATGGATATTGACCGTTTCAAGAAAGTGAATGATGAAAATGGTCATATGGCTGGTGATGAAATTCTGAAACAAATTGCTAAAATCATTTTCGATTCTGTTAGAATCACTGATTTAGTTTCAAGATTTGGAGGAGAAGAATTCATCATTTTGCTGCCAAACACATCAGAAGAAGAGGTGGTTAAAGTTGCTGAAAGAATCAGGCAAAATGTCGAATCTCACCCATTCGTCATTTCAGAGTTTGAAAAAAGCCTAAGCATCACATCAAGTTTTGGAGTGAGCTCACTAAATCCAGAAGGGCCAATTTCTGACTGCATCAAAAGGGCAGATGCGAATTTATATAAAGCAAAAGAGCTGGGCAGAAATAAAGTCTGTTCATTTTCAGACCCATCCAGCTCTTAATATGTTCAAAATGCTTCTTATGATTATAATCATCAAAAATAATGTGAGCAAAATTTTGTAAAAATCCCAGGCTTGGGATTTTTTATATTTCACAAAAATATATTGACCATAAAGAAGAACAAGTAAAGCAATGGATATGGCGCATGGTTCAATCACATAATCAGAGCCTGTGAGGGAAGATGGTCTTAAAGTCCATTCAGAGTAAATTATGCCCATGTAGGGAAGAAGGAGTTTGTGGATTAGTTGATATTTACTTTCTCCTGCAGTTTTTGTTTTTAATATTGCCGGAATTGATAATAAAATTGTCAAAGGCACTAATGTTATGTCTGTGAAAAAACCAAATTCTACCCTATCATTAATCAAATATATTATGATCATCAGAAATGAGAAGCCTAGAAAATATTTGATTTTATTTTCTAAATAATAGCTTCCAAGGACTAAGCCAGTGAATGCAATGACCAGCGAGTAGCACATGCTGATTGCAACATAGGTGAATTCATAATAATCCTGGCCCCGGTCACTTAATTCTGGCAATGAATTTGTGATGATCAGAACATATAAAGATGTCCATGCTAACAAGGTGGCTAATATTTTCGAGAGTTTTTCTTTGCTGATTGCAATGTGAAATATTGTGCAGCCAAGCATTAGATTCACTAATGCCACCAAAAAATATTCATATTTGAATCTGTCCGACCCACATGTGTCTGCAACAAATTTGCCGGCGAATAATGTTAGGGCTGAAATTACCAATAAAAATATAAAATATTTGCTGATGTTAATTGCCAGTGGTAAAAACTTTTTCATTTTTTTCCTTCGTTTAGTTTAAATGTGAGTGTAATATAAGTGATTATTTTCCCATTTACAACCCCAAAAACTAATTTTAAATGACGGAAATCACCGTTTCAGCTAAATATAGAGACCCAAAAATGATGATTCTGATTTTTTGTTCAGGGTGGTTTTTTCTTGCAAACTCAACAAGAAGCTCGATTGCATCTTCAATTGAATCAGCAGATTTGGCAGGGATTTCTGCTAATTTTGCCATTTCTGTGATGAATGAGGCAGAATAGCTCGAATGTTCGCCTTCCACAGTCAGGCCGCATAAAAAAGTGATTTCATTTTGCAGAATTTGCAGCATTTTAGTGAAATCTTTCCCTTTTGTGGTGCCGCAAATTGCCAGATTAATAAAATCTTTTTCTTTTTCAAGCCAATTTTTCAAAATTTGAGCTCCACCAATGTTATGAGCTCCATCAAACCAAAGTTCAAAATTCAGAGATGCATTTTGTAAATATTCAAAAACCCTGCCATTAGTGATTTTCTGAAGGCGCCCAGGCCATTTTGCTTTCAAAATGCCTGTTTGGACATGATTTTCTGTGACATTGAAGCCTTCCAAATTAAATGCTGCAAAAATTGCATTTGACGCATTGATGATTTGATGGTCGCCAACTAAATTTGGTTTGCTGAGAATTAGGTCGCGATTTCTGTCTTTATAGAGAAATTTTGATGGCTCATTTTTAATGATTTCCGCAATGAAATCATATTCAAAAATGAAATTCTCTGTGCCAATTTCTTCCGCTTTAGCAAAAAACACTGGCAGAATTTCTTCATATTGTTGACTAATGACATTTTTGGCATTTTTTTTCATGATTCCAGCTTTTTCTCTTGCAATTTCTTGCAATGTGTGACCAAGAAAATCTTGGTGATCAAGAGAAATGCTGGTGATGATGGTCATTAAAGGGGAGGGAATCACATTTGTGGCGTCAAGCCTTCCTCCCATGCCAGTTTCAATGAGGCAAATGTCTGCAGGGAATTTTGCAAATGCCTTAAAAGCAGCAACAGTAGTGCCTTCAAAAAAAGTGACGGGAATCTCTTCTTTCTCAGAGGCAATCCGGCATTCTTCTAGAATTTCTTTCAACTCAGAGTCAAAAATTTTTCGGCCCCCGATGTTAATTCTCTCATTAAAATTTTGCAAATGAGGGGAGCTATAGGAATGGACCACATAGCCCGCTTCTTCCAAAATTGCTCGCAAAAATGCGATGGTTGATCCTTTGCCGTTTGTGCCTGCAACATGAACAATTGGAGGCATTTTAGAAATTGGGTCACCCACAGCTTTGAGCAAATTCTCAACTCTGGTGAGTTTATCCATTTGGATTGTTGGCAAATGCCAGATTGGAACTGGCCAATGAGGCATTTTAGGCATTTTCTGATTCTCCAAAAAATTTTTTATAAGTCTGAATGGCTCGTAAATTTTCCTTCACATCATGGACTCTGAGATAGTCAATTTTTTTTGCATAAAGAAAAGTTGAAAGAACACATGTTTCAATGTCGCGGTCATTTGCAGCAGCATTAGAAAAGGTCGAAAAAAAAGATTTTCGCGAATGTCCAACATAAATTTTCAAGCCACATTCCTTGAATTCCTCAATGCGTTTAATGATTTCAATTGATTGATGAGCGGTTTTCCCAAAACCGATGCCCGGATCAAAAATTGCATTTTCTATGTTAAAATTAAATTTCTTGAGGTGATTGATTTTATCAAAGAGCCATTTTTTAATGACTAAAACCACATCTTCACTTTCAGGAATTGTGACTTTTGGGTTGGCAGGCACAGTCAAACTATGCATTAAGACAATTTTCTGGTTAAAATTTTTTGCAAGTTCAATGATGTTTGAATCTAATTTTCCAGAAACATCATTCAGCCAATGAGTGCCAAGCTCAGCTGCTTTTTTGAGATTTATGAATTTGACACTGTCAAAACTGACTTCAACTTCATGTTCTTGACAGATTTTAATGATTTGTGGAAGAATTTTCTCAATTCTCAGCCATTCTTCTTCAGGAGTTAAAATGGTTGCGTGAGGTCTGGTTGACTCAGCGCCAACATCAATGACATTTGCGCCAGCTTCAATCAGAGAAAAGGTCTGATCAATTGCTTGTTTCTCAGAAAAAAATTTTCCTCCATCAGAAAAAGAATCAGGAGTGAGATTAAGAATTCCAATTAATTTTGTCACAATGTGATTTCATTTGAAAAAAGTTCAAAAAGCCATTATGATGTCATCATAATTGAACAATTCAGGCTAAGCAATAAAAAAAATGGCAATTAAAATTCTGGCAATTGAGACGAGTTGTGATGAAACGTCCGTGGCCATCATTTCCTCAGATAAAGAAATCATTGCGCATCACACAATCTCCCAAACAGCTCATGAGATTTATGGCGGAGTGGTGCCGGAAATTGCATCTAGAGCGCATTTAGAGCATTTGAATGATGTGATTGCTAAAGTTATGCAAGATGCAAAAATGGAATTCAGCCAACTTGACGCAATTGCATCAACTGCAGGACCTGGCTTAATTGGCGGCGTGATCATTGGTGTGATGAGTGCTAAAATGATTGCCTCTTTGGTAGATAAGCCATTCATTGCTGTGAATCACTTAGAGGGGCATGCGCTCACTGCCAGATTGACAAATGATGTGCCCTATCCGTTCTTGCTTTTGTTAATTTCTGGCGGGCATTGTCAGATTTTGGCAGTTTTGGGCCTTGGAAAATATGAAAAATTTGGAGAAACGCTCGATGATGCTCTCGGTGAAGCTTTTGACAAAGTTGCAAAAATGCTTGAACTGGGCTATCCTGGCGGCCCAATTGTGGAAAAATTCGCATTAAAAGGTGATGAAAATCGGTTCAATTTTCCAATTCCAATGAAAGGAAAGAAAAATTGTGACTTTTCTTTTTCCGGCCTTAAAACCGCCGTTAGGAATGAGATCATTGCATTAAAGCATGAAAATGGGGAAGTCACAGAGCAAGATAAATTTGACATTTGTGCTTCTTTCCAAAAAATTGTGGGTGAGATTTTGAAATCTAGAATGAAAAATGCAATTGCCCTGTTCAAAGAAAAACATGCAAGTGATAATATTGTGATGGCTGGCGGGGTGGCTGCGAATAAATATTTATTTGGAATCATGTCGCAAATTGCTGCAAAAAATTCAATGAAACTCACAACCCCACCAATGCAACTTTGCACAGATAATGCTGCCATGATTGGCTGGGTTGCAATTGAGAAATTTCTGGCAAATCAGTTTGATTCGCTAGATTTTGAACCCAAAGCACGCTGGCCTCTTTTTAATTAAAATGCTTCATGTCAGATAAATTTTTGCATTTTTGTAAAAAATGAATTGATCTTGATGAAAAAAATATCTATCTTTAATATCAAACCATATTTTAAAATTCAGAGAAAAAGATGAAAAGACTGTTAAAACTAATTCTAATCATATTGCTACCTGCGCAATCATTCGCCATGACAATTGATGAACTCATCATGGAGACCTACAAAAATAATCAAGGAATTAAGTCACTGAAAGACAGTTTAAAAGCAGAAGAGACCAAATTAATAGATGCATATGCAACTTGGCTGCCGAATCTTTCATTTTCCACAACAAAATCTTCCCAAAAATCCTACATAGAAGATAAAATGGATTTTGGCAGAAGTTTGAAAAATAAGACGAATACATTTTCGCTTAACCAACCGATTTTTAATAATAATGGTGGGGCAAATTTTTTCATCATCGGTCAAGCTCAGACAGAAATTAACATTGCTAAAAATGAATATATAAAAAAAGAACAAGAAATTTTCTTGAGAGCAATTAACAATTACATTGACATCATGAAATTTAGAGAGCATTTGAAACTTGCAAGCAAAAATGTTGAAGTTCACTCAAAATATCTGGAAATGATGAGTGAAAAATTCAAGTCAGGAACTGCAACAATTGGCGCAGAAGCAAAGTCACGCACAAGGCTTGCACAGGCAAGAACAAGGCTGACTCAAACTCAAGGGCAACTCTCAAATGCAATCATTAATTTTGAAACCACAACAGGTCCGGCGCCAGAAAAATTGGAATTCCCAAAACTTGAGTTAATTAAAGAGCCGTCTGAGGAATTGACCGCTTTGGCTTTAGAACACAACCCTGAGCTTTTAGTTGTGCAAAATCAAGAGAAGCTTGAGTCATATAGAAAAAAACAATCACTAATGAAGCTTGCTCCGAGAGTTTATTTGACTGCGCAATATTCTAAAAATAATAATAACCCAATTCATGAAGCCATGCCTGATTACAAATCTCACTCCAGATATGTGGGCGTTACGGCAGAAATTCCGATTGTTGCTCCAGCAATTTGGACAGAGATCAGAAGGTCACATTTAAGGCAAGCCTCAAGCGAAAATTCATATGAAAGCGCCAAAGGCTATGTAACCGCGCAAATCATGGCTAACTATAATCAATATCGCACTTCTTTAATTTCTCTTGAGTCAAATAATGAAGCAGTTTCTGCGCAACAAACAGATTTAGATGCAATGAAACAAGGGCTGGAATTTGGAACAGAAAGCATCACAGCTGTTTTAGACAGCGAAGCAGAATTATTCAAAGTTCGCACAGAATTAATTGAGGCAAGGGGCGAAATTGTCAAATCCTATTTCAGAATCAAGGCAGCAGTTGGAGAGTTAAATTCCATCTATATAGGTCTTGATGAAGAAAAAAAGAAGGGGTAAAAAGTTTATTTTCTTGCATGTTTTTCACTCTCGAGTTATCATTAATTTAATGGTTTTTTAATCTTTCTACTATATTATATGAATTCTAGGGTAAAAAACGTTATTTACAAATATCAAATGAGTTTTTTATGTTAGACACTAAAATTAAGCATGAACCCTCAATGGAGGAAATTTTACAAACCATCAGAAAAGTGGTGTCTCAAGATATGAGTGAAGAAAAAATAGAAAATATCAAAAATGAAAATGAAGAAGATATTCTTGAATTAACACAAGAAATTCAAGAAGATGGCTCTGTGGTGGAAGTGCAAAAAAAGCAAAGTGACATCATTGATGAAATTGATTCAGTGCTTGAAAATGCTGGAGCTGAGAAAAATGTCTATGATGAGACAAAAGAAGAAAAAACAGTTGAGCCATCAATTCAAGAAGCTCCAAAAGTTGAAGAAGAGGTCAAAATTGTTGCTAAAGCTGAAGCAGCAAACACAAATACAGAGCATTTAATTTCTGAGAAAACTGCTGAAATTTCTAGAGCAGCCATTCAAAATTTAATTAACACCGCCAGCAAACCCCTTTCTGATGGATTGTCATTTCGTTCAGGAATGACTGTTGAAGAACTCATCATTGAGGCAATTAGGCCACAATTAAGTGGCTGGCTTGACAAAAATTTGCCAGGAATTGTGCAAAATATTGTTGAGAAAGAAATTAAACACATTTTGCCGAAAAATGATGAATAGAAGTTTAGCTACATTATTTCTCTTGATTATTTCCCCTTTTCTGTCTTTTGCAGAAGAGAAAGAAATTACATTCCCTGATTTAAACATGCCAATTGAAGAATTTGTCCCTGGAGAGGTGATTCTTAACGAAGCTGGAGCAGTTCCAACTCAAGATGATGACTCAATCAAACCAGTTGAAAATCAGCAAGACCAACAGCTTGAAAAATTCATTCAAGAAAAAAGACTTGAATTGAAAAATAAGCAAAATGCTGATGAAGAAGCAAAGAAAAAAATTGTGAAGAAAAATGAAATTGAAATTGAACCAGAAATTTTAGGTGTTAAGCCAAAAATTCCTGAAAAAACTGACTATGAAAAATTGATGCAAGAAAAATTGGCAAAACGCCTTGAATCAATCAATAAATTCATGAGTTTGAACTATAAAACCAGCCCCAAGCTTGATCGGAGCCTATATAGCAACGCTGATTCAGTTGAAAATTCGCATCTAAATTTTTCAAGATATTCAATTCACGATTTTTTCAAAATGGCACTTGAAGCTGTTGAAAATGATGAACTTTCTTCAATTAAAATTCTGATCAAGAAAAACCCCGAATTGCTTGAAAATCCTTGGTATGACAGAATTTATGATGCAGCCAAGAATGATGGTCATGTGGCAATTTTGAAATTTCTTGAAATTAAAAAAATGGGTCCCATGGAAGATTAAACTTGGCAATTTGGGCAAAAAAAGCTTGAACGGCCGGCTTGTTTAATTTTCTTAATTTCACTTTCACATTCTGAGCATTTATTTTTTCCATAAACCTTGAATTTATGTTGAAAATAGCCAGACTGCCCTTCAGCATTCACATAGTCTTTAAGGCTGGAGCCGCCCGCTTCAATTGCGCATTTTAAAACATCACAAATGGCAGTGATTAATCTCATGATTTCCTCTTTAGAGAGGCTTGATGCTGGTCTATAAGGAAGAATTTGTGCATTGAACAAAGATTCAGAGGCGTAAATATTACCAATTCCAACCACAAAATCATTAGACATAAGTAGGTTTTTTATGGGAGTTTGTCTTTTTTTCACAAATTCAGAGAAATAAAGCGAATTAAAATCTTCACTTAATGGCTCAGGGCCAAGATTTTTGATCATTTCAAAATTCTCAATATTTTCTGCAATCAGCATGAAGCCAAATCTTCTAATGTCATTATAAATCAATCTGCTTTGATCAGAAAATTCAAAAATAACGTGATTATGTTTCGCATATTTCACCTCATGAGAATTCATGTCCAAATCAACTCCTGTTGCATTAAACAGCATTCGACCAGTCATGCCAAGCCCAATTACGAGAGTTTCAGGGTGATTCTTGAAAGAAATTAAAATGAATTTTGCCCTGCGCTTGACAGAAGAAATTTCAAAATTCACTAAATCTTTCAGAGATGTGGGTAAATTAATTCTTAAATCGTGACGATTTTGTATGACTTTAGAGATTTTTTTGCCTATAATCTTTTTGGAAAGAGATTGGCAAATTGTTTCAACTTCGGGAAGTTCTGGCATTTTGCTTTGCTAAATTTAATTAAATCAAAAAATAAATGTCTCAAAAGCAAGATAAAACACATTTTGGCTTTAAACAAGTGGAAAAATCAGAAAAACAAACTTTAGTTGGGAATGTTTTTTCCGCCGTTGCTGGGGACTATGACCTGATGAATGATGCAATGAGTTTTGGAATTCACAAACTCTGGAAAAAAGAAATGATGAAACATTTCCCAAATTTCAGAGGTTCATTGCTTGACATGGCTTCTGGAACTGGTGACATTGCTAATTTATTTTATGAAAAAGCCATTGAGTCTGGCGTGATCGCTCCAAAAATCACCAGTTGTGACATTAATTTTGACATGCTCAAAAAAGGTGTTCTGAAATTAATTGACAAAAATTCTCCGGAAAGAAAATTCTCCCATTGCACGGCTAATGCGGAAGAGCTCCCTTTTAAAGATGCAAGCTTTGATTTCTATTCAATTGCTTTTGGCATCAGAAATGTCACAAACATTAATGAGGTTTTGCAAGAAGCGCACAGAGTTTTAAAAGTCGGTGGGAAATTCATCTGTTTAGAATTCTCTAAAGTAGAAAATGAGATTTTTTCAAAAATATATGATTTCTACTCCTTTAAAATCATTCCAAAAATTGGGAAAATGGTTGCAAAAAACGAAGAAGCATATCAATATCTGGTGGAAAGCATTAAACAATTTCCAAACCAAGCAACATTTTCCAACATGATTGAAAATTCTGGCTTTAAAATGGTCAAACATCAAAATATCACTGGAGGCATTGTGGCCATTCACTCTGCCTATAAAATTTAGGAAAAGAGAGGAATTTTTTGGGAATTTTTTCATCAATCAAAAATATCATCAGCTTATTGAGAATTGTACGAATTCTTGCAAAGCATGATGCAGCCTTTCCTCTGCAAAAACATTCCATTGCTCCCATTTCTGTTTTTCTTTTTAGAATTTTCTCAAAGAAAAATGACAAATTAACCGAAGGCGCAAGGCTGGCAAATGCTTTAGAAGAATTAGGGCCAATTTTTGTGAAATTTGGCCAAACTCTCTCTGCAAGGCCAGACATTGTTGGAAATGAGATTGCAGAGTCACTGGCAAGATTGCAAGATGATCTGCCACCCTTTTCCTCCGAGAAAGCAATTAAAATCATTGAAAAAGAGACTGGCAAAAAAATTGAAGATTTGTTTTCCTCATTCAACCATGAACCATTTGCCGCTGCTTCAATCGCCCAAGTTCACAAAGCTGTGACAAAAAGTGGAAATGTGGTTGCGGTGAAAATTTTAAGACCAGACATTGAATTTTTGTTTGAAAGAGACATGAATTTAATCAATTGGTTGAGTCAAAAAGCTGACAAGAAAAATAAATTTAAAAGATTCAAGTTGAAAGAAATTGCGAGGCTTCTTGGAGAAATCATAAAATTTGAAATGGATTTGCGCCTCGAAGGAGGAGCTTGTTCAGAAATGCAAGATAACTTCCGGAAAGATAACTCAATTTTCATTCCAAATGTTCATTGGCAGCTCACTACAAAAAAAATTCTCACCACAGATTGGATTGAAGGTATTAATATTGACGAGGTTGAAATTTTAAAACAAAAAGGCCATGATCTTGAACAAATTTCAAGAAATTTTGCCATTTTCTTCTTTAATCAGGCCTATGGAGATGGTTTTTTCCATGCAGATTTGCATCCAGGTAACATTCTGATTAATGAAAAAGGGCAAATTTCCGTGATAGATTTTGGCATCATGGGGAGGATGACAGATGAAACCAGGCTATATGTGACTGGAATTTTGCAAGGTTTCATGAGACGAGACTATAAAAAAGTGGCGCAAATTCATTTTGACGCAGGCTATGTCAAAAAAGACAAGTCTTTTGGAATGTTCTCTCAAGCAATTAGAGCAGTTGGAGAGCCAATTGTCGGAAAGTCTTTGAAGCAAATTTCAGTGGGAAAACTGCTTTCGCAACTATTTGAGCTGACAAAAGATTTTGACATGGAAATTCAACCACAATTGCTTTTGTTGCAAAAAACCACAATCTTAGTTGAAGGAATTGGAGCCAAGCTTTGGCCTGATGTGAACATGTGGGAGCTTGCAGAACCCTGGATTGAAGATTGGGCAATGAAAAATGTTAGTGTGGAAGCAAAATTTAAAAAAGCTGCAAAAGAGTTCATAGAAAAAATAATTGGCAAAATAGAATGAAAAATAACTTCCCAAAAACAATGGATTCTCTGAAAAAACACGGAATTTTTGCCAAAAAATCTTTAGGGCAAAATTTTCTCACAGAAGATTTTATTACAGATAAAATTGCCTCTTTTGTGACAAACATTAAAGATAAAGTGATTTTAGAAATTGGACCTGGTCCGGCTGGTCTTACCAAATCTCTCTTAAATGCTGGCGCGAAATCTGTCATTGCAATTGAAAAAGACGAGCGCTTCATTGCAATTCTAAAGGAAATTTCTGACATTTCAGGCGGGAAAGTGCAAATTGTGAATGCAGATGCTCTGAGAGTTAAGGAAGAAGATTTCTTAAATGCAGAAACGCCCAAGCTCACAATTGTTGCAAATTTGCCTTATAATATTGCAACAGGATTGTTAATTAAATGGCTTGAAAAAATTTTGCCAAATCAAGAAGCTTTTTTTGATGAAATGATTCTCATGTTTCAAAAAGAAGTTGTGGAAAGAATCACTGCTGAAGCCGGCTCAAGTCACTATGGCAGATTAGCCATTTTGTGCAATTGGCTTTGTGAAACTGAGGAATTGATGGAAATTGGACCAGAATTTTTCACTCCACCACCAAAAATCACTTCTGCCGTGGTCAGAATTAAACCAAGAAAAAAGCCTGCTTTTGAGGCAGATAGGAAGAATTTAGAAAATCTGACAAGGCATTTATTTAATCAAAGAAGAAAAACCATTTCAAATTGTTTGAAGAAATCAAATGCATCTAAAGAGGAAATTGGAAGAATTTTGCAAGAATGTGGCATCAAAGAAAATGCTAGAGCAGAGGAAGTTTCCATTGAAAAAATTTGTCTTCTTTCCACAAAAATTGCTTTTTGAAATTCAACCAAAAACAAAATTACCAATTCTGATCATTGTTGATCCAAATTTGATGGCTTCTTCAAAATCACTGCTCATTCCCATGCTTAAATGATTAATTTGATTCTCACGGGCAATTTTTTGCATTAAAGCAAAATGAAAATGTGGCTTTTCAGAAACTGGCGGAATGCACATGAGACCCTTTAGGTTCAAATTCAAATCATGGCGGCAAAATCTGATGAAATCTTTAGATTCGCTGGGAGAGATCCCATTTTTCTGCGCTTCTTGCCCAATGTTAATTTGCGCAAAATAGGTTTTTTTCACATTATTTTGCTTTTCAAGCTCACAGAAAATTCCAGCAATTTTCTCACTATCTAAAGTTTGAATGACGTCGAAAATTTCAAAAGCTTCAGCAGCTTTCTTGCTTTGCAAATGACCAATGAGGTGAAGCTCAATTTTTGAGTGGTTTTGCTTGATTTTATGCCATTTTTCAAAAGCTTCTTCAACTCGATTCTCGCCAAAGATCCTTTGATTTTCATTTATTAATTTCAATATTTTTTCTTCATTTTGCCCTTTTGTCGCAAGCAAAATTTCAATTTTATTAAAATGGGCTCTGGAAGAGTCTTTTCTTTGTTTTTCTAGAAAAGTTACTTTATTTTTGAGTGAGTTAAATTTCTCGATCATTTCGCCATAAAATTCCCTATAAAGCCTTGTAATATCTAGATTGATGTTATCATGAATAAACAAATTTGTCAAATCATCATGTGACAAATTTGCAAGTGTGCCGTGGTAAAAATACAAATATGTGATATTTTTGTTCAAAGGAACTTGAATCTCCGATGCATTATGATTAATATTAACTAAGGAAGCGCAAATAATTTGTGTTTTTATATGTAATACTAAAAAGTCTGTGTTTTTTCAGACTCAAAATTTTAACTTTTTCTATAGGGTTTATCTATCATGAAAAAAATTTTATTAAGCACAACAGCAATCGCTAGTTTGTTCGCAGCTTCTGCCTTCGCTGGTGGAATGGATGTGAGACTTGGTGGAACAGTTGAGTTCCAATCTGGTTTCAAAAAACAAACTAAAGAATATGTAAACAATGAAAAATTGACTCTTAATCAAAAGAATCATAAATTCAACACTGAAGTCCAAACTTATGTGAAAGCTCTTAACAAAACTGATAATGGCTTAACATATGGTGGCGTTGTTTCTTTGAAAAATAATGGACAACATGACTCAACAGGCGACATGAAAAACCACCTTTTCGTTGAAGGCGGATTCGGTAAAGTCCAATTTGGTCAAGTGAAATCTCCATCAACAGCCATGGCAATTCATGCTGGCACAATCGCTTCTGCAACAGGCGGAATTGACGGTGACTGGAAAAGCTACACAATTGGCACTGAAGTTGGTGCTACAGAAAGCTCTTTAGTTGCTCCAAAACTATATATTGACAATATTAACCTAGTTGCAGATAGACAAAAGCATAATACAATTGCTTTCTATTCACCAATGATTAATGGATTCCAAGTTGGTTTGAGCTTTGCACCAGACACAGCTTCACCATTTACTAAAGATCAAAAAGTTGAGCAATTTGAGAAAAACACAAGAAAAAATGTGTTCAGCTTAGGTCTTTCATATGAGCATAAAGCTGATAATGACACAAAAGTGACTGTGTCTGCAGTTGCTGACAAAGCTTCTGGGGCAAAGATTTTCACAGATAAAGACAATCATCACCAATTCAAAGATGTTTTGTCCTATCAAGTTGGTGCTAAAGTAGAATCTCAAGGCTTTAAAGTTGCTGCTTCTTATGGAACACATGGCAAAGCTGATTATTACAAGCAAATTGTTGAGGACGGTAAGGACAAAACCACTATCAATAATTCATCTTTGAAAAAACCAAAATTCTGGACAGCTGGTGTTGGCTATGAACAAGGTCCAATGAGCACAAGTTTAACTTACATGAAAAGTACAGATTCACAACAAGTTAAATTTAATGCATTGTCACTTGGTGTAGACTATAAAATGGCTCCTGGTTTGATGCCATATGCTGAATTCACAAAATTCAAGCATAAACTATTAGAAAAGAATCAAGTAGCAGCTGCTGATGGTAAAAAGAAAAACCACAGTGGTTCTGTGTTCTTACTTGGTGCAAAACTCACTTTCTAATTGATTTGAGTTCTGTCTGAATCATTGAAAAATGGTTCGAAAACAGCTCCGCTAAATTTAGTGGAGCTGTTTAATTTTTTTGAAGGATGTGAAATTTGGGAAAAAACAAAATATATAATGAATTTAACGGCTGGCTATTAATCGACAAGCCAATTAACATGAGTTCCGCAAAATTAGTGGCAATTGTCAAAAAACTGCTCAATGTCAAAAAGATTGGCCATGCTGGCACTTTAGACCCTCTTGCAACAGGGGTTTTGCCCCTTGCAATTGGAGAAGCCACAAAATTGATGTCCCATTTAGTTGCATCTGAAAAAACCTATTTATTCTCCGTCAAATTTGGCTCAGCAACCTCAACCGCAGACAAAGAAGGGTTGGTGATTGCGCAATCAAACAAAAAAGTCACAAAAAATGAAATTGAGGAAGCTTTAGTAAAATTTTCCGGCAAAATCATGCAAAAACCTCCCATTTTTTCTGCCATTAAAATTGACGGAAAGCGGGCATATGATCTGGCAAGAGAAGGAAAAATCAATGAAGATCAAATGGTTGCAAGAGAAGTTAGCATTTTCCAACTTGAAATGCTGAATTTTCATGAAGAAGAGCAAGAAGCAGAATTTCGGGTTAATTGCAGCAAAGGCACATATGTGAGGTCACTTGCTGTCGATCTTGCAACCGAGGTTGGATCTTGCGGACATGTTTCTCAACTAAGGCGTGAGAAGGTTGGGAAATTTGAAATAAAAGACACATTAACTCTAGACTTACTTGAAAAATTAGTGCATAATGAGCAACTGAATGAGGAAATTTTGCCAATGGACAAAGTGCTGGACGACATCCCTGCGTTAACTTTGTCTGATGGAGACTCAATCAGACTTAAAAATGGTCAAAAAATTGCCCTTGAAAATTCTGTTAAAAGAGAAAAAATCATCAAATGCTATAACCGCGAGCGTTTTTTTGCTTTAGCAGAAATTTTAGGAGAAAATAACCCAATTTTGAAACCCTTAAGAGTTTTTAATATATCAATTAAAGGAGAATGTTGATGTCGATTACTGATGAAAAAAAATCTGAAATTATCAAACAATTTGCACAAAATGACGGTGACACTGGTTCAGCTGAGGTGCAATGTGCAATTTTAACAGAAAGAATTAAAAGTCTAACAGAGCATTTTAAAACTCATAAAAAAGACTTTCACTCTCGCAGAGGCCTTTTAATCATGATTGGCCGCAGAAGAAGACTTCTGGACTATTTAAAAAACAAAAGCCTAAATCGCTATCAAAAACTGATTGAAGCTTTAGGTTTAAGAAAATAAAAAAAGCCAAATAAATGCCTCAAAAATTTCAAATTGAGGCATTTATTGCCTTAGAATATATGAATCAAATTAAACAAAGGAAAATGAATTTAATGTTTAACGAAATAATAAAAGAAATTAATTGGGGTGGGAAAACTCTGAGTCTTGAAACTGGTAAAATTGCAAGACAAGCCGATGGTGCTGTGATTGCAACCTATGGCAAAACAAAAGTGCTATGCACAGTTGTGACGGCTAAAAAGGCAAAAGATGACATTGATTTTTTTCCGCTTACAGTGACATACATTGAAAAAACATATGCTGCAGGCAGAATTCCTGGTGGTTTTTTCAAAAGAGAGGGCAGGCCGTCCGAAAGTGAAGTTCTGACTTCCAGATTAATTGACCGCCCAATTAGGCCGCTTTTTAAAGATGGCTTCCATAATGAAGTTCAGCTTGTTTGCACAGTTTTGTCCTATGACCCAGACCATGCTCCAGACATTGCTGCAATGGTTGGTGCTTCTGCAGCTTTGGCAATTTCTGGTGCTCCTTTTGATGGGCCAATTGCAGGTGCAAGAGTGGCGCAAATTAAAGGTGAATTTGTTTTGAATCCAACTTTTGATCAAATGAATTCGCCAGAATGTCGTTTGGACCTGGTGGTTGCCGGAACTCGCGATTCTGTTTTGATGGTTGAATCAGAAGCTGCTGAATTAACTGAAGAGAAAATGCTTGAAGCTGTTCAATTTGGTCATGATCATTGCAAAGAAATGATTGACATGATTTCTCAATTTGCCAAAGAAGTTGAAGAAAAAGCAATTGAAAAAAAATTCACAGATTGGCAGTTCAGAAGCCAAGAAAATGCAGAACTTTCATCAGAAATTGAGAAAATTGCAGCTTCAAAACTTGCCGAAGCTTATTCTGAGAAAATTAAATCTACAAGATATGCAAAAATTGATGAAGCCAAAAACGAAGTGATTTCAGCTTTAGTTGCAAAGGAATTTAAAGAAATTGAGATTTCAACTTTCTTCAAGAAGCTTGAGCAAAAAATTGTGCGTGACAGAATTTTAAATCAAGGTCTGAGAATTGATGGAAGAAATTCTTCACAAATCAGACAAATTGTCACAGAAGTTGGAATTTTACCAATGGTTCATGGCTCTGCTCTTTTCACAAGAGGTGAAACGCAAGCTTTAGTGGTTTCAACACTTGGCAGCACTCAAGATGAGCAAATCTCTGACAAATTGAGTGGAGAAACTCGTGACATTTTCATGCTACACTATAACTTCCCACCTTATTCTGTTGGCGAAGCTGCGCCAATGAGGTCCCCCGGAAGAAGGGAGATTGGGCATGGAAAACTTGCTTTCAGATCACTGCAACATGTTCTGCCAACAAAAGAAGAATTCCCCTACACAATTCGTGTTGTGTCTGAAATCACTGAATCTAACGGTTCCTCTTCAATGGCCACAGTTTGCGGCGCATCTCTTTCCATGATGGATGCTGGTGTTCCTCTCAAAAAGCCAGTTGCAGGAATTGCCATGGGTCTCATTAAAGAGCAAGAAAAATTTGTTGTTCTTTCAGACATCATGGGTGATGAAGATCATTTGGGAGACATGGACTTTAAAGTTGCAGGAACAGATGCTGGCGTGACTGCACTTCAAATGGACATTAAAATCAGGGGAATCACTGTTGAAATCATGAAAAAAGCCCTTGAGCAAGCAAAAGAAGGCAGAATTCACATTCTTGGCAAAATGCAAGAATCTTTAGGTGTCTCAAGAAATGAAATTAATGAAAATGCTCCTAAAATTGATAAAATCATCATCAACAAAGAAAAAATCAGAGATGTGATTGGTTCAGGCGGCAAAGTCATCAGAGAAATTTGCGAAGTCAGTGGCTGTAAAGTTGAAATTGATGATGATGGCATTGTGCTAATCATTTCTCCAAATTCAGAAAAAGCAAAAATAGCTCACAAAATGATCATGGACATTGTGCAAGATGCAAATGTTGGTGCAATATATGACGCTAAAGTTGTGAAAATCATGGAATTTGGTTTCTTTGCTAATTTCCTAGGCTCAAGAGACGGACTTGTTCACATCAGCGAAATTAACGATGAAAGAGTTGAGAAAGTTGAAGATGTCATTGCCATTGACCAAATGGTTAAAGTGAAACTTTTAGGAGTTGATAATCGTGGTAAATTCAGGCTGAGCATGAGAGCTGTTAATCAGGAAACTGGCGAAGATGTTGAGGGCTATGTCGAAGTTTCTGGCAAACCTTCCTCGTCTGGTCCAAAAAAATCGAGAGATTTCTCTGATCGCAGTGAGAAAGGCGAACGCAGAGGAGACAGAGGTGATCGTAGACGTGCTCCAAAAGGCAACGAATCTGGAAACATTAATCATGACAAAAATGGTAATTCGAAAGATGAACCACCAGTTAAAAAAAGAAAAACTTTTCTGTTTTAAGAATTAATGTAAGGTCCTGAAATCAAATTTGGGACCTTTAATTTTGAGGTCTTTTCAGTTTTTTAAATTCTGTGAATTGCACTGTGATTTCTGTTGAGCGTTTTGGTGTCATGTTAGATAAAATTGAGGCGATTTTTCCTTCTTTCATCCGAAAGAAAACAGGAAGCAGAACATTCATGTCTAGAACTTCAAAAATCTGTGCAGCGTCTTTAGGTTTCATATTTTCATAAATTGCCACTAATCTTTCAGTTTTTGCGTCTTCTTTTGCTTCATAAAACACTAAAAGATCTTTGACTTCTTTTTCTAGAAATTTTAAATCGCTCAGTTTTTTGTCTAATTTTTTTTCTGTTGCTTTAAGTAAATTAGCTTGTCTTTCAATTTCCTGTTCCCATAGATCTAGTTTTGCTCTGCGTGATGAAAGATTTTTAAGAATTTCCAGCTCAACGGGGCTATATTCGCTTTTTTCAATATGTTCTGGTTCTTTAATTGAAGCGCCAGGAATTGTTGAGGAAGCATTTTTGATTTTTTCCTCTCTTTCGGCCTTGATTTTTGCTTGCTCAATTTCCTCAGGGGATTGTGCTTTTTCTTCACCATGCTTGGTTTCTTGTGCTTCAGCTTCCTTAATTGTCAGAGTGATGTCAGAGAATGATTCTTTGCTGATGATGTCTTTATTCAGCACTGAAGAGACTTTAAATGCCAAATTCAGCATCAAGAAAAAAATTAAAATTGGCAGAATTCTGATTTTCATTAAAATTCCTCACCTTCAAATTCTATGGAGCTTTGCAAATTACGTTTCATGGGTTTTTTCTTAATATTAGAAATTCTGTCTAAAATTTCTTTAATTGCCTCTGTTCTGTCTTCTTTAACAATGGTTTCGGGTTGTTTTTCGTCAATGAAAGAACTCGTTTCTTTCACATGCATTTGAGTTAAATTCTCAAGTTTTTTAATTTGATTAATTGCTCTGTCAGTGATGAATTCTAAATCATCGGCAATGACATTTGCGCTGTCGATTTTTTTTTGAATTTCCAATGTTGAATATGCAGAAATACTTTTCAATTCGCTGATGCTGCTTTCTGCACTTAAAATTGCGCGGTCAAGTTTACTGACCAATTGATGGAATTGTTCATGATTTTTTCTGAGCTCTTTAATTTTGCTACTCAGCTTCCAAGAGTAGAAAATGCTCACTAAAAGCAAAATTGACATTCCAATGTCCAAAATCATGATTTTTCCTCCAAATCTGTTTTCTTAAAAACTCCATCAATTGAAACGGCGATTGCATTGCCAACTTTCCCTAATTTTGCTGAGAAAAGTCTGACACCATTAGAGTGAAGGAGAATTTCATCTTCTGGTGAATTATCCATGATGATTGTGCTGCCAACTTTCAAAGCAGCAATTTCTTGCAAATTTGCAAGCTTACTATTCAACACAGCTTCCAGGATTGTTGGTGTATAGTAAATTTGTCCTTCCAAATAGGCCTCCCATTCAGAGTCTTTTCCAAATTTCTCTCCCATGAACACTTGCAGCAACAAGCTTCTGATTGGTTCGAGTGTAGTATATGGAATTAAAATATCAATCCCTCCACCACGATCTTGAATGTTAATTTGTAGTTTCAGTAGGATGATTGAATCACCAGGGCGTGCAATTGAAGCAAAGCTTGGGTTTGAAGCAATTCGGTCAAGCTCAAATGTTGAAGGGCTGAGCGGATCGAAAGCTGATCCAAGATCTTCCAAAATCAAGCTTGTGAGTTGGGAAACTAACCCTTGTTCAATGATTGTGAAAGGTCTGCCTTCGAATTTTGTTGGGTTTGGTGTTTTTCTGCCACCAAACAGAACGTCAATCAGACCATAAATCAGATTTCCATCGGGTATCACAAGCCCAAATCCTCCCCATTCCAAGGCCTTAAAGACAGAAATCAGGCAAGGTTGAGGTAATGTGCTGATATATGACCCAAATCTTAAAGAAGAAATTTCTTTAATATCAATATCAACATTTTCTGATGTAAAATTTCTGAGATTAGTGGAAAGAACTCTCGCAAAACGGTCAAAAACAACCTCAAGCATGGGTAGTTTCTCATATGACTGCATTGCCTGATCAATCATGGCTTTAATGCCATTAGTTTGCACATTAGTCTTAGAATTCTGATTTTGTGCAGAATTTTTATCTTCCATGACTGAAGCTATGTCTTGGTCTCCTTCTGTGTCTGTCTGTGTTTCATTTTCAAGAGTCATGATTTTATTGCACCAAAATTTCTTTAAATAAAATGTCAGTCACTTTAACTGGGTAAAGAGATTTATTCACTCTGAGTAATAATTCTTCTTTGAGCCGATAGACACCAGAAGAGCCTCTTAAATCTTCAGGTCTTAATTCTCTGAGATAGATTTGGAAAGTGTCTCTGATGACTGGGAAATTTGCTTTAACTTCAAAAGCGTCTTTTGCTCCTTTGACATGCAGTGCAATTGCCATTTTCAGAAAGCTTGGTTTTCCATCTTCACTATTTAAATTAACAATGAAATCTTCCATGTCTAAATATAGTGATTGATTATCTTCAGTAGTTTTTGTCTCAGCTTTTGCATGTGGGTCAGCATGTGGGTCAGACTTTGTTTCTGCATGTGGGTCTTTTTCTCCAGCTTCTTCTGGATTTTCAATGTTTGCATGCTCGGCTTTTTTTCCAATGATGCCTGTGAAGAAAAGACCAGCCCCCACTCCTCCTGCAAGTAGAATCACCCCCAAAATGATGATGAGCTTTTTCTTTTTCTTTTTTTTAGCAGCTGCAGCGGCATCTTCTTCCGAAAGCTCAGCTTCAACATCTAGACCATTTGGCTCTTTAGCATCTTTTTCTTCTGACATTTTCTCACCTAATTTACTGTTTAGTATAAAGTCTCTATTAAATTTTACACTCAAAACTCTGGATTACATAAGAAAAAAAATTACATAACCACTGGTTGATGGATTTTTTATTTTGAAATGTGCTTGTTTCAAAACAATGATCTAGGGTTCACTTTTTCTTTTTTGATAGATAAATAAGAATGAAAGTTCCTAAAGTGGCTGAAGCTAGAGATCCAAATGTCACTCCTGCACGCATTGCATAGTTTGGTTCAGCTGTTTCAAAAGTCAAATCACCAATGAAAAGGCTGAGTGTGAAACCAATGCCTCCCAGAACTGAAATTGCATAAAAATGCATCCAGGAAACATTTTCTGGTAATGAACATAATTTTCTTTTCACTGCAAGATAGGAACATAAGAAAATCCCTAATTGTTTGCCAAGAAAAAGCCCCATCATGATTCCCAAAGTGATTTGAGAAGTCAAAATTTCACTAGAAAAACTATCAAAATTAATTCCTGAATTAATGAAAGAAAAGAGAGGAAGAATCAGAAAATATACTAATGGTCTTAAAGAATTTTCAAGTTGATGAAAGAATTTGTTGACAGCACCATCAATTTCAACAGGAATTGTGAGCGCCAAAATGACGCCACATAAAGTTCCGTGAATTCCAGCCTCAACCATTGCCACCCACAAAAGAATACCAATAAAAATATAATAAAAACCATTTTGAACTTTAAAGCGATTTAGTAAAAATAGGAGAATCACTAAAATCACAGAAGCAAAAATCGCAATGATATCTGAAGATTTGGTGTAAAGTAATGCAAGAAGAATTAAAGCGATGGTGTCATCAATTAATGAGAAGCCAATGATAAAAGCTCTGAGTTTTGATGACAGAATTTTACTAAAAAAAGACAGAATCCCAAGCATAAAAGCAGTGTCTGTTGCAATTGGAACTGTCCAGCCTTCAATTGTTGGTGAGTCATAATTGAAGAGAACATAGACCAAAGCGGGCACCACAATCCCACCAAAAGCTGCAAAAGAGGGCATAATCAGAGTCTTGTGATCTTTAAATTCTCCGCAAATCAAATGAAATTTTAACTCCAATCCAATCAGCAGAAAAAATAAAGTCATGAGACCATCATTGACTAAATTAATTAAAGGGCTTTTATATATGAATTCCCCATAACCAAAGGAAATTGGGTAGAAAACAAAATTTCTATAAGACTCAGAAAGCCAGTCAATGTTAGAAGTGCACATTGCAAGCACAAAGCTGATGATGAGCAACATGCTTGAGATGATTTCAGATTTTATTAATGCTGATATTTTTATTTTGATCATTTAATATTTATGACAATCACACTTTAAATCATTTTGATCAAATTCATATTCACCAATTAGTTTATAATCATCTGCGCCAATGATTGTAATTGTTTGATTATTAACAATTTCGTGCCTATAGCCAAGTTTTGGGCCATATGTGGCTGCGTCTTTTTCAATTTCATTAACCGAGCAAAAAGTGTCTGACCTTCCAAAAGAAATTTCAAACGGATTTCCGCCAATTTCTTCATTTAAAACTGTGAGTTTAGTGTCACACCAAGATTCTCCGAGCAATCTTTTAATCACCCCAGTTCCAACAATGGCAGCATAAGCGGAAAGGCCAATGGTCATGCCAATTCCTAATACAAAAGCCTTACAGACTGTGTAACCAATATTTCTAGATGTGAAAGTGCTGCTAAAAGCGGTTGATGAATAGCCCAAAAAAGCGCTGAAAGAAGTTAATGCCACCACAGCTTGTGCATCAGATTGTGCTTCGATTGGTGCATCATCTCGTCTAATCCCATCTTCAATTGACATAATAAAGTCTCCATTAACTAAAAGTTGAATGCCAATATCTAATGGTAGCATTAATTTAAATGACAATCAATTATTAGTATAAAAACTTATTTGTTATGGGAAATTTTCTGTCACCATTGTTAAAAGACTTCAGAGAGAGTCTTGCCCCAGGAGCTGCCTGCGTGCGCTTAAACTCTGATGATTTAATCAAAAATGCCACATGAGAAACAATTTTTTCATCAAAAGAAAGTTTTTGCGCAGTCTCATTAATTGAAAGTTCATTTTCAATTAATTCAACCAAAATTGCGTCAAGAATGTCATAGGGCGGGAGAGAATCGGAGTCTTTTTGGTTAAAATTTAATTCGGCAGTAGGTGCTTTATTAATGACATTTTCAGGAATCACCATGCCATGATTGCCAAGTGCATTGTTTGGGAAATTTTGATTGCGCCATTTTGCGAGGGCAAAAACTTCTGTTTTATATAAATCTTTTAGCAAATTATAGGACCCACACATGTCACCATAGAGAGTTGCATAGCCTGTTGCGAGTTCTGATTTATTACCAGTTGTCAGAAGCATTGAGCCAAATTTATTACTTAATGCCATTAAAATTAAACCACGAATTCTAGCTTGAAGATTTTCTTCAGTTTTGTCTCTCTCTTTGCCAATAAAAAACGGAGCCAAAGTTTTTTCCACCTCATCAACAATAGTTTGAATGGCAATTTCATCAATTTTCTGAATATCCATCAATTTCTGACACATGCTTGCATCGAGAAAAGTTTCTGTAGAGGAGAATTTAGAAGGAAGAGTGACTGCATGCACAGCATTTTTTCCCAAAGCATCAATGGCAATTGCGCAAGTGAGGGCTGAATCAATGCCGCCAGAGAGGCCAAAAACGACAGATTTGAACCCATTTTTGCCCACATAGTCTCTTAAAGACATCATCAAAGCTTCATAAATCAAGCGCTGATCATCAATTTTTGGCATTTGGAAAGTGAGATTTGAATTTAAGTTAATTTCAACTAAATTTTCTTTAAAAAAGCCTACCTCATTTAAAAAGGAGCCTTTTTCATTGAGTGCGAATGACCCACCATCAAAAATAACATGATCTTGCCCACCAACCAAGTTAACATAAAGAAATGGTTTTTGATATTTTTCCACATATGAGAGAGCAAGTTTGATTCTTGAATTAAATTTATTTTTCTCAAAGGGGGAGGCGTTAATGGTGATGATGAAATCTGAATCATTTTCAATAACATTCTCGCAAAGATTTTCTGACCAAGCATCTCTGCAAATCAAAATTGAAAATTTTCGTCCCGCAATTGTGAAATGATTATTTTGAATTTTGGAAGTGAAGTGGCGCGACTCATCAAAAATACTAAAATTTGGCAAAATATGTTTAGTTGTGAGATTTTTAATTTCGCCATTTTGAATCACAAAAGCAGCATTAAATGTTTGTTCTTTTTCCTTATGAATGCTTCCAATCAGAATTGCGCAATGATGATTTTGCGTTAAAGCAACAATTTTTTGCAAATATTTTTCATTTTCTTCACAAAAAGAGTGCCTCAGAATCATGTCCTGCACAGGATATGAAGAAATGGCCATTTCGGGAAAGATGATTAAATCAGCTTTTTTTTCTTCAGCTTTTTGGAAAGAATCAGCGATTCTAATAAAATTATTTTCAAAATCGCCAATTGTAAGATTAAGCTGTGCGAGGAAAATTTTCATGAAATTTAAATTGAAAAATGATTTTCGAGAAGTTCAATGATGCCATCAACAACTTCCATATGATTTAATTCAATGCTTGTCTCAATTTGAATGTCGGCTTTTTCATAGACTGGAAATCTTTCTTCCATGAGCTTTTCAAGAATTTCTCTTTTGTCACCGCTTGCAAGAACTGGGCGATTTGTTTTTTTCACAATTCTCGAAATGACGGTTTCAATGTCAGTTTTGATCCAAACAGAAACTGCATGATTTTTAATTAGATCAAAATTATTTTTTGCAACGAAAGTGCCGCCACCAGTTGACAAGATTGATTGACCTTTTTGCAACAGTTCTTTCAGAGTTTCATGTTCTTGCTCTTTGAAGAAATTTTCGCCTTTTTCATTATAGATTTCTGTTATGTTTAGGCCGAATTTATTGATGATTTGTTGGTCACTGTCAAAGAAAGGCATGTTCAGCTTTCTGGCAAGCCTTCTTCCAACTGTTGTTTTGCCTGAACCTTCAAGGCCAACAATCACAATCGGTTTTGTGATATATTTTAATATGCCAGAATATAGTGACACTTTTTTTATGCCTCAAACTATTGATTGAACGAAAAAATCTTTACTTTCTTGAAAAGTAAGGATAACATTGATTTTGAGGGCGCTGCTATTTATGAATCTCAACTTTAAGTTTAAAAAATTGCGACTCAATAAATTCAAAGCTCCATTAAAGAATATACACTAATTTTGTGTAGATTCAAACAGTAAAAATCCATATTGTAAATATTTTTTAACGTGAAATTAAGGGGTGTACTTATGAATATCACATTAAAATTAGTTGCTGGATTGCTGGTTTCTGCTGGTGTCTATTTTGTGGCAAATGATGCTGCCGAATATAAACCAACAGACATTATCACGCAATATTCAGTTCAAGAATTTTTACAAAAAATTGAAAATTCTGACACATTAAATTAAAATCATTTATGATTTTTTTTGAATAAGCCTCTTTTATTTGTTATTATTTGAAGAGGCTTTTTTTTATTCTATAATCCAAGATAATGACATTAAAAAACGAAAATAGTTTAATAGAATTTTTTCTAGAAATGTTGGTTGCTGAAAAGAATCTTGCTAGAAACAGCATCATTTCCTATGAAAATGATCTTGAGCAATATCATCAATTTTTGAAAGAGAAAAAAATCAAAATTCTTGATGCGCAAAAAAAACATTTATCTGGCTTTTTAGAGCAACTTCATTTGCAGGGGCTAAGCGCCAGGACCATTGCCAGAAAAACCTCTTCCATCAAGCATTTTCATAAATTCCTTGTTAATGAGAATCATCGGAATGATGATCCTGGAATTTTAATTTCAACTCCCAAAATCTCAAAGAAGCTGCCAAAATTTTTAAGTGAAGAAGATATTTTCAAATTACTTGATTTTGCAAGTCAAAATCTCTCTAAGGAAGACAGAAGAACCCATGCTATGCTTGAAATGCTTTATGCCAGCGGAATGAGAATTTCAGAATTAGTGACATTAAAAATCTCAGTTCTTGGCTCAGGTGAAGTGAAAGACCATCTTTTCATCATTGGGAAAGGTCAAAAAGAAAGAATCGTGCCTTTAAACTCAAAAGCAATCAAGGCTTTGGAAGAATATCTGCAAATTAGGAAAGAATTTTTTCCAAAAAATTGTGAAGATTCCGCATGGCTTTTTCCATCAAATTCTAAAGAGGGTCACATCACCAGACAAAGATTCCATCAGCTTCTGGCAGAAATTGCTTTAAAATGCAGTCTTGACCCTTCTTTGGTTTCTCCACATGTTTTAAGACATAGTTTCGCAACTCATTTACTTTCTGCAGGAGCAGATTTACGAAGCATTCAAGAGCTACTCGGCCATTCAGACATCAGCACCACAGAGATCTACACACATGTGAATTCTGGAAAGCTTTTAGTAGAAATAGAAAAAAAGCATCCACTAAACAAAAAGGGATAAAATCCATTAATTGTGTATTAATTATTACATTTTTAGAATTTGCTTCATTTAATTTGGTTAAAGTATAATTTTCTTTGCGTGTTCTTTTTTGGTTATGTTATCCTGAAAAATATGTTTTTCTTGTCTTGAAGTTTTAAGGAAGCGGTAACACTTAATTAACATGGTGACTGGTACTTGATTTTGTGAATTATGTCAAAAAACAGTCTCAGGAAATTTATGTTTCGTTTAATGGAGAATTTGCATTATGTTAGGAAGCTCAATTTCAATTGACATTTGGATCGTGATTTTTTATTTATTATTCACAATGTCCATTGGTTATTTTTCTGGAAAGAAAATCAGAAATTTCTCTCAATATGCTGTTCATGATCGGAACTATCACACTTTTGTCATGGTTGCCACAATTTTCGCAACAATGATCGGGGGGAATTCCATCATTGGCTCTGTCACTGAATCTTTCACATATGGCATTTTATATATCATTGTGACATTTGGATTTTCAATCAAACCTTTAGTGATTTCTGAGCTGATTGCCCCAAAAATTAAGCAACATTTCAATCAAGCAATTTCAATTGGTGAAATTTTCCTCCAACTATATGGTCGAGTTGGGCAAATTATTTCTGGCATTTCTGTGGGTGCCATTTCAATTGCAAGCGTTGCAGCGCAGATTTTTGCAATTGGTTCCCTAATGCACTATTTTTTACACATACCATATGAATATGGTGTGGTCATTGGCTATGGAATTGTGATTTTCTATTCAACCTTTGGCGGCATTAATTCTGTTGTTAAAACAGATCTTTTCCAATTTGCCATTCTCATCATTGCCATTCCAATTGTCTATACTGAGACTTTGGAAGTTGTGGGTGGTTACAGGAATTTCTTTGATGCATTACCGCAAGAAAAAATGAGCTTCACTGCTGACATGGAAGGGTTTAAGGAACATTTCATGCTCTTCATGACTTTTTGTTTTCTATATATCACGCCAACAATTTTGCAAAGAGTTCTTCTGTCAAAAAACTCCAAACAGGCCATTAATAGTTTTCGGATCGCTGCTTTCATAGGTCTGTTTCTGTCGGTCATAATTGTTCTAATTGGCATGATGGGCTACGTACTTAACCCCAGGCTAGAGGCGAATAGTGTTTTATTCTATTTGGTTGATAACATCATGCCTGTGGGACTCAGGGGAATCATCATTTCTGGCCTTGTTGCTGTCATCATGTCAACAGCTGATTCACATTTAAATGTTGCTGGTGTTGCCATTGTGAATGATGTGATTAAGCCAGTTTTCAAAAATTCTTTGGGAGTGAAAAAAGAATTAATCATTGCCAGAGTCATGACTTTCTTTTTAGGAAGTTCAACTCTCTTCATTGCATTAATGTATAAAAACATTCTGAAGATTGTGGTGTTTTCAGCCTATTTTTGGGTCACAATTCTTTTAGTACCATTCATTTTTGGCATTTGGGGCTATATCCTAACTTTAAGAAATTTCCTAATTTGTGTTGCTTTTGGTTCCTGCTCATCCATTATATGGGTTCTCTATTTGAAAAGCAAATTCCACATTGACGGAATCATCCCAATCACATTTTTAGACATCATTCTTTTCATAGTGCTATATCAATTTGGTGGACAAAGAATCTTTAAAGGAGAAAAAAATTCGGAAGATTCTGGTGGTGGCGTAACATTTCGGGAGTTTTTTTCTAAGGCTTCTGGGGCAGTTCTCTCAATTTTCAGCTTTTCTAAAATTATTGAATTTGTGCATCAAAAAGTCAGATATTATGGCAGACAATATTATCTAACTTTTGGTTTCATAGGAATGGCCATCTACATCATCCCATATTTCATGTGGTCCTATAATGGTGGCGTTAGACATGTGGAAATCACTTTAAGAGCAATTGCATGTGCTCTTTGCTTCTGTTTAGTAATATGGACAATTGCTAAAGGCGAAGAAGAAGCCAAAACGTCAAAATATCTGCCATTTTATTGGTATTTTACTTTACTATTCTGCTTACCATTTCTGTCAACTTTTTTAACAATTGACAGCAAGGCAAGTGATGATTTTTGGATTTTAAACACAGTGGTTTCCACTTTCATTTTAACATTGCTTGTTGATTGGGTCAGTTTCATTGCCATTATGGTAATTGGAGTTTCATCAGCTTTTGTAGTGCAAAATTTCTTACAAGAAGATTTCACAATTTTAACTCACAACTATGACTATGTGATCTATGCAGCTGCTTGTACGTCTGTGTTAAGCTATTTTATTCTATATTTAAGAGAACTTGATTTAAAGCGCCTCAGAAGAATCACTAATCTGCTCAAAAATGCCGTTTCCGAATTAAAATCAAGTAAAATCTTATTAGAAGAAAAAAATAGCGAAATGCTGATAAAAAATGCAGAGCTTGAAGACACAAAAATGCAGCTAAAAGAAGCGAACCAAATGTTAATGAAAAATGTGGAAGAAAAAACAACTCATTTGGAAAATGCCCTCACACAAAATAAAAAAATCAACTTAACTCTAGAAAAATCTCATAATGATAATATTAAATCTGACAGGAAGCTGGCGAAAGCGTTGGAATATAAAAAAGAGATTTTCCATAACATCAGCCATGAAGTCAGAACGCCAATTCAAGGCATCATCAGCGTTTCTGAGATTTTGCAAGGACAATGGGGCAGTTTCAGCGATGAAGAAAAATTGACCTATGTGAACATGATTGCTGACAGTGGAAGCAGGCTTATGACATTCTTGTCAGACTTGCTTGAAGTAGCAAAATTTGATTCAGGGAAAATGCTTCTTGAAATTGAAAAAAATGATTTGAGAAAAGCTGCTGAAGACATCATCGAAGAATCCAAAGTTCTCTGTTTGCAAAAACAAATTTCTCTGCGCCTTGAAATTCAAGATGACATAGATTTAGTTGCACCTTTTGATGTTTTAAGAATCAAGCAAGTCATTCGTAATTTAATTTCAAATGCCATAAAATTTTCTGAATATGGCGAAATTCTGGTCAGAATTGATAATAAAACTTTCAGAATCGATAAAAACTCCATGAACGCGAAGCATTTATGTTTCTCAGTGATTGATTCTGGAATTGGGATTGATAAAAATGAGCTCACGAAAATTTTTGAACCTTTTCAACAAGGAAGTAACACAAAAACAGGCGCTGGTGGAACTGGTCTTGGGCTTGCAATTTGTCAGAACATCATTTTCTATCATTCAGGCGTGATTTGGGCAGAGAATAATTTAGAAAAAGGAGCCACATTTTCTTTTGCATTGCCATATAGTCAAAATCAGAAGAAAATAAAAGCTGAGCCATTAAAAAACTTCAATGTTTCCAAAGCCTCGAAAACCACCTTAATTGTTGAAGATGAGAAAATTCTCCGTAACGCATTAAACATGGTCATCAGCAGTCACGGGCTTAGAGTGATTGAAGCTGCGGGGGCTTTAGAAGCTCTTAGCAAGCTCTATGAGCATTATGAAGAAATTGACCTAATTCTCATGGACATGATGATGCCTGACATGTATGGCATTGACCTCATTGAGGTGATTAAGAAAGAACCTAAATTCAAGAACATCCCCATCATTCTACAAAGCGGCATGGTTGACATTGATGAAATTAACAAAGCTTTCTCACTAGGTGTTGTAGGGCACATCACAAAGCCCTACAACAAAGACGCAATCATCAAGACAATTGAAGAGGCCTATGAATTCATTGAGAGTTAGGTCTATTAAATTTGATAAGCAAATAAACAACAAAACTTGCAAAAGACAAGACAAAACCTGGCACAAGATTCGGGTCAATGAGATTTTGCGGAATTTTGATTGATTGATTCAAAATCGTCGGAGCAAAACCACCAAAAGACGCCACGCCAAGGCTATAGCACAGAAGGAGCATTCTGCCTCTTAATGCAGTTGGAAAGAGTTTATAGTTGATGATATTGATTGTTGGGGAATAGCAACCTAAGAACAGTCCAAGAATCACCATTGCGACAAGTGCTTGCCATTTTTCCTGACTTAAGAATAAAGAATAGCAAAATGGAAACACAAAAATCAAGCATGCCAGAACTTTTGTGATATGATTTTCATTTTTTGTGAAATCAATTTTGAAACCGATGCAAATTGCAGAAATGCACGTGCAGCTCAGTGCCATGATGCAAAGCAAATAGGCAAAACTATGCTCAAATCCAAGCCTAGTTAAATGCACCACCATGAAAGCATGCATTGAATAGGAAAATAAACCAAGAAAGGAGCTGACTGAGAAAATGACAATAATTCGTTTTTTATAGGTCGTCATTAATGCTTTGAATGTTAATTCCTCAGGTTTCGGAGGTTTAGCTTTCAGAAATTCTGATGATTCAATGAGCCTTTTTCTAATTAAAAAGCCAATGACACCCAGCACAGAACCAACTAAAAAAGCATATCTCCAAAGATCTTCCATATGAGGATTCTTTGTCACAATGAAAGAAGCAAAGTTCGCGCTTAAGACGCCCAAGGCGCCGGCACAGCTCAAGATCCCTGCTGTTTTACCTAAATGGTCATTACCAATTGATTCAAAAGCAAAAATTTTAATTCCACCATAAGCCCCACTAGAGCTGATTCCTTGCAAGATTCTGCAAATGACCAAAATCACGCAAGCATAAACGCCAATTTCGTCATAGGTTGGCAGGAAAGCAATGATGAAAGATGGGAATGCCATTAAATTCAAAGTCATTCGAATCATCTTAACCCTGCCACGTTTATCAGCAATATATCCCCAAATGAAGGAAGAGATTGGTGCCACTAAGAAAGTGAGGCTAAAAGCCAAATATGCCAGCACAATCTGCGTCTGCGCATTTCCTGGGAAGAATTTTTTAGACAGAATTGAAAGCATCACTCCATATAAAGCAAATTCATAAAGCTCAAGCAAGCTGCTGAAGAAACTATATTTAAGTATTTTTCTATTTGAAGGTGTTAAAAATTTGCTCAAGATAATTTCTCCGTTCATAATTTAAATTTATTGGTAGACAATTGCTTCATAGACTACATTTTTTCTTAAACTTAGTCAAGTTTTGAAAATATCTATTTTTAAAAAGACTAAAAGTTGATATCATCTTCACAAACATATTCTTTAAGTTAAAATATATGTCCAGGCATATAAGCTTAAATGGTGACTAGAATTAGAATTTACAAGTGCAGATTAATGAAAAATTTAGAAAAAGAAATGCTTGCAGTTGCTTTAAAATATGATAAAGACATCATGGATGCACCAAAAATCACCGCTTCTGGTCGCGGCGAGCTTGCAAAACAGATTCTCAAAATTGCAAAAGAAAATCAAATTCTCATCAAGGAAGATAAAGAATTAGTGCAGATTCTCTCAATTTTAGAGGTAGATTCGCTAATTCCATTTGAGGTTTATGGATCGGTCGCAGAGATTCTATCTTTCATTTATCAAAATAAACATAAGGGTTAAAATGATGAATAAAAAAATCACAAAAATCATCAGCGAAATCAGAGAAATTGAAAAGAGAAACGCACATCACATCATGGAAGCGCAAGTTGAAATGTTTAATGAATATCACGACAAAGTGATGGAATTCATTGCAGAATTAAATCAGCTTAGTGATGATCATAAAAAACAATATGTAACTTTTTTAGAAGAAATTGCTTCTGTGCTGCAGAATTGGCAAAAATTTTGGGATCAGAAAATGATTAATCTCCGAGATGCGATTCTCGATATTTCTCTAAATGCAGAAAAACATCGGAAATATATTGATGCAAATTTTGTGAGTCAAGAAAATGGAAAATGAAATGATCATCAGAGTCTTCACAGGACTTGCTTTCATTCTGATTTTAATGCTGGCTGCCTTCTTGATCATGCGTAAATTAGGGTTAATTGATAATTTCAAAATCCAAATGCAAAATAAGAGAATTAAAATCAGTGAAGTTAAAATTCTAGATCAAAAACGCAAAATCATCATTTTCACAATTGACGAATCAGAAGAATTCACAATCTTGCTTGGTCGCGACTCTGAAACCCTTTTAAAATGTGAGAAAAAGAACATATGAGAAAATATTTTTTATTAATCTTATTATTTCTAAATCCTGAATTTGCGTTAGCAGATGGTCTCCCATTTGATTTGGGTGGTGATTTGACAAGTCGCGTTTTTCAAATGATTTTTCTCATCACCATTTTGAGTTTAGCACCGTCAATTTTAATCATGGTGACTTGCTTCACCAGAATCATTGTGGTTTTTTCTTTTTTAAGAAGCGCCATTGGCCTGCAACAAAGCCCTCCAAACTCAGTTCTAATCAGCCTTGCGCTGTTTTTAACATTTTTCATCATGGGTCCTGTTTTTGAAAAATCCTATAAAGAAGGCGTGGTGCCGCTCATTGAAGGGAAAATCACAGAAGAACAAGCTCTGGTTCCGGTGGTAGGGCCATTTAAAGAATTCATGCTTAAAAATGTTAAAGAAAAAGATCTGGAACTATTTTTACAAATTTCTAAAACTCCTAAACTTGAGAAGCCAGAAGAAGTTCCAATTCAGGCACTGGTTCCGGCTTTCATGATCAGTGAACTCAAAAGAGCATTTGAAATTGGCTTCCTAATTTTCATTCCATTTCTTGTAATTGACATTGCAATCTCCGCAATCTTAATGGCAATGGGAATGATGATGTTGCCACCAGTGATGATTTCAATGCCTTTTAAGATCATATTTTTCGTCATCATTGATGGCTGGTATTTAATTTGCGGAAATCTTGTGAAAAGCTTCGGGGTTTAGAGAAATTCACAAACTACATCATTAATTTCGCCCCAAATGTCAGAAAAAGCCATTTCCTCAAGAATGCCGCTTGGTTTTTGCAAAAGCCTGATCTCTTTTTGATTTGCACAAATTTCTTCCATTGGAGCTTCAACATTTTTAAAATCTGGCAAATTAACATTTTCATAGTTCAAACTAAAATGTCTTAGAAATTCTGGCATTTTTAATTTTAGATCTTCTGTGACGGTCAGCTCAATATTATTGAATTCTGTCAGTAAATTCTGAATTTTTATCACATGAGGATGAATGATATTATTTATTTTTTCCTGAAGATCATGGGAAAATTTATTTTTTTGAATTAGAGCTTGCAAAGGTTTCACATGCCCATTTTGGAAATTTTCTAAAAAGAATTTACCAGAAAAATCTGTCAGGAAATTATCACTGAAGCTTAAATGCAAATTCTCATTCTGGTTCATCATTAAAAGACCGCTCAATGCAGGTATGTCACCGATTAAATTGTCATCAAGAATCAATCTCTCAAAAGATGGATGTTCCGAGATGGCACCTAAAAGACTGAAAGCTCCATCATTAGAAATTGCATTTTTTGCTAATAAAACATTTTTAATGATGAGATTTTCGTTAATTAATTCTGCAATTTTTGCAGCACCTGCATCAGAAATTGCATTATTTGAAAGAGAAATTGCAGATAGAGATTTCATTTTTTTAAGAGAATCAATTGCTTCGGAAAAATATTTTGATTCATCGCTAATGACATTATTTGCAAAAGCAAGTTTTTCGATTTTTGAATTTTGGAATTTATTTGCAATCTCAAGAAAACCACGGCTTGTGATTTCAGAATCAACCACTTCCATTTTTTTTAAATTCTCTAATTTTGCAAAATTTGTGAAAATCTCGACAAAATTCTCATCAACATTACAGTCAATGATTGTCAGTTGTTGCAAAGAGCTGATTTCAGCAATTCTCTCACTTAAATCTTTAGAAATCTTTCCGTTAACGAGAGTGAGTTCAATTAAATTATCGGCCTTTTTGGGAAATGAATCTAGCTCAAAGTCAGAAAAGTCAAATAATTTTAAAGATTTTAGATTATGTTCTTGGGATGATTCTGCCATTTTTTAACTCCAAAAGTTGAATGACTAAATTCCAACGATGAATAAACCATTTTCATTAGCAAATTTAATCAAATTTTCCTTCTCAAGAAGAAATGCTCCGAATGAAGAGATTGCAACGCCTTCAAGTCCAATGTCTTTTGCATGAACCGCAGTTTGAAGTCCAATTGAAGGCAAATCAACTCTCAACTCTTGATTGATCTTGAGTGTTTTGACGAGTATAGCAGATTTTTGTTTATGGCAAAATATTTTTGATCTTTTAATCATTTCATCTGTGCCTTCAGCAGCTTCAACTGCAATAATGACACCAGAAGAAATGATGACTGCTTGCCCAACATCAAAGCTGCTGGTGGCTTTCAGAAAATCTGTGGCAATTTTGATGTCAGCTAAATTTTTCTCAGTTGGTTTTTTGATTGTCAGAACACCAGAAGGCATGAGCAGTTCGGGGCAAATTTCTTGCGAGGCAACAATTTTAAAATTTTGCTTTTCTAAAAACTGAATCACAATTTTTAAGAGATTATCATCACCAATTAATTTTGCTTTCATGATTTCAGCAAGGAGTTTTGTGCCTGTGAAATCAATTTTAAGAGAGCTGAAATCAGGTCTTTTGAGTGAGCCTGCAAGAATAATTTTTTGAATTTCATGCTTTTTAAAAAAATCAATAATTTGCTGCACTTTCCCAAAAGAGGCTGCTAAATGTGGAATTCGTGAGATTTCAAAAAATTCATTTGATTCTCTAAATGAGCAAATTGCAATTTCCGCATGAGATTCCATCAGAGATTTACAAATTTCAATTGGTAAAACTCCCTCTCCAGCAATGATTCCAATTTTTTCTTTCATGTGCATTAATTCTTTTTTGGTGTACAAATTGCTCTTGAGCTGTCTGTTTTCAGGAAATTCACAAGCTGCGAAACAATCACATTTTCTGCAAATGCTTCCCCCACATGATGCAATCTTTCAGCAAAAGTGAGGTCATTATTTTCCACGAAGATCATGTCATAGGCGCTTCTCAAAGCATTCATATCATCTTTAGTGAAATTTCTTCGTTTCATGCCAACAATGTTAAGCCCAGCTAAATTTGCTCTTTCACCGAAAGCCATGCCAAAAGGAATGATGTCTTTTTCAATTGCTGACATGCCGCCAATCATGGCATGAGCACCAACTCTAACAAATTGATGAATGGCCGACATGCCGCCAATGATTGCATGTTCTTCAATTGTCACATGGCCTGCAAGAGTGACATTATTTGCCAAAATCACATGATCCCCAATCACGCAATCATGAGCAATGTGGGATGAAATCATCAAAAGGCAATCATTCCCAATTCTTGTTTCCATGATGCCAGATTTTGTGCCGGGGTTAATTGTGACATATTCTCGAATTAGATTATTTTTTCCAATGATGATGCGAGAATTCTCCCCTGCAAATTTAAGATCTTGCGGGTCTGAGCCGATTGACGCGAAAGGGAAAATCTTTGTTCCTTCGCCAATTTCCGTGTTTCCCTCAATCACCACATGTGATTTTAAAACCACCCCATCAGCGAGCGAAACATGATCTCCAACCAGGCAATAGGGCCCAATTTGAACATTTTTCCCAATTTTCGCCATTTTAGAAACAATGGCAGTTTCATGAATCATTTTTTTCCTCTCATTTATCCACAATCATTGCTGTAAAACTTGCTTCAGCAACTAATTTTTCTTCGACATAGCATTTGCCTTCAAATTTCCAAACATTATTCCGATTTTGTTTTTTCTGAATGTGAATTTTCATTGTGTCACCTGGAGAAACAATTTGGCGGAATTTAGCATTTTCAATTGACATAAAATAAACCAATTTATTTTCCATATTTTCAATTGACTGCGCCACAAGAACTGCGGAAGTTTGAGCCATTGCTTCAACAATCAGAACACCTGGCATTACTGGCTTGTCAGGAAAATGTCCCATGAAATGTGGTTCATTAAAAGTCACATTTTTAAGCCCAACAGCAGATTCCATCGGATTAACTTCAATCACCCTGTCAACGAGCAAAAGCGGATATCTATGTGGAATCATTTTAATGATTTGTTCAATATTAATCATTTTTCCTCCTTATTTTTTTCAACTAATTTTTTCAGCATGGCTGTCTGTCTGTGCCATGTTCTAATTGGCATTGCAGGATAGCCGCCAATGACTTCTTTTTCGGCCACATTTTTCCCCACCCCAGTTTTTGCAGCAATTTGTGCATATTTGCCAATTTTCAAATGGCCAGCAATTCCAACTTGCCCTCCAATGACGACGAAATCATCAATTTTCGTGCTGCCAGCAATTCCTGTTTGGGAAATGATGATGCAATTTTCTCCAATTTTCACATTATGTCCAATTTGCACCAAATTGTCAATTCTTGTGCCTTTTCCAATGACAGTGTCATGGCCAGAGCCTCTGTCAATGCAAGTTCCTGCACCAATTTCCACGTCATCTTCAATGACAACTCTGCCAAGTTGCGGCACTTTCAAATGCCTTTTCCCGTCAAAAGCAAAGCCAAACCCATCTTGCCCAACATTCACATTAGGATATATTTTGACAAAATTACCAATAATAGCATGAGAAATTGAAGCAGAAGCTCCAATCACGCATGAATCCCCAATCACCACATTAGAAGCGACATAAGCATTAGGCTCAATGCGGCAACCATCACCAATGATTGCGTCAGACTCAATCACAGCATTTGGCCCAATTGACACATTTTTTCCAATGATTGCTCTTTCAGACACAATCGCTTTTGGTGAAATGGAATTTTTTAAAATTGGATTATTCCCAGCCAAAAGTGACAAGTCGGAAGGGTAAAAGGCATTTGCAACTTTCGCATAGGCAAGGTAAGGGTCTTTAGCAACCAGTGCAATCATATGAGATGGCACATATTCAAGAAAATTTTCTTGCAAAATGCAAATTGAAGCATGGCTTGAAGCAACAATTGAGGCATATTTTTTATTATGCAAAAAAGTCAAATCACCTTCAGTTGCCCTGTCAAGAGGCTCAACAGAATTGATCAATTTTTTCATGACTTCTTCTTGTTTGAAGTCACCATGAGAAATTCTTAATTCAGCTCCAGAAATTTTTATGATTTCTTCAACAGAAAAAGGCCCAAAATTATCAAAAAAAACTTCATCTACCATAATCTAAACATCCTCAAAATGTGATTTTGAGTTTTTTAACTCTCTTATCAAGTCTTTTCAAAACCTCATTGCTGATGTTAAGATTTTTATGAAAGAAAAGGACATTTCCATTGCTTGGCAACACAAGTTCAAAATTTCTTTCTTTAGAAATCTCTTCAATCACATGAAAAACATGTTCCATGATTTCATTGTCAATGTCATATTTTGCTTTATCAAAGCTATATCTTTTATCTTGAACAATTTTATTTACTTCAACAAATCTTTCATTTCTTTTTTGCATTTTTTCATCAAATGCTTTTTCTGACAAAATTGATTTTTGGTTCATCAATTCTTTGTCCATTTTCTGAATTTCTTTTTGCAAATTATCTGCGTAAGATTGATATTCATTTGCTTTTTTCTGCAGAACTGAAGCAGCATTTTTTCCAACTTCCGATTTTGCTGTCACATCTTGAATGTCAACAACAGCAATTTTTTCAGAAAGCACAAAATCAGCTGCTTGTGCGGAGGCGCCAAAAAAGGCAATCAAAATAAAACAGATTTTAAGATTTTTTTTCATATTAAACATAATAAATATCCTTTAAAAATTTGTAGAGAAGTTAAATGTGAATTTTCTTTGTACGTCATATTTTTGCTTCATGAAAGGGAAACCCCAGTTCAAGCTAATGACACCAGCATTAGTCAACCACACTGTCCCAAAACCAGCACTAGCACGCAATTTGCGGTCATTATGTATGGTGTCTTTTTGATCTGCAGGTAGATTCAAATTTGTGACGCTTCCAATGTCAACAAATGTTAACCCATAAATGTCATATTCCTTTGGAAGACCAACTGGGAAATTCAACTCAGCAGAGCTTCCATAATAGAAATTTCCACCCAGCGGGTCACCAGTTTTGCCAGAAGCACCAATAATTTTATCTCTTGGACCAATTCCTCCAAAATCAAAGCCTCTCAAGGAATCGCCCCCAAGGAAGAAAAAGTTTGGATTAAACACAAGATCTTGTTTTTTTAGAGATTTTAAATGTCCTGCAGAAGCGCTGACTTTTAAAATCACAGAATCTTTGTGAATTGGAATATAATATTTTCCTTCGACAGTGTGTTTAACATGTTTTGTGTTCCCGCCAAGTCCTGCAAATTCCTGTCCGAAATTGACATAATAGCCAGTGGTGGTTTTAAAACGCCCATCTCTTCTGTCATATTTAAAATAGTGAGCAATTTTTGAAGTGTTCCTAGTTCCTGCCTGTCTTTTAATGTGATTTGAAGCATTTGAGCTCAAATTCATAATTTCATTATGGCTGAGGCTATAGTCAACTTCGTGAGCTAAAAACTCATTAAGCGCGTGAGAAACCCTAATAGAAGAGCTTTGATGTTTTTTGTCATAAGGTCTATAGCTGCTTCTATTTGATTTATTAAAATCAACATCAAAACCAAGGCCAAAGTCGCTGTCAAAAATATGTGGATCAAAAATTCCAGCATTAATGTCAAGCTTTCTTTTTCCTTTTTCAGCCCCCAAACTCAGCACCCGTCCGGTTCCAAAAAGATTTGTCTCGGAAGAACCGACAGAAACAATAAAGCCTTCAACAGAAGAATAGCCGCCACCAACTTTAATTTGGCTTGTTGATTTTTCTGTGACTTTCACATTAACATCAATTTTGTCAGATGAATTTGGGTTTTGAGAATTATCAATTTTCACATCTTCAAAATAGTCCAAATTTCTGAGTCTTTGTTCGGATCTTTTCATTTTTGTCGCATTAAATGCGTCACCTTCATCGAAGCGGAATTGTCTTCTAATGACTTTATCATGTGTTCTGACATTTCCCTCAATGTTGATTTTATTCACATAAAATTTTGTTGTTTCCAAAACTTCATAATTCAGATGAATGATTTTGTTCGCTGAATCAATGGTGCTATTTGAAGAAATATTCACGAAAGCATAACCCATGTCATTAAGTTTTTTGGTTATGGCATCAATGCTGTCCTCCACTTTATCTCCATCAAAAGTTTTTCCTGTTTTAGTGAGAATTTCTTTTTTCAGATCTTCGACATTAACATTTTTAATGTTATTGTGAATTGAAATTTCTCCAAATTTGTAAACCAAACCTTCTTCAATCACAAAAGTGACATAGGCCGCATCTTTGCTTGGAGAAAATTCTGTGTAGGCTGAAAGGACTTTAAAATCAGCATATCCAATTGAATTATAGAATTTTCTGAGTGTTTCTTTATCAAATTCCACAATTTCAGGCTCATAGCGCCCGCTTCCAGTCAGGAAACTAAACAAACCTTCTTCTTTTGTCACAAGCACAGATTTCAGTTCGCTGTCTTTCACATTTTCATTTCCGACAAAAATAATTTTTTTCACAGGTGTTTTTGGTCCTTCGTCAATTTCATAAACCACATCAACCCGGTTATTACTTTTCTGAATAATTTTTGGCACCACTCTAACAGCATATCTTCCTTGTTTACCGTAGATTGTGATGATTCTGTTAGTGTCATTTTGAATTTTTGATGCTGTGAAAATCGAGCGTGTCTTGAGGCTTAATGAAGGAAGCAA
The DNA here is from genome assembly GCA_964383745.1 of uncultured Rickettsiales bacterium. Classification (GTDB taxonomy): domain Bacteria; phylum Pseudomonadota; class Alphaproteobacteria; order Rickettsiales; family CAYLHV01; genus CAYLHV01. The sequence goes on along the minus strand of CAYLHV010000002.1, from coordinate 34,871 downwards.
ATCTGAGTCTTTCACCCTCTTATTTCCCTCAAAATATATGTTATTCACCATTGGATTTTCTTTTAACTCAATCACAAGAATTCCATTTGAAATTGACACAGACACGTCAGCAAAAAGGTTAGTTGCATAAAGATTTTTCAAGCTTTTGTCAATGTCTTCTTTAGTCACATTTTGTCCTTTTTTAATGTCCAAATAAGACAAGATTGTTTCTCTCTCAACTCTCTGAGATCCCTTAATTGAGAATGAATTGACAGTTTCTGCAAAAGAGTGATGGCAGAAGAGGAGATTAAAAATTGAGATCGCTAAAATCAGCTTTGATTTGAAAAAACGCATGTAACACCTAAGTTTTAAATTTAAAGAAATAGTGACCTAATGTCATGAAACGTAAAATATAGCATAGTTGAAATTAAAAATAAAGCCCCCATTTTAAAAGCAAAATCTTGAATTTTTGGTGAAATTTTTCTTCTTGAAATTGCTTCAATCAAATAAAGAAATAAATGCCCACCATCAAGCATGGGGATTGGCAGTAAATTAATGAGGCCAAGGTTAATTGATAAAATTGCAATCAGCCAAATCAAAGACACATAGCCAGCTTGGGCTGACTTGCCGGAATATTGTGCAATTTTAATTGGCCCTCCCATATTTTCAATTCCTGTGCCATGACTGATCAAATTACCAAGAAATTTAAGTGTCAAATGGCAAGTTTGTTTAACAAAAATCGCTGCTTCAAAAAGTGATGCCGCAAAAGAAAGTTTCTGTGCAGAAGCTTCACCAGCAACTATTCCCACAGTCCCAACTTTTGTTTCATGACCAAGGAAATCTTTTCGCATGGTGGCTTTTGGCGAAATCACATTTTTCATAATTTCATCATTTCTTCTGAAAGTGATTTGCAAAGGAATTTCTGGGTGAATTAAAATGACATTTTGAAAATCTGCAAAATCATTAATTGCAAAACCATCAACCTCTAAAATAACATCTCCACTTAAAAGCCCAGCATCAGCAGCTGGGCTGTCTTTCAGGACTTCATGAATTTTTGCTGAATGTTGAATTTTTCCATAAATCATGTTGAAGCATGTCAAAATGAAAATTGCCATAAGAAAATTTGCAATCGGTCCGCTGGCAACAATGACTGATTTTGCCCAAATTGGTTTGAAGAAAAAAGATTTTTCTTTATTTTCTTGCGAGAGTTGATTCTGTTCATCTTCGCCAAACATTTTCACATATCCACCAACGGGAAGCGCTCCAATTCTGAATTTTGTGCCAGATTTAGTTTTAAAGGAGAAAATCTCAGGCCCCATGCCAATTGAGAAAATTTCCACATGCACTCCAACTTTTCTAGCCGCATAATAATGTCCAAACTCATGAAAAGAAATGATCACCAGCATGACAAAAGAAAATGAAGTTAAATATATCAAAAATTCCACGTTTGATCTCACCACAAAATTTAGTTGAGAGCATTCTAGAAGATTTTATATCATTTTGTAAAGTAAATATTTGCCTCTGTGAAAATTAAATCAATTTTCTGGTCATGCTCATTGGTTGGAAGTTTCGTTGCACTAATTTGTTTTTGGAACAAGAGAGAAATTCTTCGAATGTCAGGATTTTTCTTCAGAAATAAATCATAGCACCCTTTGCCATAACCAAGTCTAGAGCCAAATTCATCACAAGAAAGAGCGGGAATCACCAGCAATTCAGGAGTGGTTTTTTCACCAATTTCTCCAAATTTCCAAATGTGAAAATCCATTTCATTCCCTAATTTCATTTCAGGCACAGAACATTCAAAGCCGCTCTGCCACAGAGTTTCAATCAATGGTAGTAAATTAATCTCACTACCAAAAGGAACATAGAGGCCAATTTTTTTATATTTAAAATTTTCCAAATGGTGAAGAAATTTCTCAAAAATAATTTTCTCCGCAATTTCTTTTTCAGAATTGCTCATTAAATTTCGAATTTCTTTAAATTTCATTCGCAACTGAGATTTTTGTTGATCAATTGTCATGATGAGGCATCGCTAAAACAGAATCTTCCCACCTTGGCCGTTGGAAAATATGAGACTTGACGACCCTAATTGTAAGGGGGGCGCCATATAACTAAGCCACGGCTTAGACAGAGACAGCACCCATCAATAAAAAAATATCGGTCCTCAGACTTCAGAAACCTGACGTACCAGGCAGGAAGAAAATATATGTGTTATCTTAAGGTTGGGTGTTTCTGTTGCCCGGGACACCCAAACCCGCGTAAGGTTAAGCAGCTAGTGCGTTAAACCCTACAGATGCATTATTATCGTTTGCATTTATTGTTTTTGACCCAAGCAAGAGAAAACTCTCCAGAGGAATCATCCTGGGTAAAAATAACTTCTTTATTACGCACGTCGAATCTTGGTCGTCCCCGCAAAAACAACTGGTGGAGACGCCGGGTACTGCCCCCGGGTCCGTAACGTCTATTTCAAGCCACGTTTATTACCATAGCTTCATCATGAAATGACTCTGCATTACCAATTATATACTTTTTTCACGCGATATAAAAGGAAAAAATATTGCAATTTGGCAAATTAATACTTGAAGATTTTTTTTAATAACTTAAAATCTTTCTTTAAGAATATAACCAGGGCCATTAAATTCGAATAATAACCTGTAATCATCCGTCTTGCGAGAAGCGTAACCAAAAACCGCATTCGGGAAATATAGTCAGAACCGTCATTGCGAGCCAAAGGCGCGGCAATCCAGAAATCACAAAACTGGATTGCTAATCACTTCTTCCTTCGCAATGGCGTATAACGTATAGTTACAGTTTCTTACTTCGAAGAATTTTAGACCCTAGATTATAACATTTAACCAAATCACATGAGAGGCATCAATCAATGACAGATCTAGAAAATTTAAGAAAAAAAGAAATTGAAGAATCAAGGTCAGCTAAAAAGCAAACTTTAAGAGCAACAGTTGACTCTCTTGAGGACATATTATATGCAAAACTTCCAGTTCTAGATCATGGTTTCATCAGGGTGATTGACTATATGGGTGATGATAATGCTGTTGTGCAAGCTGCCCGAGTGTCCTATGGCCAAGGAACGAAAAAAGTCAATGAAGACAAAGGCTTAATCCGCTATTTAATGCGCCATCATCACACAACTCCTTTTGAAATGTGTGAAATTAAATTTCACATTAAACTCCCAATTTTCGTTGCAAGACAGTGGATTAGGCACAGAACTGCAAATGTTAATGAATATTCCGCGCGCTATTCAATTTTGGCCAAAGAATTCTACATTCCCAAAAAAGAACATCTAGCCGCCCAATCAATCTCTAACAGGCAGGGCAGGGAGGAGAAAAATTTAAGTGAAGCTGAAGCAAACAGAGTTTTGCAAATTCTCCATGAAGATTCTGAAAGATGCTATAAACACTATAGTGAAATGTTGAATCAAGATGACCAAGGAAATGTCATTGACGAAAGCAAAGCCTGTCTTGCCAGAGAACTTGCCAGAATGAACCTAAATTTGAACTATTACACAGAATGGTATTGGAAAACAGATCTTCATAATTTATTCCATTTTGCAAGACTCCGTGCTGATTCCCATGCTCAATATGAGATCAGAGCCTATGCTGACGTGATTATGGACATTTTACAAAAATGGGTCCCATTTTCCTACGAAGCCTTTAGCGACTATCGGATTGGTGCAGTAAATGTTTCTGCAAAAGGCATTGACGTGATTAAGCGGTTGATTAATGGAGAAAAAGTGACTCAAGAGACAAGTGAGCTTAACAAAAGAGAATGGTCAGAATTAATGACCTCTTTAAAGCTTTGATTTGAGGCCATTGAATTTCTTACAAATTTTCGCATCAATTTGATAAATTTGCTATTGATCAAAAGGAGCAAATCTGCTAAAAATCATCTATATATCTTTTTATAGTCAAATTTCAACCAAAGCAGGAGAATAATGAGCGAAATCACAACTGAAAAATATAATGATTTTTTTGCACAAATTAAAAATCAAGTCTCAAAATCACAAAGCAGAGCCGCGCAATATGTTAATAAAGAGCTAATTCTGCTATATCACGCCATAGGTCTCATGATATTGAAATCTCAAGAAGAAAATGCCTGGGGAGCAAAAATCATTGATAAATTATCACAAGATTTAAAGTCAGAATTTCCACAAATGAAGGGATTTTCTCCTAGGAGTCTGAAATATATGAGAAAATTTGCCCAGGAATATCCCGATTATGAATTTGTGCAAGCGCCTCTTGCACAATTGACCTGGTATCATAACATAACATTAATTGATAAAATCTCAGACAAAAGAACCAGGTTATTTTACATTAAAGAAGCCATAGAGAATAATTGGTCCAGAAATGTCATGGTTTCACAAATTGAAGCAAAACTTCATCAGAGAAAAGGCAAAGCAATCACAAATTTTGATAAAACACTGGAAAGCACACAATCGGAACTTGCAAATAACATATTGAAAGACCCCTATATTTTTGATTTTCTCAATTTAGGTAAACAAGCCCATGAAAGAGAGATGGAGAAAAATTTAGTTCAATATGTAGAAAAGTTTCTTCTAGAATTAGGAGCCGGATTCGCATTCGTAGGAAGGCAATATCATTTGGAGATTGCTGATCAAGATTTTTACATTGATCTATTATTTTATCATATAAAACTCAGATCTTTCATCATAATTGAGCTTAAAGATCAAGAGTTTAAACCAGAATATGCTGGGAAAATGAATTTTTATCTCTCAGCAGTTGATGATCTTTTAAAACATGAATCAGACAATCCATCAATAGGATTGATTTTATGCAAAACAAAAAACAACGTTCTAGCAGAATATGCCTTAAGAGACATGTCAAAACCAATAGGCCTATCTGAATATAGAATTGATAAGGCAATCCCAGAAAATATCAAGTCAGAGCTGCCTACAATAGAGGAGCTTGAAGCTTACTTAAAGAAGATTTGAGTAATAAAACTAGCGACTCTAGCTTTAATTTAAGCAAAATCTCTTGCATAATTTGATAATATGACGTAGAATGAGTTTGGAATAACTGTGATTTGATGATTCATTAATCATGAAAGTTATTTGAATATATTCGAAATTTATTGGTTTTTGAGTCACGAGAAATGAGCATAATTGTACAAAAATTTGGTGGAACATCTGTTGCAGACATTAATCACATCAGAAATGTGGCAAAAAAAGTGGAAGCTGAGCTTAAAAAAGGCAGCAAAGTTGCTGTGGTTGTTTCCGCAATGGCCGGCGTCACAGATCAACTTGTTGAATGGTCTCGCCAAGCTGCAAATAAGAAAAATAAAGATTTTTTTACAGATGAAGAGCTTGCAGAATATGACGCAATCATTTCTTCTGGAGAACAAGTGACCTCAGGTTTGCTTGCTCTTGCCTTGCTTTCTAATGGCATTCGTTCAAAATCCTATCTTGGCTGGCAGCTTCCTTTTCGCACTAAAGGGTCACATAGTAATGCAAAAATCGAAAATGTGAACATTTCTCTTTTGGAGCAAGATTTTGCAGAAGGAATTGTGCCAATTGTTGCAGGTTTTCAAGGAGTTAACGAGAAAAACAGAATCATGACACTTGGCAGAGGAGGCTCAGACATTTCCGCTGTCGCTTTAAGTGTCAAATTAAATGCCGAAAGATGTGACATATATACTGACGTTGACGGAGTCTATACAACTGACCCAAGAATCACCGTAAATGCTTCTAAAATCAATAAAATATCTTACGAAGAAATGTTGGAAATGTCCGCTTTAGGCGCAAAAGTTGTGCATGAAAGAGCGGTTGAAATGGCCATGAAACATAACATGCCCTTAAAAGTTCTGTCAAGTTTCTCAGAAAATGACGGTACTTTAATCACCTATAATGACGAAGATTTGCTTTCTCAAAACCCTGTAACGGGAATTGCATGTAAAGAAAATGAAGCAATTGTGACTTTGACCGGACTTCTTGACAAGCCAGGAGTCATCTCAAACATTTTTTCTCTCCTTGCCGATGAAGAAATCATCACAGACACAATTGTTCAAACAGCAAGCAAAGATAATATTCACGTTGAAATCAGCTTCACAATTCCTAAAATGCAAATCAAAAAAGCTCATAACTTACTGGAAAATAACAAAAATGTTATAAAATATGAAAATATTCTAATTGAAGAAGAAATCAGCAAAATTTCAGTAATTGGTCTTGGCATTAAAACAAATGGCCAGAAAAATAATTCTGTTGTTGCCATGGAAATTTTCAAAATACTCGCCAAAAATTCCATTAACATAAAAGTCATTTCAACATCAGAGATGAGAATCAGCCTTGTCATTGACGCAATTCACATGAAAAGAGCAGTTGAATCTTTGCATGCAGTTTTTGGTCTTGACCGAATCAACGCTCTTGCAACGGAAGAGGTTTAAAATGTCACAAAATTTTGATGCAATTTGCAAGAAAGGGACAGATTTTCTAGGAAGCAAATTCGCAATCATGGGTGGAGCAATGTCATGGGTTTCAGAAAGAAATCTGGTTGCTGCAATTTCAAATGCTGGCGGTTTCGGTGTCATTGCATGTGGTTCAATGAATTCTGCTTTGCTTGAGCAAGAAATTAAAGCAACTTTTGCACTAACTGACAAGCCTTTTGGAGTTAATTTAATCACAATGCATCCAGAAATTGACTCATTAATTGAGACTTGCATTAAAAATTCTGTGACGCATGTCGTGCTTGCGGGCGGCATTCCGAAACAAAACCAAATTAAAAGACTAAAAGAATGCGGAGTAAAAGTGATTTGTTTCGCTCCAGCTTTAGTCATTGCAAAAAGATTAATCAAACATGGTGCTGATGCGCTTGTGATTGAAGGAATGGAAGCTGGTGGTCACATTGGCCCAGTCTCAACTTCAGTTCTTGCCCAAGAAATTCTGCCTGAGGTAAAAGATTTAGTGCCAGTTTTTGTTGCTGGTGGCATTGCCCGCGGAGAAGCCATGGTGGCCTATCTCAAAATGGGTGCTGCTGGTTGTCAGCTTGGCACTGTTTTTGTTTGCGCAAATGAGTCAATTGCTCATGCAAATTTTAAGCAAGTTTTCATTAAAGCAAATGCGCGTGATGCGGTGGCTTCTGTGCAAGTTGACGAAAATTTTCCAGTCATTCCTGTCAGAGCAATTGAAAATCAAGCAAGCAAGAATTTCATCAAAGTGCAAAGGGAAACAATTAATCTTTTTGAAAATGGTCAAGTGACAAAAGAAGAAGCCCAGCTGAGAATTGAGCATTTTTGGGCCGGAGCCTTGCGCAAAGCCGTCATCGACGGAGATGTTGAAAATGGTTCTTTAATGGCTGGTCAAGCAGTTGGCATGGTGAAGTCAGAAAAACCCGCTGCAGAGATCATCTCTGAAATCATGTTGCAAGCAAAGAATTTTTATGAAGTTTGAGAAAGAAATTTTTTTCATCAAAGCGCATGGTGCCGGAAATGATTTCATCATCATTGATGAGAGAGAGAAACAAAAAAATCTAACTGTCAAAGAAATTCAATTTTTATGTCACCGTAAATTCGGCATTGGCGCTGATCAGTTAATTTTAATCAGAAATTCTGCAGCAGCTGATTGCGAAATGATCATTCATAATCAAAATGGCTCTCAAGCAGAAGCATGCGGAAATGCAACTCGCTGCGTGGCAAAAATCATCAGCCAAGAGCAGGGCATTGCAGAAGTCAAAATTTTAGTTTCAAGAAGAATCATTAATGTGAAATCCATTTCAAAAAACTCATTCATGGTCAACATGGGAAAGGCTGAACTGCAAGAACCGCCTGGCAGCGTTGCTAAGATTTTAAGGAGAGTCAGTGAATCTATTTTCCTGGTGAATGTCTCTAATCCACATTTAGTGATTTTCGTCAAAAACATGCCTGACAAAAGCGATATAAAAAAATTTTCTCAAGCACTAGATTTATTTTTTGAAAATGGAATCAATGTGAATTTTGTTGAGATTCTAGAAAAAAACAAAATCAAACTAGTGACTCATGAGCGCGGATCTGGCTTCACTCTTGCCTGCGGAAGCGGCGCCACAGCTTCGGTATACGCTGGAATCATGGGAGGAATTTTACCAAGAGACAGTAAAATTGCCACCATCAATGAAGGCGGCGTGATTTCCATCACTTTAGATGAAAATGAAAATCTTCTAATGGAAGGCCCAGCAGAAATAATTTTCCAAGGTCGCATAGATAGAACATCTCTCTCAAGCCAAATCAGCCTTATACCATAAATTCTCCCAAGCTTCTTCTAAAGCCTCTGGGCTCGGAGACTGGCCATTTTCTACATGATCTTGAAAATATTTAATTTTAGACTCATCCTCATCAAACATTATTTTCGAACCCAAGGCTTTAGCAATAAGTTCAGGAATATGAAATTTCCCCTGGCGCTGATAATATTTAGAAAAACTCCCAAAAAGACCCAAATTCCACTCTAAATGATATAATTCATGATTTGCAATTTGAATTAAAGTCGCATCATCATGAGGAAGATCAATAGTTTCACATGCTTGATATTTTTTAATTCTACTTAATGCCATCTCAAAGATGGCTTCATTTCTAGGTCTCTCAACATTGTTCTTGTAATCATATTCAGCAACCGGGAGAAAAATAATATTATCAACAGCATCACATTCATACACAAATTGAAACTGAGTCACATTAATATCATTAACATATTTTTTTAATAACTCCGCATATTCTTGTTTCTTCAAATTTACAATTAACTCAGTTGGTGCAGAATTTTCAACAAGATTTTCTAAAATATTTTGCGTTTTCTCTAATGTAAATTTGTAAGAAATTTCTGCTCTAAAATTAATTTTAACTTTATCATTCTGAGTTGCATAAATCTTTGCAGTTTGCTCATTTGTTAAATATGTCCGATCAAAATCCACCCAAATAACGTCGTCATAATTCTCCAGAATTTTCACTAATTCATCCATAATCTTTTCATCGGCATATAAGTCTTTTGGTATTGTAATTGCATTATCTGGAGGATCTTGATCCACCTTAAAAGTATCAATGCCTGCAAGAATTTTTTCCTTTATGTATAAAACATAATCCTCATACTCCTGCACTACTTCTCTAGGAAGATAGCGTTTTCCAAAAAAATTCATGATATTTCTATCGATAGTACCCATAGCAAACCTATAAAATATATTAAATTAATATTCCCGAAGCTAATCTAGTACGTGTATATGATCTTTTAATCAAAAATTAAAAAATCCCCTTCTATTTTGTCATAATTTGAAAATAAACGTAGTAAATTTATCACGCTGCACTCTTGTAATCAACCTAATCGCCCAAAATCCACATGATGGAGAGCTCTAATTTTTATATAAAACACTCACAAAATCAATCAAGCTCCATTTAGTGACTGATGTTGCCAGAATTCTGTTTTCTTCAATATCCACAATGGTGGCAATTGGGTAGCCCGGAGGGAAAAGTCCGCCATCGCCTGACGTGATAAGAGTTTCGCCAATTTCAAAATCGTGATTTTTTTCATAGAAAGACAATTTCAGAAGATCATCATTCTGCCCATAAAGAATTGCGTGTTCTCTGCTGGACATTCCAATCACTGGAATTTTTGAGTTATAGTCAGTGACAAGCAAAACGCGAGAATGTGTGTCGCCAACCTCAATGATTCTGCCAACAACGCCATGATGATTCACCACCGCTTGTCCAACCTGCGCACCTTCATTAAGCCCAATATCAATCAAAATTGATTTAATGAAACTATTATTACTAGAGCCAATGACTTTTGCCGATTTAAACAAAAATTCCGATTCTTCAACAAATTTTAAAAGTTTTTTTAGCTCTTGATTTTCTTTCTCAAATTTTTTAGAAAATTCAATCTCTCCTTCAAGCTGCTGAATCTTAGCTTTCAGATTTTGATTTTCATCTTTAATTGTGAAGAATATTTTAGAATATTCCACAAATTCATAGCTTGCATCCACGAATGAAGTCATGCTTGCCAAAGCAGGGTAGCAAATGTCAAGAATTGAAGAGCGTAATTTTCTTGCAAGAACATTTTCAGTTTTCCAAGTGAAGAAAAAGAGAAGAATTAAACAAAAAGAAATGACCAGAGAAATTCTTTTAAAGAGCGTTTTAAAGACACTCCAAGGAGAATTCATCTTGCTTTGGTCAATTTTACGAGTTTCCATTAATCAATTCATGACTTAATTTTAGTCTTGCTTAAACAGAACATGCTTAAGCTTTTTAAAATTTTCAAGCACTTTCCCTGTTCCAAGCGCAACACATGACAAAGCATCTTCAGCCACAAAAACCGGAAGTTTAGTTGCTTCTCTGAGGACATAGTCCAAATTATTCAGAAGCGAGCCGCCACCTGTCATCACAATTCCCTTGTCAACAATGTCAGAAGCAAGTTCTGGCGGTGTGCATTCAAGAGCAATTTTCACAGCTTCAACAATTTGGCTGACTGGCTCAAGCAAGCTTTCAGAAATTTGTGCTTCACTCAAAACCATTTCTTTTGGCACGCCATTAATGAGGTCACGTCCTTTAATTTCCATTAATTTCCCCTGACCGTCTTCTGGTGCGCATGCGCTGCCAATTTGTTTTTTAATTTTCTCAGCTGTTGATTCCCCAATCAGCAAATTATGATGTCTTCTGATGTAGGAAATGACAGATTCGTCCATTTTATCTCCCCCAACTCTAACTGAGCGGGAATAGACAATGCCGCCCAAGGAAAGAACTGCGACTTCAGTTGTTCCACCGCCAATGTCAACAATCATTGAACCTGTTGGCTCAGTCACTGGCAAATCAGCTCCAATTGCAGCTGCCATTGGTTCTTCAATTAAATAGACCTCTCTTGCACCAGCTGACTCTGCGGCATCTTGGATAGCTCTTCTTTCAACTGGTGTTGAGCCTGAAGGAACGCAAACCAAAATCATTGGTCCAGTCAAGCTTCTGCGGTTGTGAATTGTGTGAATGAAATGTTTGATCATTTCTTCCGCGCCTTTAAAATCAGCAATGACGCCGTCTTTTAAAGGTCTGATTGCCACGATTTCTGCTGGAGTTCTTCCAAGCATCATTTTGGCTTCATGGCCAACGGCATATGTTTTAGTGGTGCCGTTAACTTTCAACAGTGCAACCACTGAAGGTTCATCAAGCACAATTCCTTTGCCTTTTAAATATACAATTGTGTTAGCAGTACCAAGATCAATTGCCATGTCTGTGGACATAAAACCAAATAACCAAGAAAACATAATATATCCTTCTTTTGTGATAAAAAATAATTTAATAAACAGACATGCAGCGGAAAACCACCCCAATCCAAACAATTCAAGCTACAAGATCATCATTGATCAAAACCCAAAATATAATTTTAGCAAAATTATAAGATTTTATAAAGTACAAAGTGAAGCATTTCAAGCAGAGATTGATTTTACAAAATTAATGTAGCTTTTTTGTTGTTAAAATCATGTTTTCAATGGAATTTTCCAGGATTTTTGCCGCAGTTTCTGAGTCAAGCTGCTCATTAATGATTTGTTTCACAATTTCAATAGCTGTGGTTGCAGCTTCTTTTCTTAAATTTTCTTTGACTAAATTTTCATAGGATTTAATTTTTTGAGTTGCGATAAGTTCTTTTTGCCTAATCATCTCTTCTGCTTTTGCCTCAAAATCAGCTGCAATTCTTAAAGCCTCTTTGCTGGCTTTTTCAATGATTTGCTCAGCCTGTTTTTTTGCCTGATCATGCAATAATTGCACCTGCTCTAAATTTCGCAGAGATTCTGCATTAAGTTTTTCAGCGTTTGAAAGGTCTTTTGTAATTTTTGCAGCTCTTTCATCAAGAAAATTAATTAAAGCATTTTTAAAAGGCCTGCCAACAAGTGCAATAAAAATGAAGAATGAACATGCCACCCAAAATTGTTCGTTAAAAATTTCTGTCATAATGTCTTTAAACCTAAGTAATTATTCTTGATCCGTATTTTTGGCATATTTATTCAAAAATACTTTAATGTTATCAGTCTTATATTCAAATCCAGCAACTTTATTCACCATTTGCGAAATGACTGTTGGAAGAAGAAAATGAATTTCTTTTCTAACATTAACAATTTCTGAATCAATTGCTTGTTTTGCCGACTCGATTTTTTCTTTCAAAGAACCATCAATTTCCTTTTCTTTAGTCTGGAAGCGTTTTCCTCCCTCTTTGATTGCATTTTCAATCTTGGCTGAGGCTTCAATTTTCACAGAATTAAGATGATTTACATAAGTCTCTTCAATTCTCACAGCTTCTTCTTGAGATTTCTTAATGATCTCAAGATCTTTTTGAAGTTTTTCATGTCTTAAAGAGACAATTTCTCCAATTCTTGAGACAAAAATTCTAGTGAGGAAGAAAATGGCTGTGAATGAAACTGCAAGCCAAAATAATTGTGGAAGAAAACTGCTATATTCTAACTGTGGCATTTATTTTTCTTAAATAGTTAAGTTAAATTGAGAAAAACGCAAGAGACAATTAAAGACCCTTGCGCTTCTCAAGAAATTTTGTCTCAAAATTCATTTAAACATCAAGATCAAAGCAACAACCAGAGCAAAAATACCCATGGCTTCTGCCATACCTGCGCCAATGATGGCATATCTTGTGAGTTTATTTTCAGCTGAAGGGTTTCTAGCAATTCCATTAAGGAGTGCAGAGAAAATGCTTCCAACGCCAATCGCAGCCCCAAGCATTCCAAATGCCATTAGACCAATTGCGATAAATTTTAGTGATTCAGAATCCATGATTAGAGTCTCCTTGAAGAAAAATTAAAAATATAAATGACATAAAATTATTCAAAGCAAATATATATCACAATGTAAAGTAAATGTCCAGCATTAAATTCCAGAAATCAAGTTTTTTTAGTGTAAATTCACAGCGTCATTCAAATAAACGCAAGTCAGAATTGTGAAAATATAGGCTTGTAAAATTGCAACAAAAATCTCAAATCCTGTGAAAAGCACCAAAAACGGAATTGGCAGCCAACCACCACTCACCCCCATCATCAACACAAAACCCGCAATGACCTTCAGTAAAACGTGGCCAGCCATCAAATTTGCCGCCAAACGAATGGAAAGACTGACGGGGCGCGCCATATATGTGAAAAGCTCAATGACAATCATGAGAGGCGCCAGCCATAATGGTGTGCCGCTTGGCAAGAAAAGTGAAAGAAATTTGAGTCCATGTTTCACAAAACCCAAAATGGTCACTGTGAGAAAAACCAAGAAAGCAAGCGCAAAAGTGACAATAATGTGGCTTGTCACAGTAAAGCCATAGGGCAGCATGCCAAGCAAGTTGCAAAATAAAATGAAAATAAACAGACTGAAAACAAGAGGAAAATATTGTAAACCAGCTTTTCCCACATTGTCAGTGATGGTGTTTGAAGTGAATTCGTAAATAATCTCACAAAAAGACTGCATTCTTCCGGGAATGATTGACAATTTTCTCTTCAAAGAAAAAATCATTAAGCCTAAGATTCCCACAGAAAGCATCATGAAGAGTGCGGAATTTGTAAAACTTATGTCAAATCCAAGAAAATTAAGATCAATGATTGGTTTGATTTCAAACTGACTGAGAGGGCTGTGAGACATTCTTGATTCTTTCAAAGCTCATATAAATTATTTTACATTTTTTACATATATTCTGAAAATCACAATTATGAAAGACAAAATTGCAAAAACTGCCAAAAAGACTGGTTCACTTGAGAAAAATCTGTCAACGATCCAACCTAAAAATGAAAATAAACAGAAAATAGCAACAATTTCCATGCAAATGTCAACCAAGCCAGGTCTGTTCTCTTCATTCATGCCAAATTTTTACATATGTAAAATTTTTTTTATGATCATAATTTAAACATATAAAGCCCAAATGTCAACAGGAAAATGCATTAATTTTTCATGTAGGGCTTCAAAAATTTCCCCGTCACGCTGACTTCATGTTCTGCTAATTCTTTTGGAGTTCCTGCAAAAACAAGCTCCCCGCCTTTGTCTCCTCCACCAGGGCCAATGTCAATCACATAGTCAGAAGTTTTAATCACATCCATATTATGCTCAATCACAAGCACAGTATTGCCCAATTCAACCAATTTATGGAGCACTTGCAATAATTTGCTAATGTCATGCACATGAAGTCCAGTTGTGGGTTCGTCGAGAATATATAATGTCTTACCTGTTGATTTTCTTGATAATTCTTTTGCCAATTTCACTCTTTGAGCCTCACCACCCGACAATGTCGTTGCCGGCTGTCCAATTTTAATATAATTCAGCCCAACTTCCATTAAGGCCTTGATTTTCTCATTAATTAATGGAACATTTTCAAAAAACTCTGAAGCTTCTTCCACCGTCATTGTTAAAACTTCTGAAATTGATTTTCCTTTATATTTAATCTCCAAAGTTTCGCGATTATATCTCATGCCATTACATGCGTCACAAACCACATAGACATCTGGTAGGAAATGCATTTCAATTTTGATTAATCCTTCACCTTGACAACTTTCGCAGCGTCCTCCTTTCACATTGAAGGAAAAACGTCCGGCTTTATAACCCCTTGCTTTTGATTCGGGCAAATCAACGAACCAATCTCTGATATGTGTAAAAGCGCCAGTATAGGTGGCGGGGTTTGAGCGTGGAGTGCGCCCAATTGGTGACTGGTCAATTTTGATGATTTTGTCAATATGTTCCAGCCCCAAAATCTCGTCATATTCTCCAGGAATCACCTTGCTACCATCCATTTTTCTAATGGCCGCTTTATATAGTGTATGCATGATTAGGGTGGATTTTCCGCCACCAGAAACACCAGAAACACATGTGAAAGTGCCAAGCGGAATTTTGAAGCTAATGTTTTTCAAATTATTCGATCTTGCACCTTTTAGAGCTATTTCCTTACCAGCATGACCAGCTCTGCTTTTCTCAGGAATCTGAATTTTCCTTTTTCCTTTGAGATATTGACCAGTGATGCTTTCTTCGTGACTTTTTACTTCATCGGGAGTTCCATGTGCCACAATTTGGCCACCATGAACACCAGCGCCAGGACCAACGTCAATTAAATAATCTGCTTCAATCATTGTTTCATCATCATGCTCAACAACAATCACCGTATTTCCAAGATCTCTGAGATTTTTCAATGTCTTAATCAATCTCCGATTGTCAGATTGATGCAGTCCAATCGAAGGTTCGTCAAGCACATAAAGCACACCACTCAAGCCGGAACCAATTTGTGAAGCAAGGCGAATTCTTTGACTTTCTCCACCAGACAAAGTGCCGGATTCTCTAGACAAAGTCAAATAATCAAGCCCCACATTATTCAAAAATCCCAATCTTTCTCTAATTTCTTTAAGAACTCTTTCGGCAATTTTATTTTGATTTGCCGTCAATTTTTGATCAATTGCTTCGAACCATTCTTGACATTCAGAAATGGTCATTTGTGTGATTTCTCCAATGTGAATTCCGCAAATTTTAATGCAAAGAGACTCAAGCTTGAGCCTGTGACCATGGCATGATTTGCAGGGTCTTTCACTTTGGAATTTTAATAATTCTTCTTTCAATGCATTTTCATCAACATCAGCAAGTCTTCTTTCAATACTTGGGATCACGCCTTCGAAAGTTTTTCGAATGGTTTTATTTTTCAAACCGTCATAATATTCAAAATCAATCATCTCCTCCCCGGAGCCGTAAAAAATGATGTTTTTCACTTTGTCGGAGAGTTGTGAAAATGGTGTGTCAACAGAGAAATCATAAGCCCGCGCTAAGCTTTCCATTGTTTGCAATTGTTCTTTTGAGAGAGAAGAATTCCATGGTGCAATTGCGCCATTTTTTAAAGAGATATTTTCATTTGGCACAATCAAATCAGGGTCGAAAAACAGCTCAGTTCCAAGACCTTCACAAGATTCACAAGCGCCAAAAGGGCTGTTAAATGAAAACATTCTTGGCTCAATTTCGCTGATTTGAAAGCCGGAAACTGGGCAGGAGAATTTTTCGGAAAATGAAATGATTTCCTCTTTTTTCTGGCCATTTTCAACATTCTCTGGCAAAATCTGCACCATCACAATGCCTTGAGAAAGATTCAAAGCAGTCTCAATGCTGTCGGCAAGCCGATTTCCAATATCTTCTTTTAAAACAAGCCGGTCAATGAGAACCTCAATATTATGTTTTTTATTTTTATCTATTTTAGGCATGTCAGAAAAATCAAAAATTTCGCCATTAATTCTAATTCGCTGATAACCTTGTTTGCGCAATGTCATTAATTCTTTGCGATGTTCACCTTTTCCACCACGCACAATTGGTGCCAGAATGTTGAATTTTGTGCCTTGTGGTAATTTTTTAATCTCCGCCACCATTTGGCTTGCAGTCTGGCTTTCGATTGGTTTACCAGTTGCGGGAGAATAAGGAATGCCAATTCTTGCAAAAAGCAATCTCAAATAATCATAAATTTCTGTGATTGTTCCAACTGTTGATCTTGGATTTTTTGAAGTTGTTTTCTGATCAATGGCAATGGCAGGTGAAAGACCAGAGATTGATTCAACTTTAGGTTTGTTTTGCAGTTGTAAAAACTGCCGAGCATATGATGAAAGGCTTTCGACATAGCGCCTTTGTCCTTCTGCATAAATTGTGTCAAATGCGAGAGAAGACTTGCCAGAGCCGCTGAGGCCAGTGATGACAACGAGCTTATTTTTAGGAATATCAATATTGATATTTTTCAAATTATGCTCTTCAGCACCCCTAACTTTAATATATTTAGTCTCATCAATAACTTTACCATCAATCACAATTGCCATTCTAAAATCCTATTTATAATATTCAGCATTAAATAATTATATATATCATTTAACGAGGATTTAAAAGAAAAAAATTCTAGATCTTTGAAATTCTCCATTTTATATCTAGTTGAAATATGTAATATATGTAATTATATATGAGTCAGAGTTTTAAAAAGTATCGAGAATTTTTCTAATAAATGCTAAAAAAACTATTTACTGTGATTTGCATGCATGCTAGAATCAGTCGCTAGATATTCAAATTAACTTTAATTTATAAATGGAAAATAAACATGGCAGGAAGCATTAATAAAGTGATCATCGTCGGGAATGTTGGAGCAGACCCAGAAATCAGAAGCACTCAAGATGGCAGAGAAATTGCTAATCTTTCGATTGCCACTTCAGAGTCTTGGAGAGACAAAGCAACTGGCGAAAGAAGAGAAAAAACTGAGTGGCACAGGGTGGTTGTTTTTGTTGAAGGAATTGTCAACATCATAAAAAACTATGTAAAAAAAGGCTCAAAAATTTATGTTGAAGGCTCGCTTCAAACACGTAAATGGGTTGATAATAATGGTAATGAGAAATATACCACTGAAATTGTTTTGCAAGGTTATAACAGCTCAATCACAATTCTTGACTCAAAAAGTTCTGACCAACCATATGAACAAAGATCTCAGCAGTCATCTTCTCAAAGCGGCTCAGTGAACGAACACATTACTGATGACCTTGATGATGAAATTCCTTTCTAAACAAGAAATTGTTCGTTAAGCATTCTTTCTTCAAGGTCGCATTCCTTCGTGAAGAGTAAATTAACACCAAGTTTCTTTTCGTGGCTGATTTCCAGTTCTTTAACATTACTAACTTCATAGAAATCAGCTACGGCATTGACTGGCCTTTTGCTTGGCTCAATGATGTGAATTTTAATTTTTGACTGATGTTTCAGAAGCGCGCCTTTCCAGCGTCTTGGTCTGAAAGGGCTGATTGGGGTCATGGCAAATAAATTAGAAGAAACTGGTAAAATTGGTCCTCCAGCTGAGAGATTATAGGCGCTGCTGCCAGTGGGGGTGCAAACAATCAACCCATCACCAACAAATTCTTTTAACCGGGTTTTCCCATCAACTTCAATTCTGAATTTTGCTGCTTGATTAGTGGCTCTCATGATGGAAATTTCATTAAACCCCAAAATGGTTTGTGTTTGCCCATTTGCATCAATCGTTGTCATTCTTAGAGGGTGGATTTTATGTTTTTTTGCATTTTTCAAATTTTGTAACAAATGATCTTCAGAAAAATCATTCATCAAAAATCCTAAATTTCCACTATTCATACCATAAATTGGTTTATTCATTTTTAAAAAATAATGCAGACAATTAAGCATGAAACCATCTCCGCCAAGGGCAATGATGATTTCAATTTGACTTTCAATTTTGTCAAGACTCATTTGGCTAATGTCAATCAGATCATATCTTGCTTTGAGAGTTTCAAGAAATTTCTGGGCCTTAGTTGATTTATCTGCAATGCAACCAATTTTACTAAGATTTTTCATATTTTTTCCATGTCAAAGTTTTTTAGAATTAATTAACTCACAATTTAAATTATGGCACAGCTTAATCAAATAGAAAAGTGATTTATTTATAATTTTTTACAAAGCCTCCTGCCGAATTCATCTAGTGGCAAAGGAAGCAGTAAAACATCAGAATTTTATAAATTACTAACAGATTCACATAATGCATGAAAAAAATTTTTTTCAACACAACTATCAACAGACTTATCCACAATTAACATCATAATAGAAATGGACATGGAGAATGAAATAATTTAAAATAAATTTTATCAATAATAAATAAATGGTTACCCAATGAATGAAGGGCATTTAGTCATTAAACAAACAATTCAAGAAATTCTAGAATCACCAAATGCTCAAAGCGCTGGTGTTTACAGAATGCTTTCTGCTGACGGAGAGCTGCTCTATGTTGGCAAAGCAAAAAATCTTCCTAATCGAATTAAGAACTATTTGAACAAAAATGATTTATCAGATCGCATCAAGAGAATGATTTTTTTGACACGAAAAATGGAAATCATTACCACAAAAACAGAAGCTGAGGCATTAATTTTAGAGGCGAATTTAATATATAATCTTCAACCCAGATTCAACATTCTTCTCAAAGATGATAAAAGTTTCCCCTATATTCACCTCCGCCAAGATCATGATTTTCCACAAATTTGCAAATATCGTGGCAAAAAACTGGAAAAGAGAAACTATTTCGGCCCTTTTGCTTCAAGTGGCATGGTTTCAGAAGTGGTGAGCTATTTGCAAAGAATTTTCCTTTTACGCCCATGTTCAGATGAATTTTTCAAAAGCAGAATCAGACCTTGTTTGCAATTCCAAATCAAGCGCTGCTCTGCTCCTTGCGTTGGCAAAATCAGTAAAGAGGATTATGCTTCTTTGGTCAAACAAGCAAAAAACTTTTTAGACGGAAATAATGTTAAATTGCAGCAAGAATTGTCAGACCAAATGCATGAGGCAAGCCAAAAAATGGAATTTGAGAAAGCGGCCGTAATCAGAGACAGAATTAAATCTCTAACACAAATTCAAGCAAAGCAAGATTTCATAAGTAGCAGCAGTTTTTTTAATGCTGACATTTTTGCCATTGCAAAAGAATTTGCCACAAGTTGTGTGCAAGTTTTTTTCATCAGAAATGGCCAGAATTATGGCAACCAAGATTTTTTTCCCTTGCATGCAGAAGGAGATTCTGAAAATGAAATTCTCTCAAGCTTCATTCCACAATTCTACCAAACAAGAGTTGCACCAAAAGAAATTTTTGTCAATGTTGAACTTGTGCAAACTAAGTTAATAGAAGAAGCGCTCTCTGTCACTCAAAGCTATGCTGTCAAAATCACCTTTCCAAAAATTGGTTCGAAAACAAAATTCATGGAATTCATCCATGAAAATGCCGTGAATTCTTTGCGCAGGAAAAGAAGCAAAGAAGCCTATCATGGGCAAATTTTCACGAAACTCCAAGAAATTTTCTCAATTCTCAGAGACATTTCACGCATTGAAGTTTTTGATAATAGTCACATTTCCGGCACAAATGCAGTTGGAGGGATGATTTGTGCTGGGAAAGGGGGGTTTCTCAAAAAAGAATATAGAAAATTTAACATCAAAACTACTGAAGTTGGTGATGATCATCAAATGATGAGAGAAGTTTTCACTCGCCGTCTCAAAAAGCTGGAAGATCTCAGTCGCAGCAATTGGCCAGATTTATGCATCATTGATGGAGGAAAAGGTCATTTAAATACGGTAATTCAAATTGCCAAACAAGAGCATTTAGAATTTATCAAATTTGTTTCAATTGCCAAAGCAGAAAAAAGAAATGAAGGTAATGAAACATTTTTCATCTATGACGAGAAAAAATCAGAAATCACAAAATTAAATCTAGAAAACTCTGACCCTGTGATGAAATATCTCCAAACACTCAGAGATGAAGTGCATGGATATGCCATTTCAAGCCACCGAGCCAAAAGAGCAAAAAATCTAACAATCTCAGATCTTGATTCTGTGCCATTAATTGGCAAAAAAAGAAAACAAGCTTTGCTAAATCACTTTGCATCAATCGAAGAAATTCGAGATGCTTCAATTGAGCAGCTAGCAAAAGTTGAAAATGTGAGTCTTAAAATCGCAGAAAAAATATATAATTATTTTCACAAATAAGTAATTATAGTTTGCTATAATTTTTCTTTTATTTTATAATCATAAGTCAATAATTTACGGGAAAAAGCATAATATAATGAAGCATCTACCAAACATTTTGACCATCTCAAGGATTGCCATCATACCCATCATAATTGCCATTTTCTACCTAGATTTTGGCATATTATCCTACCAAATTGCCGCATTTTTGTTCATAGTCGCCAGCATCACAGATTTTCTTGATGGCTATCTTGCAAGAGCTTACGGTGCCCAAAGCAGTTTTGGCCGGTTTCTTGACCCAATTGCTGACAAATTGCTGGTTGTCATGGTCATCATCATGCTTGTGCATTCCGGAGCAGCAGCGATTTTGCCTTGCCTTGCCATTGTTGGGCGCGAGATTTTAGTTTCCGGTCTCAGAGAATTTCTTGCAGAGCTTCATGTGAGCATACCTGTGAGTAATTTGTCAAAAGTGAAAACTGCCACGCAAATGATTTCCATTTTCTTGCTGATTTTGGGTGACGAAGCATCATTCATTCCGCACACACATTTAATTGGTACCATTTTGCTCTATATCTCAGCAATCATAACAATCATCACTGGCTACATATATCTCAAGCTAGGTTTAAAACACATTCAATTTAAAGATTAAACTCATGGATAAAATTAAAATCATTGGTGGTAGGCCACTTTTTGGTCAAATCAACATTGCTGGTTCAAAAAATGCCGCTCTTCCAATCATGGCTGCTTCTTTGCTCACTTCAGACAGTGTCATTCTTTCAAACATTCCGAATCTTGATGACATTGTCACAATGACGAATTTGCTGATTAATCATGGCGTTGATTTAAAAATTGACGGCACTGATTCAGCCGATCATGGCAGAGGAAGAACAATTTTGTTAAATGCGGGCAACATTAATAATTTGGAGGCTCCTTACGAAATTGTGAGAAAAATGAGAGCCTCAATTTTAGTTTTAGGTCCTCTTCTTGCAAGATTTGGCGAAGCAAAAGTGTCACTTCCAGGTGGTTGCGCCATTGGCACCAGACCGGTTGATTTGCACATTAAAGCTCTGGAAAAAATGGGTGCCGTCATTGAAATAGAAAATGGCTATATCAAAGCCAAATGCCCCAAAGGCCTGCAAGGAGCAACAATCCATTTTGACAAAGTTTCTGTAGGAGCCACTGAAAATATTGCAATGGCAGCGACTTTAGCAAATGGCAAAACCACCATACATAATGCCGCATTCGAACCAGAAATCACAGATTTGCTCCATTTCCTTGAAAGCATGGGAGCAAAAATCAAAGGCATTGGCACTAATCATCTTGAAATTGAGCCAGTTGCAAAGCTTTCCGGCTGTCACCATAAAATCATGCCGGACCGAATTGAAGCTGGGACCTACGCATTGGCGGCGGCAATCACTAAAGGTGAAATTGATTTAATTGGCATTAATCCAGAATTAATTAGCAACATTTCTGATAAAATTGAGTTTTCAGGAACTCAAGTTTCCGAAATTCCAAATGGTGTGAAGTTCAAATCAATTTCAGATGAGATCAAACCAATTGACATCACCACTCAGGTATATCCTGGTTTTCCAACGGACATGCAAGCTCAAATGATGGCGCTCATGACTCTTTCTTCAGGTTCATCAATCATCCGCGAAGATATTTTCGAAAATCGCTTCATGCATGTGCCTGAGCTTTGCCGCATGGGTGCTGACATTTCAGTTTCTGGCAGTAACGCAATTGTCAGGGGCGTGAAATCACTTGTTGGTGCCGAAGTCATGGCCACAGATTTGCGTGCTTCAGTGTCTTTAGTCCTTGCCGCCCTTGCTGCAAAAGGCGAAAGCGTCATTGGCAGAGTCTACCATATTGACAGGGGATATGAATTCATTGAAGACAAGCTTTCAGCATGTGGTGCTCTCATTTCAAGGGTAAAAGAATGATTTTTGAGTGGCAAGGCGAAGTCAGGGACTATGAACTTGATTTGCAAAAGATTCTAAATAATTCGGTTTACATGAACTACATGGAACATGCACGTCACTTAGCATTAAAAGAGCTGGGGCTAAATTTTGTTGAGCTGCACATGCAAGGATTTGATCTTGTTTTAGCGAAATCAGAAATTAATTTCAAAAAATCTTTAAAATCTCAAGATAAATTCACAATTTTCACAAAATTTAGAATGGAGGGAAATTTTAGGATCATTTGTGAGCAAGAGATCATTTCTTGGGAAAAGGCTTTAATTGTCAAAGCCACTCACATTGTCACTTCAGTTGCTAATTCCAATTCGCAACTAACTCCCGGTAAAATTCATTTTCCAGAAAATCTCAAGGAGATTTTTTAATCACCTGAAGGTTATTCCAAGCTTTTTGATAATGCTTTGAGGTTTCTTTCAAGGCCTTTTCAAGATATTTCTTTGCAAGATCTTGTCGTTTTGACAAAGCGGCATAATAACCTAAATTATTCATCACCTCTTTTTTGTTTAAATGTTTTTTAGAAATTTCTTCAGCTTTACTCATTTTTCCCTGCAAACCGTAAATCAAAGCGAGATTTAGGTCAATTCTGGCTTTATTTGGGCTGGAAGGAGGGGTGATTTTGCTGGCTTCTAAAAGATTTTTCTCAGCAGATTTTAGGTCATGGCAGAATGCTTGCACCAAAGCGAGATTATTCAAAATGCTTGCATCCAACGGTTTCAAATCATTCAGCATTTTAAAATATTCCAGAGATTCTGTCTGTTTCCCAATGAGAGAAAGAGAAATTCCAAGTGCGTTAATGGCATTAGTGCGGGAAGCATCAAGGCTCATGACCCTGGAAAGATAGATCTCTGCTTCTTGAATTTGATTTAATTTCAAATGCAAAAGTCCAATATTTTCAAATATTTCAATTTTTTCTGTTTCAGAAATTTCTGGTAAAATTAAAGATTGTTTATAAAATTTAATGGCCTTTTCCGACTCGCCAATCTGTTTAGCAACAAAAGCAGCTTCAAACAAAATTTCCTTATTTTTCGGGTTTTTTGCAGCAAGATCAGAAAGTTTTTCGAAAGCCAGAGGAAGTTTTTGAGCCTTAACATCTTCCTTTGCTTCGTTAAATTTTGCAGCATCTTGAGTTGAGAGAGAATTTTTGCTTGGCAAAAACCGCTCAAGATCAAAATTTGAGCTGCAATTAACTAAAGAAAAAATGGCAAGAATGAGAAAAAGATTTTTAATCATGAATTAATCGACCATCATGTTTCTGGTTGCTGAAGGTAGTTTCAATTTGAGTCCGTCAAGTTCCTCTGACATGATGATTTGGCAGCCAAGTCTAGAAGTGTGTGTGAGGCCAAAAGCCAAATCTAACATGTCTTCTTCATCTTCACTTGCTTCTTCAAGTTGATCAAAAAACTCTTCATGGACAATCACATGACAAGTTGAGCAAGCAAGAGAACCTTCACAGGCTCCTTCAAGGCTGATGTTGTTTTTATGAGCAATTTCAAGAATTGACAAACCAATTGGAGCGTCACATTCTTGAATTTCTCCTTCAGATGTCTCAAAAAAAATTTTTGGCATTTCAATTTCTCCTAACATTTTACAATCAAATAATAAAATATATTATTTTTGTTATTTATCAAGATAATTTTTCTCAATTTCATCAATATATTTTCCAGAAATTGAATTTTTCAAGTGTCGATCTAAATTTCGGCTTGCAAGATCTTCAGAGATTTTTTCTAAAGATGCAAATTTCTCATCAATCAAAGACCGATCATCTTGGTTAAGCAATTGATTTAGCTCGTTTATTTTTTGCAAAAAATCCTCATGCTCAGTTTCATTCAAAAGGTCATGGTCATGTTTCAAAATTCTTTCCACAGCGTTAATTAATTGTCTAGCATTAAATTTTGTTTCCGCAAGGAGCCTGGCTTCGACGTCTTTTTTAGCATTTTCCATTGATTCTTCAAACATTTCTCTAATTTTGAATTGATCAAGGCCATAGGTTGGTTTGACCATGATTTCTTGGCTGACACTAGTGGTTTCTTCTTTTGCAGAAACTGTGAGCAGGCCATCAGCATCAATTTTAAAATTCACAGAAATTTTAGCCACGCCAGCTTTCATGGCAGGAATGTTTTTCAATTCAAACTCAGCCAAAGACCTGCAATCAGCAGCCATTTCTCTTTCTCCTTGCACTAAGTGAAATTTCATGGCAGTTTGAAAATCAGCATATGTTGTGAATTCTTCTGTGACGGAAATTGGAATGGGACTGTGTCTTGGAATGATTTTGCCAACCACACCACCCATGAGTTCCATGCCCAAAGAAAGAGGTGTGATGTCAAGAAGTAGGCCATTTTGACCAGATGAATGACAAATTCCAGTCAAAGAAGCAGCGGAAATGGCAGCACCAGCTGCAACAATTTCATCAGGGTTAAGATTTGTGAGAATTTTCTTGCCGTCACCAAAAAATTCAGCAAGTTTTTGTCTGACCAAGGGAATTTTTGTTGAACCTCCAACAAGCACAATTCCTTCAATTTGAGATTTCTCTAGGGAAATTTCATCTAACAAATCTGCAAGAAGATTAATGGTTTCGTCTATTTTTTCTTGAATCAAATTCTCAAAATTTTGTCGAGAAATTGAAATTTCTTTCCCGCCCAAATCTCGTTTAACAAATTGAAGCTCAGACAGAGAAATTTTCACTTGTTGAATTTCTTGCAAAATTTGGTCTGTCAATTTCTTATTTGGTAACAATTCTTTAGCCAGAGCAGCGTCAAAATCATCGCCCCCAAGGTTAGAATTTCCTGAGGTGGCCACCACTTGGAAAACGCCTTTTTGCATTTTTAAAATTGATAAATCAAAAGTTCCGCCGCCAAGATCGTAAATCACATAATATCCTTCCACAGCATGATCAAGCCCATAGGCCAGTGCAGCAGCAGTTGGTTCATTAATGAGGCGCAAGACTTCGAAACCAGCTAAAAAAGCTGCATCTTTAGTGGCTTTTCTGGAGTTTTCATCAAAATGAGCAGGAACTGTGATGACAGCTTTAGAAATTGGGCGTGCCAAATGATTTTCAACTCTTTTTTTTAGTTTTGCCAGAATCTCTGCTGAAATTGTGATGGCGCTGATGATTTCACCCCTGAGTTTAAATTGAAGCATTTCATCATTTTTTGAAATAATCTCTCCCAAATTAAATTCATTAGAAATATTTTTCAAGTCAGAAGCTGATTTACCAATTAATCTTTTGATGGAACGAATTTGCGTGCCATTTTTATTAATGATGGAAGGGAGAATTTTTTCTTGATTTTCGTCAGAGATGATGATTGGAGAATCTGCACCATTTTCAAGAATGGCAACCAGGGAATTTGTGGTGCCAAGGTCAATTCCAACAGCAGTCACTTCAACTGTTTCATTTTTGCTAAAAGATTTTGGTTCTTGAATCTCAACTAATTTCATTTATCTTCTCTTTTTCTTTCTAATTTCTTCTAAAAATTTATTTTCATATTTCAAGCGCATGACCATTTCAATGGTTTTTTGTGATTCATCATTAAAATTTTCTTCCAAATTTTGGACCAGATAAGCAATTTCTGCCAAACATTTCTTTTCCAGATCAGAAATTTCATTTAAGGAATCAGATTCTTGTAAATTTTCTCTTTTTTCCATTTGCTCAATCAGAATTTCTTGGCTTGGTTTAACAGCATTTTGTTTTCCTTCATCGAGATTAATTCCTGCCAGAGAAAGCAGATAGGTGGCTCTTTTGCTGGGGTCTTTGATGATTTGGAAAGCTTCATTTAAGAGCATATTCTGGCTCAAAGCTACATTTTGTTCCTGAATTGACTTTCCAACAAACAAATCAGGATGGCCATTTAATTGTTGTTGAAGATAGTTTTTCTCAATTTCTGCAGAATTTTGCTTAAAAATTTGAGGCAAATTCAGGCGTGCAAAATGAGTGATTTCAGACATTGAAAGACTCTCCGCAGCCACAAGAGCCTTTTTGATTTGGATTAACAAAAGCAAATCCTTTTTTGAAATCTTCTTCGACATAGTCCATTTTTGAACCAAGGAGATAGATCACTGCTTTTGGATCAACTAAAATCACAACGCCTTTGTCAGAAATTTCTTCATCAAATTTATTTTTTTCATCAGCATATTCCACAAAATAGGAAAGCCCATTGCAACCGCCAGATTTGACGCCAACTCGCACGCCAAGAGACGGTTTACCGCGGGCTGCAAGCAATTCTTTAACTCTTTCCGCGGCTGCGTCAGAAATTTCTAATATTGCTTTTTTTTGCATTTTTCAAAACCTCATTTTTTAGCTTGCTTGTTTTTATAGTCAATGATGGCAGCTTTAATGGCATCTTCAGCCAAGATTGAGCAATGAATTTTTACAGGCGGCAAAGAGAGATATTGAGAAATGTCAGAATTTTTCAGCGCCATTGCTTCCTCAATATTTTTCCCTTTGATGATTTCAGTGGCATAGGAACTTGAGGCAATTGCTGAACCGCAGCCAAAAGTTTTGAATTTTGCATCTTCAATGATGCCAGTTTCAGCATTGACTTTAATTTGCAATTTCATGACGTCGCCGCAAGCAGGGGCACCAACAAGTCCAGTTCCAACATTTTCCTCTGTTTTGTCCAAGGAACCAACATTTCTGGGGTTATTATAGTGATCCATCACTTTGTTACTATAGGCCATTTTTTCTCCTTATCTAATTAGTTATTAATGGTGAGCCCAATTGATGCTTTTAAGATCAATTCCTTCATTGACCATTTCCCAAAGCGGACTCATATCTCTCAAATATTTTACTTTGCTTTTAATGACGTCAATTGCAAAATCAATTTCTTCTTCCGTAGTGAAGCGCCCAATGCCAAATCTGATTGATGTGTGAGCAAGTTCCTCTGCAACACCAAGTGCACGCAAAACATAGGACGGCTCAAGCGACGAAGAAGTGCAAGCTGACCCTGAGGAAACAGCAAGCTCTTTAATTGCCATGATTAATGACTCGCCTTCAATGTAAGAAAAACTGAGATTCACATTGCCAGGCCAGCGCATGTTCGCCCCAAAGCCACTTTTTTCTGGTCCATTTAGGAAAATGTCTGGAATTGCTGATTTGAGAGCTTCATGAAATTTCTCAGAAAGTCTGGAAATTCGCTCTTGGTCGCTTTTCATTTCTGCTTTAGCCAGGCTTGCAGCTTTTCCAAATCCTGCAGCTAGGGCTGGAGAAATTGTGCCTGAGCGCATTCCTCTTTCTTGACCGCCACCATTAATTAATGGCTCAAGTCGCACTCTTGGTTTTCTGCGAACAAAAAGCGCCCCAATTCCTTTAGGGCCATATATTTTATGTGCAGAGATGCTCATTAAATCAATGTTCATGTCATTCACATCTAGAGCAATTTTTCCAAAAGCTTGAGCAGCGTCTGTGTGGAAGAAAATGTCATGTTTTCTGCAAATTGCGCCAATTTCTTTAATTGGCTGAATGGCGCCAATTTCATTATTAATTGTCATCACTGAAATCATGAGAGTTTCTGGCTTGATGGCATTCTCAAGTTCTGTCAAGTTAACGAGACCTTCAGAATTCACGGGTAAATAGGTTACTTCAAACCCTTCCATTTCTAAATGTCTGCAGGCATCAAGAACGCATTTATGTTCTGTGACCAAAGTAATGATGTGGTTTTTCTTGTCTTTATAAAAATGTGCAGTGGATTTAATGGCCATGTTATTTGACTCAGTGGCGCCAGATGTGAAAATGATTTCTTTCGGATTTGCCCCAATTAAATCAGCAATTTCTATTCTCGCCTTTTCAACAGCTGCCTCTGCTTCCCAGCCATAGGAGTGGCTTCTTGAGTGAGGATTGCCAAATTTCTCTGTGAAATAGGGCAGCATTTCATCAAGCACTCTTCCATCCATTGGGGTGGTTGATTGATTATCTAGAAAAACTGGTTTTTTCATTTTTAAAGCTCCTTTATATTTGCTTGAATTTCAAGCCATTTTTTAATAAAACTTGCGACTTCCTCTTTTGTGTTTTCAATGCCAAGACTGAAGCGAACTGTGCATGATGACTCACTTTCTGAAACGCCCATTGCTTCCAAAACATGAGAATTTTTCAATGTTCCAGAAGAGCAAGCAGAACCGGCGCTAATGGAAATTTGTGCAATGTCAAAATTCATGAGTTGGGTTTCATTTTTCACATTTGGCATTGAAAGGCAAATTGTGTTTGGAAGTCTGTTTTTTGCATTTTTGCTAAATATTTCTGCATTTGGGACTTTTGTCAAAATCTCCGACTCGACCACATCTTTCAGAATTTTGATTTCTTGCATTTTTTCAAGGCGCATTGGAATTTCTTCAGCAATTGCAGCAAATCCAACAATTGCACGCACATTTTCTGTGCCTGCTCTTGAGCCTTTTTCTTGACCTCCGCCTTTGATGATGGAAGAAATTGTAATTCCCTCTTTGACAATTAAGCAAGCAGCACCAACTGGTCCACCACTTTTATGTGCAGAAATTGTCATCATGTCAACGCCCAATTCTTCCAAATTCACTTTAATTTTTCCAAAAGCTTGAGAAGCATCTGTGTGAAAAATTGCGCCATGGTCTCGACAAATTTTAGCAATTTCTGAAATGTCCTGAATGACACCAGTTTCATTATTCGCCATCATGATGCTGACTATTTTTGCACCGGGCGTTTCAGCAAGTTGACGCTTCAAATGCTCCAGGTCAATTTCTCCTTCTTTTGACACATTCACAAATTTTGCATTTCCTAATGATTGCGCAATCTTAAAAATCGAAGGATGCTCAATTTTTGACACAATGATGCCATGATCTTTAATGCCAAGTAAAGCTAAATTATTTGCTTCTGTGCCAGAACATGTGAAAATGACGCGAAATTTATGGAAATTTGTGACATTCAGAGATTTCAAGATGGTTTTTCTTGCATCTTCCAATAATTTTCGGGCTTTTCTGCCATCAGCATGAACAGAAGATGGGTTTAGCGGGGCATTTCCCAAAGCATTCATGGCTTCAATGGCTTTTTGGCTAAGAAATGTGGTTGCATTATGGTCAAAATACATTAACATTCCTCATGGATTCTCTGTAGAAAGAAGAATTTGTTTTGTTCGCGCAAAGGTCAAAAAGAGAAATTGATGCAAAATAAGCTTCAATATGGTAAGATAAACCGCTCCAAAGATTATGTGTCAAACAAATTCCTTTGTTTTTTTTATCAGGGCAACCTTTAGTTGAGCAAAGAGTCATTTTTGTTTTTTCATCAACAGCTTTGATGATGTCAAGAAGGCGCAATTCTTTGATGTTTTTAGTAATAAAATAGCCCCCGCCAGGTCCTTTAATGGCGTCGATCAAGCCATTTTGCTTGAGTTGGACAAGAATTTGCTCGAGATATAAGGGGCTGATGTTCTGTCTTTCAGCAATTTTTGCACAGCTGATGGGGGCTGCCTCTTGCTCCAACCCCATTGATTGGAGAGCGATTTCTGCCATTGCCATCACTGCATATCTGCCTTTTGTTGTCAGCTTCATTTTTCACAAGACCTTTTTTATTGCATTTTTAAAAATGAGTTGCTATGATTGATTATTAGTTAGCTTAAAAATAGCAAAATCTCTCTTTAAAATTAAGGGGATTTTATAATAACATAGTAAATTAGTCAACTAATTATTTTTATAGAATGATATTATAACTGACTAAATTAGTCAACTATTTTTTCTTTTAATTTCTTATTTTACGTGAGTTTTATGCCAGAAATCATTTTTAACGGTCAAGTGGGCAGGCTTGAAGGTCGATTCATTCAGAATGAACATAAAGACGCTCCAGCCGCACTAATTCTTCATCCTCACCCTGTCTATGGTGGCACCATGAATAATAAAGTCATCTATAACGCCTACCAAACCTTTGCAAATTGTGGGTTTTCTGTGCTGAGATTTAATTTCAGAGGTGTTGGAAAATCGGTTGGAGAGTTTGATCACGGCATAGGGGAACTAGCTGATGCCGCAACAGCACTTGATTTATTGCAAATGCAAAATCCAGAAGCAAGCAGTTATTGGATTTGTGGTTTTTCTTTTGGAGCCTGGGTTGCCATGCAGCTGTTAATGAGGCGTCCAGAATTGCATAAATTTGTTGCAATTTCTCCACCAGCAAATAAATATGATTTTTCATTTTTGTCACCTTGTCCAACTTCTGGGCTGGTCATTCAAGGAGACCAAGACAGTATTGTTTCTGAAGAAAGCGTCAGTGGCTTAGTGGACAGAATTTCCAGTCAAAGAAACATTGAAGTTGACTATAGAATCATTTTCGGAGGCGACCATTTCTTCCGAGGAAAATTAGACGATTTTAATGAAAATTTGGAAGATTATCTATCTGACAACATGAAAATCCAGCTGAAGAAAAATGCTAAAATCGACAAAAGAAGAAGACAGGCTGTGAAACCAGCGTAAGATTTATAGCTGAGATTACGTAAAAAGGGTCATATTTACACCCATTTGCTGTAAAATTTTGTGGCAATTCAGTGTTGTGTTGTATTCCATGGGCAAAATAACTCTGGATTGCCGCGCCTTTGGCTCGCAATGACGGAAATTATTAAACTTTTAATTACATAGCTGATTACATCAGTTTTCGCAATAGAAGATGTTTGTTATTATTGCAAACATCAATTCTTCTTTGTAGCTTTTTCCTTTTTACTGAATCTGTCTCATTTTCTAATTTGACTTCCAAAATTGCGATTTCTTCTTCGATTTTTTTTATATTTTCTTGTGCGCAAGAATCTTTCGTTGATTGATTTTCTTCTTTATTTGCAAAAGAATCTATCTCTTTTTTGACTATTTCTTTAAGGTCTTTTTTGTTTTTCAAATGCTGTTTTGCAGTTGATGCGATTTCTTTCTGATTTTTTATTAAATCTTTCAAAAATTTCATGCATTTTAAAGGGTCATTGATAATTTTAAACCATGGATCTTGCGGGTCAAGTTGGCTTCTGTTGTCGAACTTGTCTTTAAATTGTTGAATTGCGGCATTGTTGATTTCATATAGCATCTCGCTATTTGGGTCGGCGAAATAGGATGTGATGCCTTTTTCTAATGAAGATTCCGTTCCGTGATTTTGTTCCATTTTAATAACTCCTGTGTTTGTGTTTAGGAATTTATTATAACATCATTCGATAGCTATGTCAAGTGGAAAATTGTAGAAATATTTAATTTTTTAACATTATTGGGTTTTGGGCTATATTTGATATAGCTAAGATCACATAAAAAAAGTCATGGAATTGGACTGTAGATTTTACACCTATTCGCTGTAAAATTTTGTGGAGATCCAGTGTTGTTTTTTCTATGGAATGTAGCATAACTCTGGTTTGCCGCGCCTTTGGCTCGCAGGTGACAGAGGTTGCAAATTTTTAATTATATACTCGTTAATGGACTATTGGGCGTAAGTCTTCATCCAGTTCTATGACTTTTTTATATGACCTTAGCTATATTATGGTATAATTTTTTCAATAATTAGTTTTTGGGCGCATTATGGGTAAAAAGATTCATTCGCATTTTGGGGTTTATGGGATTATTGAGAGAGATGGGAAAATGCTTCTTATTAAGAAATCTCGTGGGCCTTATGAAGGCATGTATGATTTGCCTGGAGGTGGTCCGGAAGAGAATGAGGGGAATGGTGGTACTCTCATCAGGGAAGTGAAAGAAGAAACGGGTTTAGATGTGGTTGGTTATGAACAGGTCGGTAAAGAAATTGTTACTGTTTTTTATGAATATTCCTTGAATGGGGAGGCTTTTTTGCTTAAGCATTCGGCTTTGATATATCATGTTATTGATTATGATGGAATATTGAGAAAATCAGCTGATGGGGAGGATTCTTTGGGGACGGAATGGGTGGAAATGTCTGATATTGATGGTTTTTTTGTTACGCCTTTGGTGAAAAAATCTGTTGATTTTCTTAAAACAGGGGGGTTTTAATGTAACCCCCTTATTTTATATTAGGTTGTTTGATTATCAATGGCTTCAATGGCTGCAATGGCGGCCATGTTGAGAATGTCGGAGGCAGAAGAAGACATTGAAATGATTTGAACTGGTTTTGAAAGTCCCATTAAAACTGGTCCAATTACCACGCCACCGCCTAATTCTTGCAATAGTTTAGAAGAAATGTTGGCGCTGTGTAAAGCAGGCATGATTAAAATGTTGGCTGGTTTGGTTAAGTTTGAGAAAGGATAGAGCTTTAGTAAGTCAGCATTTAATGCGACATCGGCGGACATTTCTCCGTCATATTCAAAATTAACATTCATGCTGTCAAGTTTAGCCACTGCTTCTCTGATTCTTTGGGATTTTTCTCGTTTAGGATTACCAAAATTTGCAAAAGAAAGAAGTGCTGCTCTGGGTTCATGGCCCATTTGCCTCACTTTTTCTGCTGTTTGAACTGTGATGCTTGCAAGTTCGTCAGCTGTTGGAATTTCATTTACTGTGGTGTCGGAAATGAAAATTGTGCGGCCGCCGGCAATCATGAAAGAGAGACCGAAAACAATTGAATTTGGTTTGGCATCAATGACTTGCATGGTGCTTTCAAGGGAAGAAGTATAGCCCCTTGTTAGGCCTGTAACAACTGCGTCAGCGTCACCGCAAGCAAGCATGCAAGAAGCAAAAATGTTGCGGTCATTTTTCACCATTCTGGTGCAATCTCGGAAAAGATAGCCTTGTCTTTGTAGTCTTTTATAAAGAAAATCGATATATTTATCAACTTCTGTTGAAACTGCGGAGTTTTGAATTGTCAAAAGTTCAATGTCAGACTCAAGGCCAAGCTCTTTGACTTGCTCAAGGATTCTTTTTTCTCGGCCAACAATCACGGCTTCGCCAAAACCATTTTTCTTCCATAGAATGGCTGCTCTGATGACTTGCTCTTCTTCACCTTCTGAGAAAATGACGCGTTTTGGATTTGCGCGCACTCTTTCAAAAATTAAATTCATGCTGGTTGAGGCAGGGTTTAAACGAGCGCTTAAAGTTGCTTCATATTCTTTCCAATTTGTGATTGGTCTTCTTGCAACGCCTGACTCAATTGCAGCTTTTGCAACGGCAACTGGAATGGTGGAAATTAGCCTTGGGTCAAAAGGCACAGGAATTATATATTCTGGGCCATATTGCATTTTGCGGCCGGAATAGGCTGTGGCGACTTCGTCTGGAACATGCTCTCTTGCAAGGGCTGCTAGGCTCTTGGCAGCTGCGATTTTCATTTCTTCGTTGATTGTTGAAGCTCTGACATCAAGTGCACCACGGAAAATGTAAGGGAAACCCATTACATTATTAACTTGATTATTATAGTCAGAGCGGCCAGTTGCAACGATTGCGTCGTCGCGTATTTCTCTGATTTCTTCTGGGGTGATTTCTGGGTCAGGATTTGCCATTGCAAAAATGATGGGATTCTTGGCCATGCCGGCAACCATTTCTTTAGTGACAGCGCCTTTGACAGAAAGACCCAGGAAAACGTCGGCTTTTTTCATGGCTTCTCCAAGGCTTGTGCATTTTGTGTCTGATGCATGGGCTGATTTCCACTGATTCATCCCTTCGCGCCTGTCTTTGTTGATGACGCCTTTTGTGTCGCAGAGAATGACATTTTCATGTTTGACACCCATGGCTTTGATGAGCTCAATGCAAGCAATGGCGGCAGCGCCAGCGCCATTTACCACAATTTTCATGTCTTCAAATTTGCGTTTGGTTAAATGTGCAGCATTAATGAGGCCGGCAGCTGTGATGATGGCTGTGCCGTGCTGGTCATCATGGAAAACTGGAATGTCCATTAATTCACGAAGCCTGTCTTCGATGATGAAACATTCAGGAGCTTTGATGTCTTCAAGGTTAATGCCGCCAAAGCTTGGGCCCAAAAATTTAACGCAATTGATGAATTCTTCAGGGTCTTTTGTGTCAATCTCAAGGTCGATGGCGTCAATGTCAGCAAAATTTTTGAACAAAACAGCTTTGCCTTCCATGACTGGTTTTGACGCAAGTGGGCCAAGATCACCAAGGCCAAGAACAGCTGTGCCATTTGAAATGACTGCAACGAAATTTCCCTTGGAGGTATAGTCATAGGCCAGGTCGGGGTTGCGGTGGATTTCCTGACATGGGAATGCAACACCGGGAGAATAAGCCAAAGAAAGATCTCTTTGTGTTACGAGCTTTTTAGTGGCCACTACAGCGAGTTTACCGGGTTTGTCTTTTGAATGAAATTCAAGAGCTTCAGCAATTGTGATTTGTTCTTGTTTAGTCATGTTATTTTCTGGATTAAAGTTATGTTAATAAATGGGAGTATAGCTTGTTATTGTGGAGATTGCAAGCTTTTTGTGAAAGGAAAATTTTGGGAGTGGGGTTGGGAAATTTTTGGAAATTTTGAGTTGAGAATGAAGTGATTTGGGGTTGTTTTTTTTATGCGGAAATAAACATAACTCTGGATGGCCACGCTTCGCTCGCCATTGTAAGATAATTTTATGCTATAATGAGTATTGAGGGAGA
>CAYLHV010000001.1:0-155684 GCA_964383745.1 uncultured Rickettsiales bacterium | reverse complement strand
CTTTCGGGGTACTTTTCACCTTTCCCTCACGGTACTAGTTCACTATCGGTCGTTAGAGAGTACTTAGGCTTAGAGGGTGGTCCCCCCATATTCAGACAGGATTTCACGTGTCCCGCCCTACTCATGAATTTGAAATATTTTTACCTATACAGGACTATCACCTTCTATGGTTAGTTTTCCCAAACTATTCTAGTTATTAACTTCAAATTACTGGCCTGGTCCGCGTTCGCTCGTCACTACTAGCGGAGTATCTTTTGATTTCCTTTCCTCCAGCTACTTAGATATTTCAGTTCGCTGGGTTTGCTTCGCATAACTATGTATTCATTATGCGATACCTGACAAGCAGGTGGGTTCCCCCATTCGGAGATCTCCGGATCAAAGAATATTCACATCTCCCCGGAGCTTATCGCAGTGTATTACGTCCTTCATCGCCTTCTAACGCCAAGGCATCCACCAAATGCCCTTATTATACTTTAGACACTCGATTATTTCATATGCAGAATTAAATCTGCACAAATCAATACTTAAGATTCAGCTAAATTGTTTTTTTAATTTCCACAATTAAATGAATGTTAGATTTATTCACAATTTCAAACAACGAAAAACTTTCAAACCTCAGCAGGGCATTTTTCCTGCCTGTGGTTTTCGTTTTTATTTTTTCAGACTTAACATCGCCTGTAGGAATGTTTATAATCTTTTCTTTTCGACTTGTCAAACACATTTTTCACTTTTTTTGCATTTTTTTTCAAAAAAGCGAATCTTTTTTTATAACCATCCAGCAAACTATTGATTTTCAAGGTTTTTTCTAAATAATTTTTTTTACCCTTTTGATCATTTTTTTCATTAAAAATGTACTTTTCAATCAAATTTTGTCTAAAAAGCTTTTTTTCAAACTTAAAATCACATTTTCTTCATCGCTTTTAAGGAGAAGATCGAAATCAACCACACCTTCATCAAGCATTTCCCTGAAAACGTTGAAAAAAGGCAGCTTCACCAGAATCTCCATTGATTCTTTTTCGCAAAACTCATTAAGCACCGACTCTCCAAATGGATTGAACTTAATTCCCGAATCTGAAGTAAAGTAACTCATATTCTCGATTAAGCCATGAATTCTGATTTTCATTTTTTGGCACATTTCATGAGCTTTTTTCACATCAGCCAAAGCAACTTTCTGTGGCGTGGAAACAAGAACTGCGCCTGAGATTTCATATTTTTCCATTAAATTAAGAGCCACATCACCCGTGCCAGGTGGCATGTCAACAAAAAGAAAATCAACTTCCCCGCCTTCCGCCCAATCAGTTGCGATCAGCAAATTATTCAAAGCTTTGCCAAGCATTGGACCACGCCAAATTGCTGCTTTTTCCTCATCAACAATATAGCCAATTGAAATTGTTTTTATTCCATTCTTTGTCAAAGGAAGCATTTTATTATTTTTCAAAATGGGCTGACCCTTCAAACCCATCATTTTTGGAATTGATGGACCATATATGTCCGCGTCAATAATTGCAGAAGCATGGCCAAAATGCCTGGCCAAATGCGCAAGCAGCACAGTGATTGAGGATTTGCCCACACCGCCTTTTCCAGAAAGAACCAAGATGACATTTTTCACATTAGGAATTTTTTGTTTAGCCCCCTTATTCTTCACAGTTTCAGAATTTTCTTTTTCGGAAGTTATCATGATGTTGAGTCTTTGATTTGGAAAATCATTATTAATTTGTTTTTTAATATTCTCATTCAGCTCATCTAATTCTTGCTCTGTGAATTCAGAAAGAGGATTCGCATTTAATATGAGTGAAATTAAATCATTTTTAATGATGACAGATGACACTATATTTTCTTGGATTAAATTTATTATGCTATTTTTGAATTTTATTCGTTCTAAAGTGAGATTGATTGATTCTTTCATTGATGTGCTCTTGATTTTTAAAATTTAGGAGTTATTATTATGTTATCTGCTCTTTTACAGAATGAGATTTGCTGTGAGATGAAATATTTCTAGCATAATATTATAATATACTATATAATTACAAATGATTTTTTTTAAATATGTTTCATTAGGATGGTTTTGGCGATGAATGTTTTTTTTCGGAAATTTATTAACCTCAATTCACCATGGGGAAAAGGACCAAAAGGCGGAAATGAAAATGAGCCAGGTGACGAAATTGATAAAATGCTTAAACAAGGCGGTGAAAAAATCAGAAATTTGTTTGAACAACAAGCAAGAAAAAGAATGGGCGGTGGAAGTCATGAAACTGGATTTGCAAAAATCGCTCTGATGATTTTGGCTGTTGCCTTCTTGATTTGGCTTGCTTCCGGATTCTACATTGTCCGAGAAGGTGAAAGAGCTGCCGTGATGAGATTTGGAAAATTCAGCAGAATTGCCATGCCCGGCCCAAACTACTATCTGCCAACGCCTTTTGAAAATATTGTGAAATTGAAAGTAGATAAAATCCAAAAAGAAGAATTTGGAATAAAGGACCAACAAACAGCCGAGCAACTTGCACAAAGATTCTATAAAGGCTTGGACATGAGTGATGAAAGCAAGAAAAAAAACATCATTAAGAACCACAGCATTTTGATGTTAACTGGAGATGAAAACATTGTGGACATCAGCTTTTCTGTGCAATGGAAAATTGTCGACATTAAAAAATTTGTTTTTAACATTGAAGACCCTGTGGACACTTTAAAGAATGTTTCAGAAAGTGCCATGAGAGAAATCATTGGGGAAACACCGGTTGCAGAAGCCCACACGGAAGGAAAAACAATCATTCAAACAAGAGTGAGAGATGTGGCACAGAAAATTCTCGATCAATATTCTTCCGGCATTGAAATTGTCAATTTGCAGCTTCTTAAAGTTGACCCACCTCTTGAAGTCATTGACGCCTATCTCGATGTGCAAACGGCAAGGGCAGATAAAGAGCGAATCATCAATGAAGCCATGTCCTATCGCAATGACGTCATTCCAAAAGCTCGAGGAAATGCTTCAAAAATCGTACAAGAAGCTGAGGGCTATAAAGAATCTTTAGTGGCTGAAGCGCACGGTGTGGCGGAACAATTT
Source organism: uncultured Rickettsiales bacterium (assembly GCA_964383745.1). GTDB lineage: Bacteria > Pseudomonadota > Alphaproteobacteria > Rickettsiales > CAYLHV01 > CAYLHV01. The sequence continues at coordinate 152,626 of CAYLHV010000001.1, read as the reverse complement.
AATTTAGTTCACGCGCAATATCGCAATGCGCCAAATGTCACACGTAAACGCATCTATTTGGAAACAATGGAAAAAGTGCTGGGTGACATGGATAAAGTCATCATCGATAATAAAAATGGGACCGGGGTTTTGCCTTATTTGCCTTTAGAACAATTTAAAAATCAAAATAGTGAGAAATGAGGAAAAATCATGATTTCAAATGAAAAATTAGGCAAATATGCCGCCGCAACCATCATCTCCTTGTTTCTGCTGATGAATGCGGTTTATGTTGTTGACGAAAGACAGCAGGCCATTGTGTTCCAGTTTGGTGAAATTGTTGAAAAGCCAGTGGTGGAAGCAGGGTTACACTTAAAAATTCCATTCATCCAAAATGTGACTTATTTTGATAAAAGAATTTTAAATGTCTATGCTGACGAAAAAGAAATCATTGCAAAAGATCGCAAAAGATTGATTGTGAATGCTTTCGCAAAATATCAAATTTCTGATGCATTGACCTATTATAAAGCTGTTTCTAATTCTAAAATTCAAGCAAGATTTAACTCGATTTTCGAATCTTCAATTCGAGAAGTGCTTGGAAAAGAACCTCTTTCTGCACTTTTGACAAATAAACGCGCTGAAATCATGAGCCAAATTCAAGAATTAATGGATCAAAAAGCCAGTAATTTCGGGGTGAAAATTGTCGACATTAGAATTTTAAGAGCCGATTTGCCAAAAGAAAATAGCGCTGCAATTTACCGCAGAATGCAAACAGAAAGAGAAAAAGAGGCTCGGGAAATCAGGGCAGAAGGTGAAGAAGAAGGACAAGTCATTAAATCTAAAGCTGACAAAGAAGCTAAGATTCTGCTTGCTGAAGCTAACAAGCAATCAAACATTTTGAAAGGACAAGGTGAAGCAAAAGCTTCAGTGATCTACGCACAGGCTTTTGGAAAAGATCCAGAGTTTTTTGAATTTTACAGAACCATGACGGCCTATCAAAAAACTTTGAAAAAATCAGACACTAAAATGATTTTATCTCCAGCAAGCCCGTTCTTGAAACTTTTTAATTCTGATAAATGATTTATTCTGGGAATCTATTAAACTTATGAAAAAATTGATTTTTGCCTTAATTTTTGGCTCTTTCTCATGTTTTGCTGCGACACAAGCGCAGACTCCTGTTAAACTAGAAACAGTAAAATGCGCCTGCCCTAATGGTCTGGCAGAATTAGTGGAAACTCTTTTACCCACTGTTGTGAACATTTCAACCACGCAGAAAGCCTTTCAGAGAAATTCTGCAAATCATGCGCCTTTTTTTCCAAATCGTGGGCCTTTTGAAGAATTTAATGACATGTTGGAACAATTTGGACTGACGCCTCCACAAACAGAAATGGATGATGAAAACTTTGATGAACAAGTAATTGACAAGCCTCTGTCACTCGGCTCTGGTTTCATCATTGACCCAAAAGGCTTAATTGTCACCAACTATCACGTCATTAAAGATGCTGACAAAATCACCGTGCGCTTAAGTGATGACAAAGAACTCAAGGCTGAAGTGATTGGCAAAGACATTAAAACAGATTTAGCTCTTTTAAAAGTGAAAAGCAAACATGATTTGCCTTTTGTGAAATTTGGTGATTCTGATAAGTCCCGCGTTGGTGAAGGGATTGTGGCAATTGGAAACCCATTTGGACTCGGTGGAACGGTGACTTCAGGCATCATTTCAGCAAAATCACGAGATGTTGACACAACTGGTTCAATTGTGGATAATTTCATTCAGACAGATGCTGCGATTAATTCTGGTAATTCTGGCGGACCAATGTTTAACCTTAAAGGTGAAGTGATTGGAATCAACACAGCCATTTTCTCTCCTTCAGGAGGAAATGTTGGAATTGGCTTTGCTGTCCCCAGTTCTGTTGTGCGCAATGTGACGCAACAATTGAAAGAAAATGGCAGCGTTTTGCGTGGTTGGCTTGGCGTGACAATTCAAAATGTGACACCCGAAATTGCAGAAAATTTGACGCTTGAAAAAGGGAAAGGCGCACTTGTTAGTGATTTGAGTGAAGGGAGCCCAGCTGCAAAATCTGGCATTCAGGTTGGAGATGTGATCACTAAATTTAACGGCTCTGAAATTTCCACCACAAAAAGACTTTCGAGAATTGTTTCTGAAACTAAAGTTGGGGAAAAAGTTCCTGTTGAAATCATTAGAAAAGGCAAAAAAAGCACCATTTTTGTTCTGATTGAAAAAGCAAATGATACGGTCGTTCAGGTCTCTAAAGGGTTACAAAAAAATTCAGAAAATTTTGAAAATAAATATGGAATTGCTGTTGAGGTTTTGACTGATAAAATTAAAGTGGCGCAAAACATTCCAACCAAAATTTCAGGACTCATTGTAACTAAAATCAATAAACGTGGATTTTGGGGGAAACATGGGATTTTACCAGGTCACGTAATCATTGCAGCTGATCAGAATAAACTTAGCTCACTTAATGATTTGAATGTTATTTTGGAAAAAGTGAAAAAATCAGGAAGAAAAAATGTTTTACTTCATATTTTCCAAAATGGTAACTCCATTTTTGTGCCATTCCCGGTGAAATGAGATGGAAAAATTGAGGCAAATTGAGTTGATTTTAGCAAACCCTAGAGGTTTTTGCGCGGGCGTGGAAAGAGCAATCGAAATTGTTCATAAAGCGCTTGAGAAATTTGGACCCCCAATCTATGTGCGACATGAAATTGTCCATAATCAATATGTTGTTGAGGATTTGAAAAACAAAGGCGTGGTTTTTGTGAAAGAAATCTCCGAAATTCCAGTTGGTTCTGTAACAATTTTTAGCGCGCATGGGGTTTCTAGAAAAGTTGAAGAAGATTCAGCTGAAAAATCTTTGATGGTCATTGATGCAACTTGTCCTTTAGTAACAAAAGTTCACAGGGAAGCCATTAATAATGCAAATAAAGGCAAAAAAATCATCCTTATTGGGCATAAAGGCCACCCTGAAGTGGAAGGGACTTCTGGAAGGGTTGATTCTGAGGTGATTCTTGTTTCTTCTAAAGAAGATGTTCTGGAGCTTGGATTTTTGGAAAATGAAAATTTGGCTTATGTAACACAAACAACTTTGAGCGTTGATGACACAAAGCAGATCATTGAGGAATTAAAAAAGAAATTTCCACAAATCACTGGACCAGAGCTTGCCGACATTTGCTATGCTACTCAAAATAGGCAAAATGCTGTGAAAGAAATGGCAAAATTTGGAGTAAATTCCTTAATTGTGATTGGAGCAGAAAACAGCTCCAACTCTAACAGGCTAAAAGATTTAGGGGAAGAACTTGGCATTAAATCACATTTAATTGAAAATGAAAAAAACATTGACTTAAAATGGTTTGATGGAGATGCAAAAATTGGCATCACTGCAGGTGCTTCAGCGCCTGAGATTTTATTAAAAAATGTTTTAGCTCACTTTCAAAAATATTTTGACGTGAAAATCACAGAAATTGACGGAATTAAGGAAAATATCAAATTCCACATTCCAAAATCTTTACGCTAAATCAGAAAATTTTATTATAATAAAATTGGAAAAAAGAGACTAGTTCTTTAGTTTCACTGATTGAAGAATTTTTGACTTTCCGAAATTCAGAATTATGAATTGCCTCACTTCCTCTTTGCCTTGGTTCAATGGTCCGGAGAACATAGTCATTTTCTTTCTTCTCAATCATTCCAAGAACTGGACCATAGATGATGGGAGCGCTGTTTTTTACTCTGAAAAAAGAACTACTGGCGACGGAGTTATTAAGATAGGACACATTCATTAATGATAGAATCGTTGGAATGAGGTCTTTTGAACTGGTAACTTTATTGATTTTAATGTCCCAATTTGAGCCTGGTCTATAGATCACTAAAGGTGCATGAAAAGAATTTAACAAATCTGTGGAGGATTTTTTTGGAACTGAATTTGAAGTAAAAATGAAAATTGTGTCTTTAAACCAATCTTTTTCTTTGATTTTTGCAAATAATGCAATCATTTCTTCCACGACTCTCAAATTCACATTATTCACATGAGAACCATCTTGGCTGAATTCTGACATTCTCGAGCTATTGATGGTGAAGAAAAATTTTTCTTTCTTTTCATGCAATTCATCAGCTTTTTTAATCCAAAATTTGGAAAGTTGGGCTTCTATGCTTGCAACATCATGATTCAGACCAATATTTTGCAGAATTTCTTTTCTAGAAATTGAATTAACCTCCATTTTGTCTAATTCTTCTTGGAGATTTTCCATATATTTATCTGTAAAATAGCTGATTTTATAGCTATTTTCTTGAAAAATTGGAATTAAAGAATTTTTGACAATTCTCTCAAGAGAGTTAGAATTAGCAGGGATGATTTTTGAGAAATATGTCGATAAAAATGCTAAATTAGGATCATTAGAAGTTAAAAAATGATCTGCAAAAATGATTGCATCTTTTGTAAAATTCGGAATTCTATCATTCAACATTTTCTCATTCAAGGCCTCAAATGGAAGAGAATCATGAGTGATTAAGACAAAATTCTTGTTTGAAAGTTTCTGAACATATTGACTTTCTTGACTCCATCTGGAAATTTCATCTGCAGAATCACTGACAAACTCTTCATTATTTGCATGAATTTGTTTAAAAAATGAGTCATGAGCAATTTTTTCATCTATGGAAATATAATGGTCCGGATAGCTGCTTGTAACGCTATCTCTGAGAGATTGATTTAGCAGATTCAGAATGCCATTATTTTTAATTTGTGCATATTTTTTATCAGACACTTCCATTCTTGCAATGCTAAAAATCACAAAAATGCTGGCTAACATAAAACAAATTAGGTATTTTACTCTGGTGAAAAATAGAGGCGCTTTTCTTAAGTTGCTAATGTCAGATTTTTTAGTCAAAATGACGCTGATGATGAAGGAAGAAGAAATTATGATGAACAAATTCAGAGACAAAACGTCTTTATATTGCAAATAGGGCTTGTAAAAAGAAATATAGGAATTATAGCGGTCACCAAAATGAAACCAAAAAGAAATTTCTAAACCAGCATTAATTGACAGAATAAAAAACCAACAAAATAAGACCATTTTATAAAAAAAATGTCTATATGATGCTAATTTTGTGATTTTGCCGTCGAAAAGCAGAAGAAAAAACAGCAAAATTGTTGAAGCAATGATTGCTAATGCAAGATCATTGATGGCTCCAAAAAACATGGTGCTAAAAAAAAGTTTGATAAAACCATAAAAAGAAGAATGCTCTTCAATCAGCAAAATGGCCAACCTTGAACATGCAAAAAAGGCTAAGATTGGTTTCAAAATTCTTTTTACAATTATTTTTTCATACATTTATTGTGCTTTGCTCAAGTTTTTATGAATTTTTATGCTAAAAGGTGCCGTCACAATATAAATCATTCCAGCCACAGGAAGAGTCACCCACGGCTCAACAATGATGCAAGTGAAAATGACGCCCGAAATTATCATGAAAATTGGAACATATTCTCTTGAAATTGTGATTTTTTTGACAGAAAAAAATGGAAGTCTGCTTGCCATTAAAATCCCAATTAAAGCTGTGTGAAAAGCAACATAAAACGGATTTGAGAAAAATTCAATGTCAAAACGGAAACTCAACATCAAAGGTATCAAAGCAAGACAACCACCTGCCGTCGACGGAACCCCAACAAAAAATTTGTCAAACCAATCAGGATTGTTTCCTTCATCAAGGTCACTGTTAAAACGAGCAAGTCTCACGCAACAACAAATGACAAAAAGAAGCACAATCGCCCAACCAAGACCTCTGACTTCAATGTTTCTCAATTGCCAAAAATAGAGAGTTAAAGCAGGTGCAATTCCAAAACTTGAAAAGTCCACAAGCGAATCAAGCTGCGCACCAAAGGAGCTGGAGGCGTTAAATAAACGCGCAAGCCTGCCATCCATTCCGTCAATGAAAGCCGCCAGAATGATGAGAATGACTGCTGTTTCAAACTTGCCATCAATGGAAAAACGAATGGCAGAAAGCCCAGAACAAAGACTCATTAACGTTACTAAATTTGGCACTAATTTACTGAAAGGCCACAAATTTTTATTTCTTTTCATTTTCATTTCTGAGAATATTTGATTGCAACATCAGCTCTGTCAAAATCAGCAATGATTGTTTCACCGCCAATAACTCTCTGACCAACTTCAACCATGAGACCAAGCTCCATGGGGAGATATATGTCAACACGGCTGCCAAAGCGGATGATTCCAAAACGGTCACCAGATTTTACTTCTGCTTGCTCTTCAAGATCACAGACAATTCTTCTTGCAATGAGGCCAGCAATTTGAACATAGGCCACTTGGACACCTTGCGGAGTCTCAACAAGGACAGATTGTCTTTCATTATGAACACTGGCTTTATCAAGCGAAGCATTAAAAAATTTACCAGGATGATAAAACAAAGCCTTCACTTTGCCACAAACTGGATTTCTGTTAACATGAACATCAAAAACATTCAGGAAAATACTAACTCTTTTGAGTTTCTTTTTTTCCATATTCAATTCTTCAGGCGGATAGGCCTCGGTGATTTTCTGAACCAAGCCGTCCGCCGGGCTGAGAACAAAATTCTCCCCTTCAGGACAAACTCTTTTTGGATCTCTGAAGAAAAACAGACACCAAATTGTCAAAATAGCCCCAATTGTGCCAAGAAAACCTGAAATGATTGACAAGATTGATGTCACAATTGCAAATGCAATCACGAAAGGATAGCCCTCTTTGTGAATTGGTGGAAAGATGAATTTCAGAATTACGTCCATTTCAATGTACCTTTATTTTTGTTAATTAGAAGATTGATCGATTTAAATATAAACAAGAAAATATGTTATATCAACATAATATTCAAAAATCTTGGAAAATTTCTTATTCATGTTTCAGACCCACCGCAAGCTCTTCATTACTATTATTAAAAATGCTGCCATTAACAATGGCATTTGTGAAATTTGTTGAGATTAATTTACTTCCTGAAAAATCAGTTGCTGTGATTTTTGAAATTTTGAAAATTGCCTCTTCCAAATTCGTATCATTAAATTTTGATGAATCAATTTCTGTGAAATGAAAATTTGCTTCTTCCAAATTTGAACCAGAAAAATTCACATTTTTTAAAATTGATTCTGAGAAATTAGCAAACCTCATATCAACATTCTTCAAATTAATGTTTGAAATTGTTAGTTTTGAGAGATTTATTCCGGCCAGACTCTCGCCATTTTCAGCCAAAGTTTGCAAATCTTGAATTTTAGTGATGGTTTTCTGATTTGCTGAAATGCGCTCTAATGTGTTGTCTTTGCCAATCAAAACTGCTTTTTGTAAATTAATTCCAGTGGCAGTAAAATTCCCAAAGAAATTATCATTAAGATTCGCGCCAAACATGTCAATATTATTAAAAACAGCACCTGTAAAGTCGCCATACCAAATTAAAGATGATTTCATGGAAGAATCTGAAATTTTTGCATTCGCAAAATTTACACCCTCAAAATTTGCAGAATTAAAATTTGATTTGGAAATGCTTAAATTAGAAAAATTGGCTTTGGTAAAATTAGAATGTTCGAAATTCACTTTAAAAAGCTCAAGATTCTCAAATTTCACCGCTAAAAATGAAGAACCTTCGAAAAATGCCTCATTGAAAAAAGAACCATTTATGCATGATCTTGAAAAATCAACATTGGAAGCCAAAATGTTGGAAAAATTTGTTTCAAAAATTTTAGTATCATCAAAATTAGCTCCATTTAAACTTGCACGAACGAAACTAACCTTCCTAATCTCACTAAATCTGAGACTCGTTCTGTCAAGATTTGCCCCTGAAAAATCAACATCTTTCAAATCAACCCTGTCAAAATTTGCAAAAGATAGGTCAGCAAATTGAAATTTTGTGTCATCAATTATGGCAGAATTAAAATTCACCATTCTCATTTGAGCTGCAGAAAAATCTGCTCCTTCAAGATTAGCAGAATCAAGATTTGCTTCTTCAAGGAAGGCTTTTTGGAAATTTGCTTTTTGGAGATTCGCATTTGAAAGATTTGCCGCATAAAAATTCAAACCAGAGAGATTTGCACCAGCAAAATCAACCATGTTAAGTGAAGCAGATTCAAAAATTGTTCCTTCAATGATTGCACCAACAAAATTTGCACTTCTGAGACTCGCCCCTGAAAAATCAACATTTGTGAGATTAGCTCCTGCAAAATTCACACCATCAAGCGAAGCATTTCGGAAATTGCTGCCAGAAAGGTCGGCATTTGAAAAATTTGAATCTTGAAACATAGCTTTGGTGAAGTCACTACCTGCAAAATTAGAGCCAGAAAAATCAACCTGCAAGGCTCTGCTTTGGGAAAAATCAGAACCAGAAAAATCACTTTTCCTGATTTCAGAAAGAGAAAAATCTGTTTGGAAAAAATCAGCATTTTTGATTTGAACATTTTCAAGCTTCAGCCCTCTTAACGTGAGATTCGAGAAAGATTTGCCAAATTCCTCTGTTAAATCAACCTTCTTGCCTGAATTGTCCGACTTCTTGCTTAATTCTTGCATTTTTTCCTTTGTCAAAGTGGCTTCATTGACAATTTTTGCCTTTTCAATGGTGATTCTATAGTTACTGAAAATGATGAGCAGGAAAATTAATGAAACCAAAAGCAAGCTGATGATGATGTTATTAAAGAGTTTTGTTGTGAAAAAATTGGCTATTTGCTTAGACATTTTAATTAAATCTCTGAAATATTTACATTATTGGAGCCCATGTGATATTCTACCAATTTTCTGGAATTAAAGATAGTTTTTTGTTAATTCTTCCAGAATTTGAATGACATTTAATGCAGCACCTTTGCGTAAATTATCAGAAACCACCCAGAAATTAAAAGAATTTTCTGCCGATTCATCTTTTCTGATTCGAGAAATGAAAACTTCACTTTCACCTGTGCACTCAATTGGTGTAGCATAATTCTCTTTATTTTTTTCATCTGTGACAATCAAACCTTTAGAGCTTGAAAGTTTTTTATAGATTTCTTTAATGTCAATTTGTTGCGAAAACTCAACATTCACCGAAGCTGAGTGGCTGGTGAAAATTGGAACTCTGACACATGTTGCTGTGATTTTTAGGTCAGAATTTAAAATTTTCCTTCCTTCTTGAATCACTTTCTCTTCTTCTTTAGTGTAGCCCGATTCGCAGAAATCATCAATCTTTGGCAAAATATTGAAAGCAATTTGTTTAGAAAACACTTTTCTCGAAGTGTCTTGATAGGTCAAGATTTGCTTCACTTGTGAAAAAAGCTCATCCATGGCAGCTTTACCAACGCCAGAAACTGATTGATAGCTCGAGATTACAACACGTTTGATTAGAGAAAGCTCAAGCAATGGTGCAAGAAGCATGCTGACTTGGGTGATTAGGCAATTTGGACTGGCAATGATTTTCTGATGTTTAGCAATTTCAGAAGCATTAATTTCAGGAATAACCAAAGGAACAGCCGGATCCATTCTAAAAGCCGATGAGCTATCAATTGAAATGCAACCAGCTTTTTTGGCTTTTGGCACTAATATTTTAGAAATATGCGCATCAGTGGCAAAAATGGCAATGTCAACTTTTGCAAAGTCAAAATGCTCAGCTGATTGAACTTTAAGAATTTCAACATCACCAAAACTCACTTCCCTGCCAATTGAATCACTTGAAGCTAAAGCATGCACCTCTCCAAAACTCAACTCACTTTCAGACAAAAGCCTCAAAATTTCTGCCCCAACAATGCCAGTTGCACCAACAATCGCTATATTTTTCTTCACAGCACTCATCTCAAGTTTCCTATTTTCTAATTAAATTTAAAAATTGTTCCTGATGAAAACCACTTTCCTTAAAACAACCAGTGAAAAACATGGTTTGCATCAAAGAGCCAGTCTTATGCACTCCCCTTGTGCTCATGCATTGATGATCAGCTTCAATCAGCACTGCCACACCTTTTGGATTTAATTTTTCTTGAATGACACTAGCAATTTGACTGGTTAATCTTTCTTGCAATTGCAGCCTTTTTGAAAATGCCTCAACAATTCGAGCAAGTTTACTGACACCAATCACCTCTTCATTTGGAAAATAGGCCACTGTAGCAGTGCCAATGATTGGGACAAAATGATGCTCGCAATAGGACTCCACTCTGATGTCTTTTAGGCAAATGATGCCGTCATAGTCATTATGTTCTTTAAATTTTTTGCTGAAAAGCGCGTCAATGTCTGTTTCATAGCCCGCAAAAAACTCTCCAAAAGCTTTCACAACTCTGGCTGGGGTTTCTTTTAATGCTTGTCTTGCCGGATCATCTCCAGCCCATTTGATTAATGTTCTGACCGCATTTTCCGCTTCTTCTTTCGTTGGTTTATTTTTATCCATTTCTTCGACCGGCTTTTAGCATGATATGTGCCAAAAATCTAACATTAAAATGAATTATTGTCAACCTTTAAAAACCTCCATTTTTTTAGAGCAATCAAACCCCATCTAAAGCCTCTCAAAAAAATCATAATCTACATATAAAGCCTAACATAACACCCCTAAACTACAAAAGCGCTAGACATTCTGTCACATTCTCTTTTTGAGATACCAAATTCAGATGCAACAGATCGCCATTTTTGCACGGCGGAAGCAACTTCTTCCATGATGGAAAAAGCTTCTCCGCCAAGCGCAATTGAAACAAGAATTTCCCGACTATTCATCACTGACCTCATTTTTTCTGTTAGGAATGCGAATTCTTTTAGGTAATTTTTCATCCTCCAATCTGCGCCCTATTAAATCATGCGCAGAATCTACCAACTCACCTAAAGAATTTTCCATGCCAAGAACAAACAGCACAGAAGCATAGCCGCCCATTGAAGCGGTTGGGTCACCTTTTTCAATTTTTCCAATGGTTGCTCGTGACAAACCAGCGCGCTCAGCCATCAGCTCCATGGTGATGCGGCGGCGACGTCTTGCGTCATTAATGTCTTGTCCCATCTTACGCAAGGCTTTCATTACAGGAATGGGTAAATTCATCATGATTTTTAAACCTCTCATGTTAGTCATAAAATGATCTAATGACCATTATAGCAAACATTAAACTTCAGTCAAATCAAATTTATTTTTTCTTAAAATCATCAAGAGTGATGATGTTTGATTCTTTCGCAGGTTTTTTCGACTTAGACTCAAGATTTTCATAAAGAATTTCACCTTTATCAGGAAAATTTGTGATATTTTTTTCAAAAACTTCCAAAGAATTGCTTTTAAATTGCAAGCCAAATTTAACGCTAGGGTCAGCAAAAGATGTTAGTGCGTCAAAAGGCACTCTCAAGAACTCATTTTTGCCATTAAAACTAAGTGTCACACAAAGACAATCTTCATCAACTTCTAAATCTTCAAATTGATGTTGAATGACAATGGTGATTTCGTGAGGATATTGTCTTTTTAAGAAAGCCGGCATGATCACACCGGGGTGAGAGGTCAGGAATGAAACATAAAAATGATGCTCACTTGGTAAATAACCAAATTCATCATAATAATCTGCAGCAATTTCTAAAGATTCACGCACAATCCCAAACATTGCTCTATCAATTAATTTGACATAATCTATAACATCAGACACTTAAGGGAACCTGTTTCAAAAAATTCACATCTTAAGAAAATGATATCCCAAGCAAAATTGATAAGCAAGATAAAAATATTGGAAATCTCTGTTCATTGAATATCATCTGGAAAGAGCCGTTGCAACGAAGAAATTCAGTTTTTTTACTGGATCTCTTTCAAAACCGAATTTCTTCGCTTTAGCTCGCAAATGGTATGGACGCCTTAGATAAGTATGTTAGACTCATTCACGGTCTTAAGAAATTTGATATACAAATTTCCACGTACCAATTTTTACAACAGTTTTGTCAATTAACGGCTCCATACCAAGAGTAATTATATTTTAACAAAATAAACCTGTCAACAACAAAATTTTATTAAATAAAAATTTTCCCTGACCATAAATTAAACTGAAAGTGCGGCAATCAAGGATTATACTGATTCACCCCACTCTCATTTCATTGATTCAGATTTGATTTCATTCTCTTGCAAATCCTACTCTTGCTTCGACCCTTCCTGAGAAATTGTCATGGGACTTTCTTGAAGTAGATCTGTGTCCATCCACTGCTGAAGCATTCTTCTGCTGTCTCAACCTCTTTCTAGCCGATTTCAAATTAATTTTCCCAACAACTTCTTCTCGTCTCACAAATCTCGAGCCAATTCTAGAAGCATAATCAAATGCATTTTTCAATTCCTGACCAGAAGCTTGTTGTGGAACTGGGAGATATTCTTGCATCTTCCCCGAATCAACCCTACATTTCAAAGAACATTTCGTAAAAACATCTTCCTGAAACATGCTACTAACACCATGCTCCACCGTCTCTATCTGAATATAGCATTTGTTCAGAATTCGGCATAAAAACTGCTGGGCATGACCTTTGAGCGTAGTAATCGGTTTCTCAACCGCACTAACCAGCTGGTTAATCTTCTGCTTAATATTCGTATTCTGCAAATCATCTTTATTCATCGAGATTCTCAAACGTGCTGCTGCTGCGATTGCCAACCTTTCAACATCCACATCAGAAACGCAAGCCCCCAAAATCTCACCATTCCTGCGAGTCAATTTCCTAGCCGTCCTTTCAATAATTTCACCCATTTCCATTAGATTCGCCGCAAGATTCGCAACATTCTCCCGCTCTTGGTCCTGCACATGCTCTAAATATTTGCGCCCTCCAGCAAAAAGCACCTTACCAACAATTTCACCCCAAGTGCCCAAACCAAAAAGGCCGGCTGCTTTTTCGAAGAAATCTTCTCCAACGCTTAAAGCCTGAATCTCAGCGCTATCAACCCCTTCAACTTCTCCACTATTTACGGCGACATTTCCAAGCAAGTAACCCATTATATATTTTTGTATATGAGTGTAAAACAAAGCCAATTTCGGATTTTTCTTAATATTCTCAATTTGTCTCTGAGTTCTAATCGAGGCTCTATATTCCGCAGCAATTGGAGCAAGTTTTCTCTCAAGCTTTGCCACCTTGCCACTCTGATCATCATTATTCTTAAGCTCCTCAATTTTCGCCTGTATATAATCATAAAGCTTAATAATAATATTCTGTCTATGAGAAAGTTGTGCAATAAAAGAATCATATTTCTCAAAATGCCTTTTCATATTCTTTCGATTCTCCAAATTCACTTTTCTCAGCTCAATAGTCAAATCTGCATGCATCCCATTCATTTGAGCATTAATCTCTGCGAGGGAGACCTCAAGGCTGTAAAGACGGCACTCTAAATAATTCAGTTGATTCCGGTTAACGCTGCCTAGCACCTCATCTGCGGTCATGCATAAGAATTGGGCAAATTCTAAAAACTTCTGAAATATTGATTTTAGCTTAATAATATGTATACTAAGCAAATCAGGTCCATCACCATCGCTGGAATCAGTTCCCAAATCAGAAATATTTACCTGATTCTGCGTTCCAGTCCGCACAGAATCCGATCCATCTCTCACCAAATTCTTCACCTCTTGATCAACAGCCTCATTCGCTCCATCCCAAACATTCTTAACCCCTTTTTTATATTCCTCACTATTTTTGAGCTTTTTCACCTTATGACGCGAATTTCTCAACAATTTTTCAGCTTCTCTCAAGTCTCTAGATAAATTCTTCAATTTTTCAACAGACTCTTCCTTAGCTTGCTTCAAAAGTTTTTTTAAATCACTAGATTTAAACCCCGAATCCTTTTCAAGATCTTCTCTAATCTTTTCCCTCTTCTTGTGATCACCCCAATCCAACCACCGATCATGATCATTTTTCCAAAGACCGAAAGTCAATTTATAATGCCAACTATATGAATCACCAATTTCTTCCATATAACTCAGACCTTTATCAATTTCCTCACCTTCATTCATAGCCTCTTTTAACTCTTTTTCCACCCTTATCAAAGAGGCCTTAACTTCTCTATAATTCTGGACTCTTGGCTGCTTATCATAAAAATCTTTTTCTTGCCTTTTCGCTTCCAACCTAATTTTCTGCACATTCTTTATGACCTCCACAGCATCAGAAACCTTCAGCATCAATAGCTCAGAAATTTTATCTTTCTCAAATTTCTTAACTTTCTCAAAAGACTTCAACATTCTTTTCAATGTCTCATCACTAATCAAACGAGCATTTCTAGCTAAACCCTTAATCAGCAATTCTAACTTCTCCTCAAAATTTACAACCGCCTCTTCTAAGTTATTTTCATCTGTTTTTCCAAGCACTTTTAGCCTCATGATGTTATCATTATTATAGTTTTCATTCATAATTCTTCACCCTTAATATTTTAGATTAAAACAATATAGGTTCATCAACCCAATTTATAAACAAAGGAGCCATCGCTGCTACAACAGCTACAGCAAAAGCTGGTTTTGTAATGCTGCCAGACATCAAACCCACAATAGAACTAACTATAGCGCCCATAATCATACTAACTCTTAGTCCAGAGTCTTTGACTAATTTTACAATCTCTTTAGAAACTTCTGTAAAATCATCACCATGAGCAACTCCTTGATTTGAAAGCGTAATAAAGAAAAATAGTAAAAAAATCTTAAAAATATATATTTTATGCCTTTTTGTTGCAAAAAGCAGGCAATCTTTGTTAAAAATAATAAACATTCTTCCCCTCTTTTAATGGTATTAAAATAATAAATTTCGAATAAGCGTCACTCTTGATTAACAAATATTCATCTAAAACGCTTGCGACTAGTATTATCATATAGAAACACATCTCGTCAATCATTTTTGTCATAATTGCACAAAATAATGTGCAATATTTGCAAAAAATACACAGCACCATATTTCTTCAAATTATTTATGTTGAATAATCTGCTCTGATGGTGTAATTTACATGAAGACAAAGCGTTAAATTTACAAAAATATGGAAATAATCAGAATAATGTCAAACAATGTAGATCAAATTTTTGATTTAGGAAAAAGGATTGAAAAAAAAGTAGAAGAGCTAGATATTTCACAAAGTGAACTATCTAGAAGATCTGGCTTAAGTAGGAATCTTGTTCATTCTGTAATCAATGGAACAAAAAATCCTGGAATAATAACCATAGCCAAAATAGCCAAGACTTTAAATCTTTCTCTAGACGAACTAGTGGGAATAAGACTTCCAACCACAATAATTAGCAAGCTTGATAAAATCATTCTTAATAAAAAAGACTTTAAAATAATCTATGAAGAATTGGAACAAATTATCAAGAACATAAAGGAAAAAAGCCATTCCGACAATAATATAAACTCCATCCACCTAGTGAGCGAAATAGCTTATAATATCATAATGGAAATTCTATCAAACCCTGATTTTTCTTCCACAAGCTTAAAGACCCTCTTAGAGGCTTTATATGAAACTTATGAGTTCTGCTCTAAAGAGAATAATAATTCTATAGACACAAAATTTATTAGCTGGTATGCCAGATCTAAGCTTTAATAAATCCTAATTCCTTTAAATCACCACCCATGTCTCGCACTAAAGTGAAACAATCAGAGTTATTTTCCCATAGATTGCTTCACTTTCAGTTCGAAATCCCAGCTATTGATGATAAAAGATTTAATGGCCCTGGTTGATTCTAATAGTTATTGAGTTATCATTAATTAAAACTTCATGACCAAAAGACTCCAATTGCTCTTTGGCCTCTAAGAAATTTATAAAGTCTCTTTCAATTTCTGCATAAGAAATAATTTTATATAATTCTAAAGGAAGCCCTTCTAATTTACAAGACAACTCATAATGTTGACCTTGCTCAATAATATTAATATAAATCTTATTATTCTTCAATAAAACCTCAAACAAGGTACGCAAAATGCTATGAAATATTAAATAAAAATAAGGCTTAGAAAAGTTTGAATTGATTAGATCTACAGAATTATCTATATATATTTCTAATTCTTTCTTGTAAATATGATATGAGAAAAACTTTTCTAGATGTTTAATATATTTCAAAACATTAACTTCACATTTATGCTCATAATTCTCTTTACTAAGATCAAAATCTAGCATAATTTCATCAAAAATTTGCTCTGCCTCCCTGCTAATTTTAAGTGATTCTAAAAGACCTATAGCATGATCTAGCTCATCTAATTTCTTTATTTTTATTTCTGATTCTTCTTCTTTATCCATAATGATAAGATAGCTGATGAATAATAAATAACTCATTATCACTATTAGAGAAAATAAATCCCCTCCAAATTCATTAAGATGAAAATTAAAAATTGCTGCATAAGTTATACTCCCTATTGATACTGCCATTATTATATTGAAAAGGAAAGCTGCCCAGCTGAATGACGCCACGAGCAACGAAAAAGAGGCTATAGCACTCACAAAAGAAAGGCCAATCAGATCATTATGGAAATACCAATATATTGATATAAATGGAAAACAAAACCACAATGCAAAACAAATATATAAGTTTTTATAATGTATCTTTTTTCCAAATATATGATCTGCAAAAATCATCAAGAGGCTTAACATCAAACCTACAGATTCTATAATAATATTTGACTCTAAATGATTTTCTCTTTGTTTTAAAAGTATTGCTATTACAAAAACAGGTATGGCTGTAATAGCAATTTTCCTAATTCTTCCATTCTTACTTTCAAATTCATTGCTCAATTCCTGAAGCATATTTTTAAAATTAAAATCTATCTTAATATTCTCTAAATATGCTGCACCAAAATATGCGACTATACTTGAAGTAAACGTAACAAGAAAGCTTCCCATTTCTAGCTCTGGATATGAAAACCTCATATAACAAAACGCTGTAGAAGCAACAATTATATTACTCCAAAACATTTTGTTTGATTTACGCTTTAAAAATAGCCCCGCAATTAGTGGTATGAATACTGTTGAGTCATAAAATTCACCAAAAAACCAAACTATATCAAGTATGTGTTGAAACTTTAAAGAAATCAACATAGCCAATATGCCACTTATAACCGTAAAGCCTCTTAAATATTGAATCTCTTTCTCAATAGGAATTTTTCGGGCTAACACATCATTAATTAATACCACAGACATAGTATTAACTATCGAGTCAGCAGTGGAAGCTATTATAACAATTAAAGCAGAACCAAAACAAATATAAACCCATTTTTGCGTAAAAAATTCTTTAACTACGGCAAATATTGCATATTTAGGCTCAAGAGTTCCTGAAAATTTTGACATAGCAAGAAAAGCAATGCTCGTAACAAATATAGCATCTAATAAATATACAAAAGCGACAGAATATACAGCTGCTCTATTTTTCTCAGTATCTCTACCAATCAAGAGTCTCTGAAAAAAAATGGGTGATACATTTGGCGTTATTTTAAATAAAAACATACCAAGGAGCGACCAAATGGTGGCATTTCCTAATAAATCCAACTTTTCTACAGGGACAGATTTAACAATCTTCTCCACCCCACCTCCTGCAGAAATGATTTCATGCGCAACAATAGGCAATATAATTATGAAAATCATAAATTGTATTACGTCCGTCCTAATTACCGAAGTAACACCTCCAAATGCTGTATAACCTATGATTATTGAAAAAGAGATTATCAAAGATACTAAAACATTACTGCTAAAAACGCTTTCCAGAACCCATGATAAACCTTTTACTTGGGCAGCCAGAGCTCCAAACATGAATATACAAGAAATAATTCCCGTGATCTTACGCGCATTATCCCCATACATTTTACCTATGATCTCCGAAACTGATAAACAACCATAATATGAATTAAGTTTTGGTACTATAAAATGTGCGAACAAACAGTAACCCACCGGCATAATCAATATTGAGATCGCAACCCATATACCTTTATCATATATGGCAGCGACTGTACCAATGGTGCTTCCTCCTCCAATTAAAGTTGCAACCATTGTCGCAATCAGCACAGGAGTGGAAAAACTTCTAGTACCAAGCGCATATTCTCGGATATTTGCCACTTTATCTTTGAAAAATACTCCTACGACAAGAAAAGATAATAATAAAATATAAAGATAGATTTCATCAGAAAAAAACATAACCAACATGCTCCCTAAAATAAGGTTAACAAAAAGACCAGAGCCCACAAAATCATCATTTAATTATATAAATTAAATGCAAATGGGGAAGATCTGACGATAAACGCTACCACATTAGAGGCCTTTTATTTCGTTTGCAACAAAAATATTCCATAAAATACAAATATTTCCGACTTATGTAGATAAGCTTTGCAAATTTCACTCATACTGACATTAATTAAATTTCTTAGACTTGTTTTTTAGGATGAACGAGTGACAACAACATTAAACACAATAGGAGCATCCGCCACCCACGAGTTAAAATATGTTCAAAATTCTCAAAATTTCTAACTAAACGAAAACTTAAGCTCATCTTTAAGGAATTTGACTTTCACATTACCGCCATTTTGCAGATTTCCAAATAAAATTTCATCTGCAAGAACGATTCTGATTTTTGAATCTATGACACGTTCAAGCATTCTTGCACCATTTTGCTTATCATAGCATTGGTCGCAAAGATATTTGAAAGCGCTTTTGTCGAGACTCAAATTTGTGCCTTTATCCAGCAATTGCTGCTTCAATGTCTCAATAAATTTAGCAACAATCGACTCGATGACCTGGTCATTCAACGGCTCAAACGGAACAATCGCATCGAGCCTATTTCTGAATTCTGGGCTAAAAAGACGGTCAATTTGTTCAACATCTTCTTTCTCCCTTTTGTCTCTGCCAAAGCCAATCGGAGCCCGACTCATTTGCGCTGCACCTGCATTTGTGGTCATGATGAGAATTGTATTGTTAAAAGAAATTGATTTTCCAGTATGATCGGTCAATTTGCCATAATCCATGACTTGTAGAAGAATATTATATATATCCGGATGGGCTTTTTCAATTTCGTCAAGCAGGACAATTGAATAGGGGTTTTTGGAGACAGCATCTGTGAGCAAACCACCCTGGTCAAATCCAATATATCCAGGAGGAGAGCCAATTAGCCTGGCAACGGAATGTTGCTCAACATATTCCGACATGTCATATCTCAGAAGCTCCATATGCATATATTTACCAAGCTGGGTGGCAAGTTCAGTTTTCCCAACGCCTGTCGGACCAGCAAAAAGATAGCAGCCAATTGGCTTTTGGTGATTCCGCAAACCCGCACTTGAAAGTTTCACAGCTGATGCAAGTTTTAAAATCGCCTCATCTTGGCCAAAAATCAGTTTTTTCAGCTCCTGGTCAAGATTTTGCAGCCTCAGAGATTGGTTTTTAGACAGAGATTTTGCTGGAATTCTAACAATTCTTGCAATTGTTTCCTCAATGTCTTTCGCAGTGATTGCCCTTGCAGTTCTTGCTTTTGAGTTTGAATCAAGATTAATTCTCGCACCTGCTTCATCAATAATATCAATCGCTTTGTCGGGAAGAAATCTGTCATTAATATATCTTTTTGAAAGAATCACAGCTGATTCCAACGCTTCATGACTATATTTAACATTATGATGCGCCTCATAATAAGGCTTTAGGCCTGTTAAAATGCTGATTGTGTCTTCAACACTTGGCTCCTCAACAATGACTTTCTGAAATCTTCTGACCAAAGCTTGATCTTTCTCAAATTGACTTTTATATTCTTTAAAAGTTGTGGAACCAATGCAGCGAAATTTTCCACGAGCAAGAGCTGGTTTCAAAAGATTTCCAGCATCTAGCGAACCACCATTTGTTGCCCCCGCACCAATGATTGTGTGAATTTCGTCAATGAATAAAATGGCATTAGCAAATTTTTCTATTTCTTTGAGAACAGATTTAACCCTTTCTTCAAAATCACCTCTATAGCGAGTTCCAGCAACAAGCGAGCCCATGTCTAGGGAGAAAATGATTGATTTCCTAATGGCATCAGGAACATTACCATTCACAATTCTAATGGCAAGACCTTCAGCAATTGCAGTTTTCCCAACACCTGGCTCCCCAACATATAGAGGATTATTTTTAATGCGCCTACAAAGAATTTCTATTGTTCTTTCAATTTCTTTTTCCCTACCAACAAGAATATCAATCTCCCCCGCTTTCGCAAGTTTATTTAGATTTACGCAATAGCTCGCAAGAGCACTAGGAATTTCTTGACTGACATTTTCCAACTCAAAATCATCATTTGAATTACCAATTTTCTTTTTATCTGCATTTTTATTAACTGACTCAAAATGCTCTTCAAAATTCTGAACATCGAGAGAAAATGTCTCTGACTCTTCTGCAGCAATGATGTGACCATTTTTTGCCATATAATTAATGACATCAAGCCTCGTAGTATTTTGCTCTGCAAGGAAAAATACGGCATATGACTCATGTTCGGAGAAAATTTCCGACAAAACATTTGAAGCTGTCACTTCTTTTTGACCTGAAGCATGAACTTGAATGGCCGCACGATGAACCACTCTCTGGAAAGCTGCTGTTGGTTTCGTTTCTTTTTTCTCTTCAATGACTAAAGCCTTTAATTCTGATTTTAGGAAATTCTCAATTCTTTTCATCAATTTTTTGACGTCAACAAAGCAACCCACCAAAACTTCTTTGGAATCTGGATCTTCGCAAAGAGCAAGAAGAAGATGCTCCAATGTGGAATATTCATGTTTATGCTCTTTAGCAATGCTTAATGCACGGTGAAGCGTTAATTCAAGATTTTTTGCTAACATATTCTTGCTCCTTACACATTACACATTTAATATTGATTTCTAGAGATTGTGAATAATCAATGATTTTTATGATCTTACTTTCCGCCACTTCGCGAGTGTAGGTTCCACAAAGAGATTGCTGGTCTCTTCTGATTTCAGACAAAATCCTAGCTAGCCTAGGAGCTGAGGAAGTGAAGAAAAATTCTGAAATAATTTCTAAAAAAAGCTCATCTGAAATTTGTGAATCATCCATGATCCAAATTTGATACATTGACGGTCTGATGATTTTTTTATCTTCATTTAAAGAATTTTCTGCTTCTTCCAGGTTAAAACCTTGCTCTGCGTAAGTCCCGTCGGAAAGTTTGTTTAGATATGATATCCAATTTTGAAAAATTTCTTCTCTTTTATACATTCTTAATCTCACATATTTTTACTTAAAGATAATGATAAAACATAAACTCAGCCTTTAACAGAAAATTATAGCTAGAATTAATTAGCAAAAAGTTAATGATGATTTAATGATTGAAATAAATTTTCCCTTGTTTTTCTGACCTTTATCGGAAATGTGTCTCCTTGGCAACAGATTGAATTTGCGAATCAGAAAATAAATCTTTGATTAATCAATGACTTAAAAGCAGGCAGATCATATAAAAATACTTACAGTTGAAATGTCGTTTTTTGCATTTTTTTTAGAGAATTTCTTTTGTGCTTTGAGTAATTGATATATTTCGATGAATATTTACGTTAAATATGAAGCTGAAACCCGCTAGGATTGTGATCATGATGGTTCCACCATAAGATAAAAGCGGTAGTGGCACTCCTACCACAGGTAGAAGCCCCATGACCATACTCATATTTATAAAAATATGTAAAAAAAACATTGCAATTATGCCAATTGTTAACATTCGACCAAAATGATTGCGACAATTACTGGCAATGACCAAACCTTGCATCACCACAATCACATATAATAATAAAACAATTGAACTGCCAATGAAGCCTAATTCTTCACTCATCATTGTGAAAATGAAATCTGTTTGATGTTCTGGCAGAAAATTTAGCTGACTTTGACTGCCATTAGTTAAACCTTTCCCCCAAAAACCACCAGAACCAATTGCAATTTTTGATTGAATGATATTATATCCAGCGCCAAGCGGATCTCTTTCAGGATTTAAAAAAGTTAAAACCCTGTTTTTCTGATAATTATGTAAAAAATGCCACAAAACCGGTAATGCTGCAATCATTCCAAGAATGACGACTAAAAACTTCCAAATTTGAACACCAGCCGCAAAAAACATGACTCCACCAATCAACATGATGATGACAGCGGTTCCAAGGTCAGGCTGTTTTAAAATCAGCAAACAAGGTAAAAAAACAATTAAAATCGGAATAATCAGACGCGTTGTTGTTAAAATTTGCCTCTGAGGGGTTCCATGAAAATAACGCGCAAGAGCAAAAACAACAGCAATTTTCATGATTTCAGATGGCTGGATTTTGATGAAACCGAGACTGATCCAGCGTGTGGCACCCATTGCTCTGTGCCCAAAAATCTCAACAGCAAAAAGCAACATCAGCGTGAGGAAATAAAATGCATAGGAAAAGCGAAACCATGATCTTAAATTAACCATACAAATCGAGATCATCAACGGAATCGCAACTAAAAGATGGATGATCTGCCTGTAAGCCCAGGGTTCAAAGCTTCCCCCCGCCGCACTATACATCATGATGATGCCAATGAAAATGATGATGAAAATAAAAAATAGCATTCCCCAAGGTAGATTATTTAACTTCGCTATAATAGATGATTTTATGTTACTTAAGCTGATCATTTTTATCTTTCCAGAATATATTTACTGGTTCTTTGGGGTTTAAAATCTGGAACAGAAGAAATCAGCCGCTTTTCCGCTTCAAGCAAAATCACACCACCTAAACAGAATTTGCTGCTAATTTTATCAGTCTTGATTAATATTCTTGGAAAAATTTTATATAAATTAGGAAAAAAATGCAAGGTTGATTCAATTTGTAAAATCGAAAACATATATTCTGAGATGCTTTTCTGGATTTTTATGTGACTAAAAGATTTACCTTGGAAAAATGGTGAGAAATTAAGCTTACTCCAAAGGCTGTTTTTATTAGGAATGATGAAAATCACTTTGCCAGAAGGTTTTAGAACATGCCAAATTTCTTTTAGAATATTTTCGAAATCTTCCTGAAATTCAAGACAATGAATGACAATCACTTTGTCAATGCTGTCTTCAGCAAGTGGAATTTTTGCTTCTGCATCTAACGAAATTTCCCCTCTCGATTTTGTGGAAAGATGCTCATTGATGATCAAATTGAAAATTAAGTTATTCTTATTAAAAACACTCAAATAAGGCGCCGCATTACCAAAACCAAGAATTGTTTGATGTTGCGCTAAATGATTTTCAGCACTTGGCCAAATTTCCTTAATGAAAGAAGCGATATTTCCTTGAACAATTTTGCCAAGCTCAGTTTCATAGAAATCTTTGATTTTTCTGGCATTTTTATCTTCCATTTTTCTAACTTCTACCAAAAAGTCGGTCAATTGATTTTAAATCAAGCTCAACATAAGTGGGTCTGCCGTGATTACACTGGCCAGAAAATGGTGTTTCTTCCATTTGCCTCAAAAGTGCATCCATTTCCTCCAGAGAAAGTTTTCTGCCTGCACGAACACTTCTGTGGCAAGCAAATGTTCCAAGAATATGCTCTGAAATTTCTTTCAAAGATAAATTCTCACCATGCTCAATTAAATCATCACAAATATTTCTCACCAAATTCACAATATTCTCACTGCCAATCAAAGCTGGAACTTCGCTGATTAAAATTGAATTCTGGCCGCATTTGCTGAAAACCAACCCCATTTTCTCAAGCTCTTCTTTAGCTTCCATGATTAACTCCATTGATTTTGAATCAAGCTCCATTGTCTCGCTGATTAAAAGTCTTTGCGTTTCAACGTCATTTTTTGCTAAATCTTTTTTCAATTTTTCATAAACAAGCCTCTCATGAGCCGCATGTTGGTCAGTGACAATAATGGAATCAGATGTTTGGGAAATGATGTAAGTCTCATGAAGTTGACATTTCGCATTACCAAGATCTTTATTTTTCTCATGCTGAATCTCTGGAATTTCATTAACCAGCCTCTCCGCTTTTTGCAGATTTTGCCTTTCCTTAAAGCTGAATTTCGGCATCATCTCCGAAGTGGGCTTTCCTGAAGGAAAACTTGGCCTTGGCATTGATGATTCCATTTTAGAAAAATCAAACCTACTCTCCCTTGGAGTTTCAGGCTTAAAAGAAGCAATGGTTTTTTGAGCAATTTCCGAAGAGGTTTTATAAGCCCCTTGGTTCAAAGCTTCTTTTAATGCTTTAACAATGAGGCTGCGAATGAGACCAGAATTCCTAAATCTCACTTCAGTTTTAGCAGGGTGAACATTCACATCAACATCTTCAAACGGCATTTTGATGAAAAGCACCACAAAAGGGTGCCTGTCACGGGCCAGATAGTCCTGATAGGCCGATTTTATGGCGCTCAAGAGAATTTTATCTCTAACCGCCCTTGAGTTGACATATAAATATTGCTCAGAAGAAGTTCCTCTATTATGGGTTGGCAAGCTAGCATAGCCCGTGATGGTAATTTGTTCTTCTTGCAGAAAAACTGGCACTGAATTTTCTATGAAATTAGATTTCATGATTTCAGCAACCCTTCTCTCACGGCTTTCTTGAGATTTCACATCAAGAAAAATTTTCCCTTCCACAACAAGTTTAAAACCAATTTCTGGATGTGACATGGCAATTCGACTGACAATCTCAATGATGTGATTTTCTTCCGTTTTCTCAGTCTTCAGAAATTTCAAACGCGCAGGAGTTGAGCAAAAAATGTCTCTAACCTCAATTAATGTGCCTTTTGTGCGAGAAGCCGGAATTGGCCTTTGCTTCTCCCCAGCCTCAATTTCAAGCTGCCAAGCTGAGTCACTGCCATCTTTCCGAGAAACAATTTTCATTCTGCTGACTGAAGCAATTGACGGCAGCGCCTCACCTCTGAAACCAAAAAATTGGATGTTCAAAATGTCATCTTCATTTAATTTAGAAGTTGTGTGACGTTCTGTGGCAAGCTCCAAATCTTCTTTGCTCATGCCAAAACCATCATCAGAAATGGAAATCAGGTTGCGGCCACCATTTCGGATTGAAACTTCAATGTTTTTTGCGTCAGCATCAATTGAATTCTCAACCAGCTCTTTCACAACAGAAGCCGGCCTTTCAACAACCTCACCAGCGGCAATTCTGTTGATTGAAACTTTTGAAAGTTGTTTGATGATTTGTTGCTCTTTTAACATGCTCCTCCAAGTCTTCTTTTCACTTCTTCTCTGCCAAGGAGATAGAATATTTTTTGCAATTCAGGACCATCTTCTTGGTTTGTCAGCGCTTTCCTAAGAGGCATGAACAGATTTTTGCCTTTTCTGGGAGTGATTTTTTTCACCGCCTCAATCCAGATTGACCAAACATCTTCATCCCAAATTTCTGGAAGCAAGTCCATTGTGCTTTTAACATAATCCCTGTCATCTGAATTATCAAGCTTTGGATAGGTGTTTTTTTGGTGACAGATTTCTGACCATTTCGCAATATCAGAAATTTGTGCAATGTTATTTCTCACAGAATTCCAGAATTTTTCATCAATTTGAGTTAAATTCAATTCATTAAGCCTTGGCCTAACCTGCTCAAAAGAGAGATTT
This sequence comes from uncultured Rickettsiales bacterium, assembly GCA_964383745.1. Lineage (GTDB taxonomy): Bacteria > Pseudomonadota > Alphaproteobacteria > Rickettsiales > CAYLHV01 > CAYLHV01. The sequence goes on along the minus strand of CAYLHV010000001.1, from coordinate 127,199 downwards.
GCAATGAGTTTATTATTCAAATTCTCAATTTCTGTTTGATCATAAATTGCTTGAGAGCGACCGAATTTTTTAATGTCGAAATCTTCAATCAATTGTTGCAGATTTTCTCTCACTTCAATGGGGTCAGATGTACCAATTTTTGACAGAAAGCTATTAATGCTCATTGCCTCAATTCCTTCTGCTCTGAGGTCTTTAATGGCAAAACCACCGTCTCTTTTAGAAATGCCACCTTCTTTTGCTTTAATGAGAGCAAGATGAGCAAATCTAGGAGCCACTCCTTTAAGTGCGTCAAAAATTTGCATTTGGATTGCTGTGTTACTGACATGATCTTCACCTCTGACAATGTTAGTGATTTTCATGTCAATATCATCAACAACCGAACAAAGAATATAGGTCATGCTGCCATCTTCTCTGAAAATGATGGGGTCTGAGAGATTTTTACCATCAAATTTATTTTCCCCACGAACATCATCCACCCATTTAATCTCTTCATCTTTAAGCAGAAATCTGTGATGAGGTGTGATGCCTTTTTCTTTTAATTTTTGCTTTTCTGCTTCTGAAAGCTTCAAGGCAGCCCTGTCATATATTGGCGGCAAACCTCTGTTAACGAGCATTTTTCTTTTAAATTCCAACTCTTCTTTAGTTTCAAAACATTCATAGAGACGGCCTGCTTTGATTAACTCCTCTTTAACTTCTTCATAGCGCCAAGTTCTGGCTGATTGAAACTCTTCCTGATCCCAATTTAAACCAAGCCATTCAAGATCTTTTCTGATTTGATCAACATATTCAATTTTTGAGCGCTCTTTGTCAGTGTCATCAAAGCGTAAAATGAATTTACCGTGATTTTTTTTACTATAGAGAAAATTGACTAATGCAGTTCTCACATTGCCAACATGCAAGAAACCTGTTGGGCTTGGAGCAAATCTTGTTATGACCATTTTAAAATTCCTTAAGTTAATTATTTTTTCCGGTTTCTCTCATATCATATGATATTATGAAAGTTATTGCAATATTTTGATAATTACTTTATATTTATATTTTGCTCTAACTTATATATCATATATGTGAGAAATATGAAACTTCATTATTCTAATATTTGCCCTTTTTCTCGCTTCATTCGCATCATTTGCTCAGAAAAGAATTTGGAAATTGAACTAATGGCGGAAAAATTTTGGGAAAGAACACAAAAATTTCTTGAAATGAACCCAGCTGCAGAATTGCCAATTTTAGAAATTGGAAATGATTTCATTGCAGACAAAACTGCAATTGCTGAATTTCTGGAAGAAAAATTCCCAGAAATTCCAATGATTCATGGAAGCGAATTGCAAAGAGGAAAAATCAGAAGAATTTGTAATTGGTTTAACTATAAATTCCATCAGGAAGTTTCAAGATATGTCCTGGAAGAAAAATTCATCAAATTCGCTCGCAACAGCCACATTGAGCCTTCTAATGAAATTTTAAGAATTGCCAGATCTAACATTAAATATCATTTAGAATATATAAATTTCTTGACTAAAGATCAAGATTTCCTAGTCGATGACAAAATCTCAATCGCTGACATTGCAGCTGCCAGCCAAATTTCTGTCATGGACTATTTTGGCGAAGTTCCTTGGGAGCTCTACGAACAAGCCAAAAATTGGTATGGCTTAATGAAATCCAGACCCAGTGTTCGGAAAATTTTAAAAGAAAGAATCACAGGTTTCTCAGCACCTTCCTATTACGAAAACCCAGATTTTTAAACTCTCCAAAATAAGAACCTTTAAGTAACAACATATTTCGTCATTGCGAGCCGAAGGCGTGGCAAACCAGAGTGATGTTGACTTCCGCGCAAAAAAATAACTCTAAACCACTTCAATTTCAACCCTCGGGAAACAAGACCTTTAATTTAACCCCCCACATCCAAAAGAGCAGCCACATTTCTCCCTTCTGCAAGCAAAATATTATAAGTCCGGCAAGCAGCACCAGTGCTCATAATTTCCACGCTAAAACCATGTTTTTGCCTGATTTGCTCAAGAATTTTAAATGAAATCAATTTCTGCATTTTCCCTGTTCCAAAAAGCACAATCTCAATATCCTTAAAAAAACTCTCATTTTCCTCAAAAATTGAAAATGGGTCTTTCTGATTTGGAAACCATTTCTCGCAGGATTCTTTCTTAACCATGATTGCCCCAGCCATTTTTTCTTCATTAATTCTGAAAATGCCATCACCATATGCTTTAATGATCTTGGCATTTTTTGGAATTAGTGGCGTGACATCCATTTTTGATTCATTCCATTAAAAATTGATTCTGGCAGTTTTGCTTCTCTTAATCCAGAAGAAAATCATCAACCTGGTTAAAGTGATGGCACTGAACATTGAAGATAAAATTCCAATTGTGAGAGTGACAGCAAATCCTTTCACACTGCCAGAACCAAAAGCATAGAGCAAAAAAGCAGCAATGATGGTGGTTAAATTAGAATCAAGAATTGTTGTGAAAGCCTGACGAAAACCTCGATCAATTGCTTTAACAACAGAAAGACCCGTTCTAAATTCTTCCTTAATGCGCTCAAAAATCAAAACATTCGCATCAACTGCCATGCCAATTGTTAAAACCACACCAGCAATGCCTGGCAATGTCAAAGTCGCTTGAAGAGTCGAAAGAAAAGCTGCTATCATGATGATGTTGAAAACAAGGGCTATGTCGGCAAATAGTCCAAAAACTCCATAAGTCATTAAGATGAAAATGGCAACCATCGCTGCACCAAAAATTGCAGCTTTTTTACCAGACTCAATTGAATCACTGCCAAGACTTGGACCGACCGTCCGCTCTTCAACAATTTTCAGCGGCGCCGGCAAGGCCCCTGCCCTCAAAAGTAACGCAAGATTGCTGGCTGACTCAATGGAGAAACGTCCGCTAATGGAAGCATTTCCTCCAAAAATTGGCTCATGAATGTTGGCTGCGCTAATGACTTTATTATCAAGCACAATTGCAAGCAACCTACCCACATTATTTTTCGTGATTTCTTCAAATTTCTTACTACCAGCCCGATTGAATGAAATTTGCACAGAAGCCGCATTAGTGTTCTGATCAATTGACACATTTGCATTATTCAGCAAATCACCAGTTAAAAGAATTTTTTTATTCAGAAGATAGAATTGATGCTCGTCTCTCGATTCATCCGCCTCCAGCAAAATTGTGCCAATTGGAACTTGACCTTTTAGTGCAGTGATGCGCTCATCAACCAAATGGAAAGACAATCTTGCAGTTTTGCCAAGCATTTTTTTTAAAAGCTCAGGATTTTCAAGGCCAGGAACTTGAAGAACAATCTTATCCTCCCCCTGACGTTGAATCACCGGTTCCGTTGTGCCAGTTTGATCAACCCTTCTGCGAACAATTTCAATTGACTGCTTGACCAAACCATCAAGCATTTTTTCCAAATGCTCTTCTGAAAAAGAAATTTCATAGGACAAATTTGATTTGGCCAAAAATTTGATTTCTCCACCAAATTTCGACAAAAGATTTTGAGCATTTTTCAAATCATCAACATCTCTCAAAGAAAGACTCACATTTGTGCCATTTGCTTTCAAATTTCTATAGCCTATTTTGTTTTTCGAAAATTCTTGCCTCACAATGTCCTGCAAATCAAGCATTTGTTCTGCAAGATAGGCAGCAAAATCCACCTCCAAGAGAAGTTGTGAGCCACCCTGCAAATCAAGTCCCAAATTAATTTTCTGCTTTGGCAAAAAATCTGAAACTGAGCCCATTTTTTCATAAAATGAGTCTTTCACAAAATTTGGCAATGCAAAAAGAAATGTCACAAAAATCATCAAGATGATGAGGTTGATTTTTAATTTTGAAAAACTTAGCATCTATTTCTTCTCTGCTTTTTTGTCAGAATTTTCAACCAAAGTGGCAATTGTTGCTTTCATAACCTCAATTTCAACATTTTCAGCAATTTCCAATTTCACAATTTCATCAGTGATGCTGGAAATTTTACCAATCATGCCACCCGATGTGATCACTTTTTGGCCTTTTTTAAGCTCTGAAAGCATTTGTTTATGAGAATTTTGTCTTTTCTTTTCTGGTCTGATTAAAAGAAAATAAAATATAATGAAAATCAAAATAAACGGAACAAAAGTTTCATATAATCCTGATTTTGAAAAACCAGCCGCTTGTTCAGCTGCATTTGCCATGTTAACTAACATTTTAGATATCCTATTAATGAATTATTGAGAATTTACGTGATATTCTAGCATATTTATTTTGAAATACCAACTAGTTATTTTCCCAGATTGGAGATTTTATTTGTTTAAGTAGTTTTTGATGATTTTCTTGATCTTCTTCAGAAATTTCAAACTTCCTGGCAGGCATTTTTAGCGAAACAGCTTTATTTTCAACATTAATTTCTTTTTCCTGAATTTGAAAATTTATGGCAGTTTGCGCCCCCCCCTGCAGCTCAATATATACTTCAGCAAGAAGTTCAGCATCAAGCAAAGCTCCATGTTTTTCTCTTTTACTGAGGTCAATTTTGAATTTCTTACAAAGCGCATCTAAATTTGCTGGCGAACCAGGAAATTTCTTCCTTGCAATTAAAAGCGTGTCAATTGCAGAAGTGATTGGAATTTCTTGCTTTTCAATGAGGCTTAATTCATGATTAATGAATTTCATGTCAAAGCGAGCATTGTGAATGACAAGCCTGGAATCTTGAATAAAATCTAGAAATTCTTCCGCAATTTTCTCAAAAATCGGTTTATCACGCAAAAATTCCTCTGACAAACCATGCACTCTGAAAGCCTCTGTCGGCACATCGCGCATTGGGTTAATATAGGCATGGAAGAATTTGCCGGTCTTAACTCGGTCAATCATCTCCACACAACCAATTTCAACAATCTTATGACCAGATTTAGGGTCAAGACCTGTTGTTTCTGTGTCTAAAATGATTTCGCGCATTTTTCATCATCACTTTAAATGTGAATTGGTTTCATGTCAATTGATGCAGACATTGCGGCTTCTTTCAAAGCTTCACTCAATGTCGGGTGAGCATGACAAGTTCTGGCAATGTCTTCAGCCGATGCAGAAAATTCCATGGCAAGCACTGCTTCCGCAATTAAATTCCCAGCTTCAGGACCAATGATGTGAACTCCCAAAACTTTATCAGTTTTTGCGCAAGAAATAATTTTCACAAAACCTTCAGCATTTCCATTAGCTCTGGCACGGCTGTTTGCCAAAAATGGAAATTTACCAGATTTATAGGCAATTCCTGCGTTTTTGACTTCTTCCTCAGTTTTCCCAACTGTGGCAACTTCTGGTGATGTATAAACCACCCCAGGAATTGCGTCATAATTAACATGACCATGGCCTTTCACCATGAATTCAACCGCAGCAATCGCCTCTTCTTCTGCCTTGTGCGCAAGCATTGGGCCTTTAATGACGTCACCAACTGCAAAAATATTTTTAATAGAAGTTTGCAAATGTTCATTCACCTCAATCATGCCTCGCTGATTTGTTTGGATTTTGACATTTTCAAGGCCAAGATTTTCTGTGTTCGGCTTTCTACCAACAGCAACCAGCACAATGTCAGAAGTGATGATTTCTGTTTTTCCACCTTTTGACGGCTCAGTCACTAACTCCACTTTTTTGCCTTTCACTTTCGCTGACTGGACTTTCGTTGAGAGCTTGAAAGAAATTCCTTGCGCTTCAAGTGATTTTTGAAATTGTTTAATGATGTCTGCATCCATGGCTGGAACAATTCTGTCCATGAATTCAACCACTGTCACTTTGCTGCCAAGCCTGCTCCAAACCGAACCCATTTCAAGGCCAATATAGCCACCACCAATGACCGTCATTGTTTCAGGAACTTCCGGAATTGACAAAGCACCCGTAGATGAAAGGATTCTTTTTTCATCAATTTCAACATTTGGAATTGACATAACCTCTGAGCCGGTTGCAATTAAAATGTTTTTTGTTGTTAATTTCTCTTCATTTTGCTCAAATTTAACTGACACTTCCGTTGGAGATTTAATGGTTCCAGTGCCAAAAAAACGTTTGATCTTATTTTTTGCAAAAAGCGCATCAATTCCTCCGGTGAGACCTTTCACAACCTCATCTTTGGAAGCAAGCATTTGTTTTAAATTCAACTCTAAACCTTTAATTTCAATGCCATGTTTTTTAAAATCATGCTTAGCTTTGTGAAAATATTCTGAAGAATGTAAAAGCGATTTTGAAGGAATGCAACCAACATTAAGACAAGTGCCACCAAGCGTTTTTCTTTTTTCAACACATGCCACTTTAAGCCCAAGTTGAGCTGCTTTAATTGCGCCAACATAGCCAGCTGGCCCACCACCAATGATCACTAGGTCAAATTCATTCGACATTTTCTTACCTATTTTTCAAAATATTTTACATTAAATTAAAGGTCAAATAATAATCTTTCAGGATTCTCAATTGACTCTTTCACCCTGACCAAAAATGTCACAGCTTCTTTACCATCAATGATCCTATGGTCATAAGATAAAGCAAGATACATCATTGGACGAATTTCAATTTTTCCATTAATCGCCACAACTCTGTCTTGAGTTTTGTGCATTCCAAGAATTCCCGATTGTGGAGGGTTCAAAATTGGAGTTGAAAGAAGTGAACCATAAACCCCGCCATTTGAAATTGTGAATGTTCCGCCTGTTAAATCTTGCATTGACAATTTGCCATCCCTAGCTTTTTTTCCAAGATTTCCAATTTCTTGCTCAATTTCTGCAAATGACATTTTTTCTGCATTTCTCACCACCGGAACAACAAGTCCTTGAGGAGTGCCAACCGCAACGCCAATGTCATAATAGTTTTTATAAATAATTTCATCAGCCTCCGGAGTGATTTCCGCATTCACAGCTGGAATTTCTTTTAATGCCGCAATTGCTGCTTTCACAAAGAAAGACATGAAACCAAGCTTGGTGCCATGTTTTGTAAAAAACTGATCTTTGAATTTTTCTCTCAAAGCTAAAATGTTTGTCATGTCAACTTCATTGAAAGTTGTCAAAATTGCAGCCGTATTTTGTGATTCTTTGAGTCTTTGAGCAATTCTCTGACGCAATCTGGTCATTTTAACACGCTCTTCTTGTTTTGCTTGCGGCGCAGCTGAAACCGCTTGACCACCACCAGCCATTGACGCAAGAACGTCACCTTTAGTGAGCCTTCCATCTTTCCCTGTTCCAGAAATTCCAGAAACATCAAGTGAATTTTCCCCCACAATTCTCTGAACTGCTGGAGAAAGTTTTTCTGTTGCAGGCGACGCAGAAACTTTTACAACATTTTCTTTTGGCGCTTTCTGAGCAGATGCGTCTATTGTGCCAACAATTTGACCAATTGTCACTGTTGCACCTTCTTTGGCATTAATTTTCTGCAAAACTCCAGAAGATGGCGCATTAATTTCCATGGTCACTTTGTCTGTTTCCAGCTCAACCAAAATTTCATCAGCTTGAACAAAATCACCCTCTTGTTTCTTCCAAGAACCAATGGTGGCCTCTGTGACAGATTCTCCTAGAGGTGGAACTTTAATTTCTACAGACATTTTAAATCTCCAAATGAGTTATTATTTTTTAAAAATTTGTTTCAAAATTTCTTCTTGTTCTTTGTCATGAATTTTCTTATAGCCCGCTGCTGGTGAGGCTGCCGCCTTTCTTCCAACATAAACCGGCCTTTTTGCTTTGCAATCAATTGAAGACAGAACCCCTTCTAATTTACGGTCGAGAAAACGCCAAGCTCCCATATTTTCAGGCTCTTCTTGACACCAAATCACTTCCGCATTCGGGTGTTTTTTCAGCTCATTTGCAAGCTCTTGCCCTGGGAAAGGATAAAATTGTTCCAACCTAACAAGAGCCACTTTTGAGTTTTCCTCTCTGGCTTCTAACAGATCATAATATATTTTTCCACTTGAAATTACAAGTTTTTTTGCATCTTTAGGAATTTCAACATCACCAATCACAGTCTGGAATTTTGATTTCTCAGTAAATTCCTCAATTGATGAAATGGCCAATTTATGTCTCAAGAGAGATTTTGGTGACATCACAATCAAAGGTTTTCTGAATTTTCTACAAATTTGACGTCTTAAAGCATGAAAAATTTGAGCTGGCGTTGTGCAATTGACAATCTGCATATTATCTTCCGCACAAAGCTCCAAATAGCGCTCAAGCCTGGCTGAACTATGCTCAGGCCCCTGCCCTTCATAGCCATGAGGAAGAAGCATGACAAGACCACTCATTCTGAGCCATTTAATTTCTGCAGAAGAAATAAACTGATCAATGATGACCTGCGCACCATTTGCAAAATCACCAAATTGCGCTTCCCAAATCACTAAATTATTCGGGTCAACGAGGCTATAGCCATATTCAAAGCCAAGAACCGCAAATTCTGAAAGATTGCTATTAATGACTTCAAAACCAGCTTGATTTTCGCCAACATGATTCAAAGGCACAAATTTCTCTTCTGTTTCTTGATCTTTCAAAACCGCATGCCTGTGCGAAAATGTTCCCCTACATGAATCTTGACCACTGAGCCTAACTGCAATTTTTTCTGCCAAAAGCGTTCCAAAAGCAAGAGCTTCCCCAAGTGACCAGTCAATGTTCTTGCCTGATTTCAGCATTTCTTTCTTTGCTTCAATCTGCCTTTTAATTTTAGCATTAATTTTGAAATTTTCTGGAATTTCACAAAGAGCAGCTCCAATTTTTTCCAAAATCTTTGCAGAAACTCCCGTTTTTTCCTGACCATAGTCCGAATGTTTCGCAACAGACAAACCACCCCAATGTCCCTCAAGCCAATCTGCCTTATTTGGTTTATAATTTTCTGATTTTTGCAATTCAGAATCAAGCCTCTCTCTGAAATCTTTTTTAATCTGCTCAAACTCTCCTTCAGAAATCACATTTTCTCTAATTAGTTTAGCAGCATATAACTCAGCAGGAGACTGTTTTTTAGCAATTTTACTATACATCAAAGGCTGAGTAAACATTGGTTCGTCAGTCTCATTATGACCATGCTTTCTATAGCAAAAAACATCCACCACAACGTCAACCTGGAATTTATGCCTATATTCCGCCGCAATTTTGCTAACAATCGCCACCATTTCAGGGTCATCACCATTCACATGGAAAATTGGAGATTGCACAATTTTTGCCACTTCGGTTGGATAGCGGCCGGTTCTTGAATTTCTTGGAATTGCTGTGAAACCAATTTGATTATTCACAATCACATGAAAAGTTCCACCAGTCTTATAGCCCGCAAGATCGCCTAAACTCAGAGTTTCAGGAACAACCCCCTGCCCTGCAAATGCTGCGTCTCCATGAAGTAAAATTCCCGTGACTTTTTCTCTTTTAAAATCTTTCATTTGATCTTGTTTAGCGCGAACTTTTCCAACCACAACCGGGTTGACAGCTTCAAGATGCGAAGGGTTGGCTGCAAGCGACAAATGCACCTTTTTTCCTTCAAGATTTCTGTCTGACGAAGTGCCAAGATGATATTTCACATCACCAGAAATTTTCATTTCTTCTGGATGCGCCAAATTTCCTTTAAATTCGGACAACATTGAATGATAGGGCTTGCCCATGATTTTTGTCAAAACATTCAACCTTCCTCGATGAGGCATTCCAACCACAATTTCCGCAACTCCATGTTTAGCCGATTCTCTAATGAAATGCTCAACAGCAAGCACACTTGACTCCCCACCTTCAACAGAAAATCTTTTCGCACCTGGAAATTTAACATGCAAAAATTGTTCAAAACCTTCCGTTTCAGAAATGTCTTTCAAAATGTCCTTTTTTTCTTCTTTAGAAAGATTTGAGGCGCCTTTAAGAGATTCAACCTTATTTTGAAGCCACTCTTTTTGCTCAAGATTTTGAATATGCATGAATTCAAGACCAAAATTTCCTGAATAGGATTTTTTCAACACATTAATGATTTCAGAAAGTTTCGCTGACTCAATTCCAACAATCTCTCCATCAATTTTAATGGTTTGGTCAAGATCTGCATCTGTAAAACCATAGTTCAAATGTGACAGATTCAGCGCTTCTGGAGATTTTTTTTCCTCTAATTCAAGCGGGTCCAAATTTGCAAGAAAATGCCCTCTTGTTCGATAGGCCCTAATGAGCATGTTAGCTCTAACACTTGCATCTGAAGTGTTTTTTGCCGACTTTTCTTTAGCAGCAGCCTGAGATTTAATCTCTTCATCACTCAAAACACCAATAATTTTTTTCGTTTTTGGACACCAAGAAGCACCAGCAACCGCTTTCAGCTCTTGAGCCGCATTTTGACCGCGCGCATTTTCAAAAAACAAACGCCAATCTTCACTGACCGACGCAGGATCTTGAAGATATTTTTCAAATAGTTCTTCCACAAAAGCACTATTTGCGCTGAATAAATAGGAGTTATTGTAAAAATCTTTTGTCATTTCGCTTCTTTTAAAAAATTATTTTAATGCTTTCAACATTGTTCTGCCAATTTCAGCTGGAGAATCTGCAACTAAAATTCCAGCAGATCTCATTGCCTCAACCTTGTCATCAGCACCGCCTTTTCCGCCAGAAATGATTGCACCAGCATGACCCATTCTTTTTCCAGGAGGAGCCGTTCTTCCTGCAATGAAACCAACCATTGGTTTTTTGATTTTAGATCTTCTATAAAACTCAGCAGCATCTTCCTCAGCCGCACCTCCAATTTCACCAATCATGACAATTGACTCTGTCGCATCATCAGCTAGGAACATTTCAAGACAATCAATAAAATTTGTTCCATTAACTGGGTCACCGCCAATTCCAATGCAAGTTGACTGACCAAGACCAACCGCCGTGGTTTGCGCAACCGCTTCATAGGTCAACGTGCCTGAACGTGACACAACTCCAACTTTTCCTTTTTGGTGAATATAACCCGGCATGATGCCAATTTTGCATTCACCAGGAGTGATGACCCCCGGACAATTTGGACCAATGAGCCTGGTCGAAGAGTTTTTTAGTGCATTTTTAACTCTGACCATGTCAAGCACTGGAATCCCTTCTGTGATGCAAATGACCAAAGGAATTTTCGCATCAATTGCTTCTAAAATTGAGTCTGCAGCAAATGGCGGCGGAACATAAATCACCGAAGCATTAGCACCTGTTTTTGAAATTGCTTCTTCCACAGTGTTAAAAACTGGAAGACCCAAATGCTCCGTTCCACCTTTACCTGGCGTGACACCACCAACCATTTTCGTGCCATATTCAATTGCTTGGGTTGAGTGAAAAGTCCCTTGCGAACCTGTGAAACCTTGGCAAATTACTTTAGTTTGAGAATTAATTAAAACTGACATTATCTAAATCCTATCTATCTGATTATTTTATTGAATCAACAACTTTTTGAGCAGCATCTGCAAGGTCATCAGCAGCAATGATTGAGAGACCCGAATCATTCAACATTTGTTTTCCAAGTGCAAAATTTGTTCCCGCAAGCCTCACAACAAGCGGAATTTTCATTTCAAGATCTTTAGCCGCAGCAATGATTCCCTCAGCAATGATGTCACAGCGCATGATTCCGCCAAAAATATTCACCAAAATTGCCTTCACATTTTCATCTGACATAATGATTTTAAAGGCTTCCGTAACCCTCTCTTTAGTTGCCCCTCCACCAACATCAAGGAAATTCGCTGGCTCTGACCCATAAAGTTTAATGATGTCCATTGTGGCCATTGCAAGCCCCGCTCCATTAACCATGCAGCCAATTTTTCCATCCATTTTAATATAGCTCAGCCCATGAGCTGTTGCTCTTCTTTCAAGTGGATTTTCTTCATCTTCGTCTCTCATGGCAGAAATTTCGGCTTGTCTGTAAAGAGCATTATCATCAAAATTAAATTTAGCATCTAAAGCCAAAAAATCACCTTCTTTTGTAATGACAAGCGGGTTAATCTCAAGCTGACTTGCGTCTGTTGAAATAAAAGCGTCATAGATTGCGAACATGAATTTAGAAAATTTCTTCACTTCATCATTTTTCAAACCAAGTGCAAAAGCCATTTTTCTGGTGTGGAAACCTTGAATTCCAGTCGCAACATCAACAGAAACTTTAATGATTTTTTCTGGTGATTTGGCTGCAACCTCTTCAATTTCAACCCCTCCTTCCTCTGAACCCATGAAAGTGACCATGCTTGTGTCTCTGTCAACCACAGCACTCAAATAAAACTCTTTTGCAATATTTGAACCTTCCTCAACATAAACCCTGCGGACTTCTTGCCCTTCTGGACCTGTTTGATGAGTGACCAAAGTCATGCCAAACATTTTGTTAGCTTCTGCAATGGCTTCTTCGGCTGATTTGGTGACTTTAACACCGCCAGCCTTTCCTCTTCCACCCGCATGAATTTGAGCTTTCACAACTTTAATTGGAGTTGTAACTTTTGCCACAGCTGAGGCAATTTCCCCTTTCGATAAAGCAACATGCCCTTTCGTGGTAGGAACGCCATATTTTGCTAAAATTTGTTTCGCTTGATATTCATGTATGTTCATTTGTCACGCCTTTTTTAAATTTTCACAGATGAGAGAAGACTCCTGACAGCTTCAACAGATTCATTAAAAGCTTTTTTGTCTTTCTCGTTTAAATTAATTTCAACAATTTTTTCAACCCCGCCAGCACCAATCACAACTGGAACACCAACATAGAGATTTTTCACGCCATATTGACCATTAAGGTAAGCTGCACAAGGAAGAATTCTTTTTTTGTCTTTTAAGTAAGATTCAGCCATTTGAATTGCCGCGCTTGCAGGAGCATAGAACGCCGAACCTGTTTTCAAGAGCTTCACAACTTCAGCCCCACCATCTCTAGTTCTTTGAATGATTGCATCAAGCTTGTCTTGAGAAATCCAACCCATTTTCACAATGTCTGACAAAGGAATTCCTGCAATTGTTGTATAGCTGCTGATTGGAACCATTGTGTCGCCATGACCACCCAAAACGAAAGCATTAATGTCTTCAACAGAAACACCAAGCTCTTTTGAAAGAAAAAACGCAAAACGGGCAGAATCAAGAACACCAGCCATGCCAACAACTTTTTCATGAGCAAAACCTGTTGCCTCTCTCATGACATAAACCATTGCATCAAGCGGATTTGTGATGACAATCACGAAAGCATTTGGCGCATGTTTTTTAATTCCTTCGCCAACAGTTTTAATGACGCCAGTATTAACGGAAATTAAATCATCTCTGCTCATGCCAGGCTTTCTTGCAATGCCAGCTGTCACAATCACAACATCAGAATCTTTAATGTCAGAATAGTCATTAGTGCCAAGAATCTCAACATCACGTCCTTCAACATGACAACTTTGCCCCATGTCAAGGGCCTTACCTTGTGGTAAACCTTCAGCAATATCAAACAGAACAACATCTCCCAAATCTTTAAGTGCAATCAAATGCGCCAAAGTTCCACCGATATTTCCACCACCAATTAATGCAATTTTTTTCCTGCTTTTCATTTTAACCCCTCCAAAGATTTATTGATTTGAAAAAAGCTTTCATGAAGATTATATCCAATTTTTTTCGGACATACCACAATTTTGTTCAAATTAAGAGTTCATAGACTCAAAAAAATCTGAATTATTTTTCGAATTTTTGAGTTTATCAATCAAAAACTCCATTGCATCAACAGAGCCCATTGGCATTAAAATTCTTCTCAAGACCCACATTTTTGACAAAGTGCTTTTGTCAAAAAGCAAATCTTCTTTTCTAGTGCCAGACTTTCCAATGTCAATGGCTGGGAAAACTCTTTTGTCAGAAATTTTTCTATCTAGAACAATCTCCGAGTTACCAGTTCCTTTAAATTCCTCGAAAATCACCTCATCCATTCTTGAACCAGTTTCAATCATGGCAGTGCCAATGATGGTTAAAGAACCGCCATTTTCAATGTTTCTAGCTGCACCAAAAAGTCTTTTCGGCCTTTGAAGAGCATTTGCGTCAACACCACCCGTTAAAACCTTACCAGAAGAGGGAACAACAGTGTTATATGCCCTTGCAAGCCTGGTGATGGAATCTAAAAAAATCACCACATCTTTTTTCTGTTCCACAAGTCTTTTTGCTTTCTCAATCACAATTTCCGCAAGCTGAACATGTCTGACAGCCGGCTCATCAAAAGTTGAGCTCACAACTTCACCTTTCACAGATCTGACCATGTCAGTGACCTCTTCTGGACGCTCATCAATCAAGAGAGCAATGAGATTAATTTCTGGGTGATTATGAGTGATTGCGTGAATAATATGTTGCATTAAAACCGTCTTACCAGTCCTTGGCGGAGCAACAATCAAAGCCCTTTGCCCTTTTCCAAGTGGACAAATTAAATCTATGATTCTTGTGTCATTATATTGATTATCTTTAGGATTTTTAGCTTCAACCTCAAGCTTGATTCTCTCCTCAGGATAAAGCGGTGTGAGATTATCAAAATTAATTCTATGCTTAATCTTATCAGGAGTGTCAAAATTCACACTATTAACCTTCAAGAGAGCAAAATAGCGCTCACTTTGTTTTGGAGCTCTGATTTGACCTTCCACCGTGTCACCCGTTCTGAGCCCAAATTTCCTAATTTGACTTGGTGAGACATATATGTCATCAGGGCCAGCAAGATAATTTTCTTCAGGCGACCTTAAAAAACCGAAGCCATCTTGTAAAATTTCCAACACACCATGCCCAACAATCACCCCACCATTTTCTGCAATTTTTTTCAAAATCAGGAAAATCATGTCTTGTCTCTTCATGGAGCTGGGATTTTCAATTTTCATTTCCTCAGCCATGCTCAAAAGCTCGTCTGGGTTTTTTATTTTTAATTCTCTGATGGAAACTTTTTTTTCTTTAGGAGATTCTGTCATAGTTTTTAAATCACATTAATTGATGAGATTGATTGATACACGCTTAAAATCGTGAATTGAATTAAATTAATCATAACAAGTTCTTTTCAGCAACACAGAATTTGGTAAAACCTAAAATTCTTAACGTCTCATTACTCTCTAGACTTGATGTTTTTGGAAGATTTACGAAATTGTGGAAAGCAAAATTTTTCAACTCCACAACCTAACTCCAGAAAAATTTCATCATTTTCTGAAGCAACATTTTGCCTACATATTATCACGAGTTGAGAAAGAGTCAAGCATATTTTTCATAAATACCTCAAATTTCACTCAAAAGGCTTTAAAATGACCATAAACACAATAATAATCAAAAGAATTGTTGGCACTTCATTGACAATTTTAAAAAATTTTCCACTTCTCTCATTCACTCCCACATCAAAATTCTTTCTGATTTTTGCAAAAAAACCATGAACCGCAATCATCAAAATCACACATGTAATTTTAACATGAAACCAGGGACCAAGAGCCGAAAAGCCATATATTTCAGCAAGAATAAAACCACTAACCAAACTCATAATCATGGCCGGATTCATAATAATTCTAAGAAGCCTTCTTTCCATTTTCCTAAAAATCAAATCAGATTCTGAATTAAATTCCACTTTTGTGTGATAATAAAAAATCCTTGGCAAATAAAGCATTCCAGCCATCCAAGAAATGATCGCAATGATATGGATTGATTTAAAAATCTCATAATATTCATCCATTTATCTTTCTCCTTTCATATTTTCTACAAACACATTCTAAAAATTCATCAGAACATTTAACTTCTCCATCTGCCGAAGCCACTTTTGGAAAATCACTTCCAAAACTCATTAAACATGCATTCTTCAAAGATTCCATAAACATTTCTTCACAAGCAAGCACTGGCACCCTAGAAAAACTCTTCACCCCTGATTCTTTCGCAAGCTCAGCATATTCCAAATCTAACTCAACCAATGTCTCAGAATGTTCAGAAACAAAACTAATTGGAACGACAAGCAAAGATTTCCGTTGCTTCCCTGCAAGAATAATTTCATCTTCCGTGTTCGGCCCAATCCATTTAAGAGGACCAACCCTACTTTGATATGAAATTTTATATTCCAAATTTTCCTCTTCAAAATTTTTCATAATTTTCGCAACAGTTTCCTCAATTTGCCATTGATAAGGGTCACCTTTTTTGATGATTTTTTCTGGCAAACCATGTGCTGAAAACAAAATCATCAACTTCTCTTCCTGACCTTCCAAACTCCCCCTAATCAACTTAACATGAGCTTCAATAAATTTTTCATCAAAAAAATAGCAACCAATAGCCTTCATTTTCACATTTTTCAATTTCGACTTTTGCAAATTCTCTTCAAAATCCCTAATTGACGAACCAGTGGTTGTGGTTGAAAATTGAGGATATAATGGCAAAAGCAAAATTTCATCTGGATCATATTTTTCAATTTCTGAAATCACCTCAAAACTAAACGGATGCCAATAGCGCATGGCAATAAAAACTTTACTATCAGGCAAAATCCTCTCAAGCTCTTCTGCCTGGTTTCTAGTAAACTCCAAAATTGGCGATTTTCCACCAATCTTAGAATAAATTTCCTTAGCAATTGGAGTACGCTTCCTGGAAATCAACTTCGCAACCAACCATCTAAAAGGATTTGGTAAATTAATAATCGCCTCATCTCTAAAAAGATTAAACAAAAACGGCTCAACCGAATCCAAAGAATCAGGCCCTCCCAAATTTAATAAAACCACTGCATGCTTTTTTGTCATTTTCTCTTCACATATGATCTAACTTTTTTCACTAAAAACTCTATATTCTCAATCTTCGAATTCTTATTAACCCCATGACTTAAATTAAAAATCAACTTCCGATCACCAATATTTTCCAAAATTCCATCAATCTCCTTCCCAAGAACCTCTTTTTCACAAAGAAGAAAAGTCGGATCTAAATTTCCTTGAAAAATTCTATTTTCATATTTCCTAATTTCTGAAAAAGGCACTTGTTGATCAATTGCAACAACATCAAACTCCTCTGCCTCAAAAAACTTTTGATATAAAAAACCACAAGATTTTGGGAAAACTATAATTGGAACTTCTGGACACTCCCTTTTGACATTAACAGCAATCCTCCTATTAGCCTGAAAAACAAATTTGTCAAAATATTTTTCCGGCAAAGCTGAACTCCAAGAATCAAACAGCTTCACAACATCGCAGCCAGCCTTAACTTGAAAAATCAAATGCTGACTTATCACATCAATCAAAATCTCAATCAACTCCTCAAAATATTCCTGATTATCAAAACAAAATATCTTCGCTTCCATAAAATCACGAGACCCACCACCTTGCAACATATAAGACGCAATTGTCCAAGGTGAGCCTGCAAAACCAATCAAATCTTTCTCTTTTCCCAACCTCTTTCTTGTCACTTCAATGGCTTCATAGACCGGACTGAGCTTTTCTTGATTAAACTTCAACTTTGAAATCTCGGAAACTTCTCTTATCCTTTCAAGAATTGGACCTTTTGACTCCACAAACTCCACTTTCATCCCCAATGCATCAGGAATAACTAAAATATCTGAAAAAATAATAGCTGCATCAAGATCAAACCTGTCTATTGGCTGAATTGTCACTTCTGATGCTAACTTAGCATCATAACATAAATCTAAAAAATTCCTATAACTCCTCCTAACTTCCATATATTCAGGCAAATATCTACCTGCTTGTCTCATTAACCAAATTGGAATTTTACCTTTTTCAATTTTTTCTAAAATTTTTGATTTTTTTTTGGTCATACTAAATAAATAATAAATATATTTTTAAGAGTTTTTGTTGTATTTAGTAAGGCAAGTTATGTGGATTAAATTTTCCCCACAAACTTATCCACATTTTAATTGGATTTAAAGAGGGTTTTTAAACTTTTACAATATAACCTTCTTTAATCAGTGAAAGCTTGATTTTACTAGCTTTATTTCACCTTTGTCAATAGTTAAAAAACTTTTGGATGAATTTTTTATTCAGATATTCACAACATAAGAAAAAACTTTTTCCACATGTGGGGGATTTTACTTTAAACTAGTGAAGAAAATGTGTTATTCTTTGATCAAAGTTGAATAAGCGGACTTATCAACAAACTTGTCAACAAAGATTTTTTTGAGTTTTTTCTTGTAATATAAAGGCTTGTGAGAGAATTAAACCACGAATATCTGTTTTTTTTATCCACAATCAAATGTGGAAAAACTCATTTTATGTGTAATTAAATATGAAAAACATTAAAAAAATTGATGTATATCTAGTCTCTGACTCCACTGGTGAAACGGTTGGAAACATCTCTAAATCATCATTCATGCGCTTTGAAGGCTTAAAAATTAAAGAACATTTTTGGCCTTTGATTAAAACAAAAGGTCAAGTTGACAAATTAATGAGATCTGTGATTAGAAATCAAGGAATGATCCTCTACACAATCGTTGACAGTGAAATCAGAGCTTATTTGAAAAAAAATTGCGAACAAGAGGAGATTAAATGCATTGGCGTTCTTGAACAAGTGATTAGAGAAATTTCAGAGGCAATTAACCTACTGCCCCTAAAAGGCGATGTTAAAAGCAAAAATGAGCTAGATGAACATTATTTTGACCGCATGGAAGCAATTAATTTCACTTTAAATCACGATGATGGCCAGTCATCAAGCGGTTTAGCTGAGTCTGACATAATTTTAGTTGGAGTTTCGAGAACTTCAAAATCACCAACTTGCATTTTTTTGGCCTATAAAGGCTATAAAGCTTCAAACATTCCTTTCGTTCCCTCATGTCCTTTGCCAAAAGAATTGCTTGAGGTGAGTGAAAGAGAAGATCCACCTTTAATTGTTGGTTTGACAATTAACGCTGAAAGATTAATTCAAATCAGAAAAAACCGTCTTCTCTCCATCGCTGGAGAAGAATCAACATCCTATGTTGACATGGAAAAAATTGAAGAAGAAATCATAGAAGCAAAAAGACTATTTTTAAAACATAATTGGCCAATCATTGATGTGACAAGAAGGTCAGTTGAAGAAACTGCTGCAACAATAATTAAACTATATGTTAAAAAACAACATAAAAAGAAACATGAATAAAATTGGATTAACTGGCGGAATTGCAAGCGGAAAAACTTTTATAGCCAAAATCTTTGCTGAACTTGGATGTAAAATTTTTGACTCAGATTTGCAAGTTTTTGAAATTCTGCAAAAACAAGAGATTTTGGAAAAAATTAAGCAAGAATTCCCAGAAACATTTGTTAAAGGAGAATTTTCAAAAGAAATTCTATCAAAATTAGTTTTTTCTGACAAAAAAAAGCTTTCAAAGCTTGAAGGTTTAATATATCCTGAGATTGAAAAAAGAAGAGAAATCTTTCTGCAAAATGTTGGAATTTCAGAAAATATCATTTTTGACAGCCCTAAATTAATTGAATCAGGCTTGTTCTTAAATTGTGATTGGGTGGTTTTGGTCATTTCTCCAGAAGAGGAAAAAATTAAAAGAGCTTTAGCAAGAAAAGGAATGGATTTGGAAAAATTTAATCTAATTAAAGCAAATCAAATGACTGATTCTGAAAGAATGAAATATGCAGATTTCGTCATTAATGGCGCTGCATCAAAAGAAGAAATCAGAGAAGAAGCCATTAAAATTTTAGAAAAAATGAGGAGTTAAAATGGAAAAAATAAAAAATCTCATGAAAATCATCAGAGAGACAAATGTTGAATTTGTTGATTTCAGATTCACAGATTTTGACGGAAAATGGTGTCATGTCTCTTTCATTGCAGATAAAGTCAATGAAGAATTTCTAAATTCTGGCTTAAGTTTTGATGGCTCCTCAATTCCTGGCTGGAAAGAAATTAATAATTCCGACATGCTTTTAATGCCAGATCTGGAAAGTTTTTTCATGGATCCTTTCGTTTCATCTCCAACAATGATTGTGATTTGTGACGTTGTGGAGCTAGACGGCAAGCCCTACAACAAAGACCCAAGGTCACTAAGCAAAAGAGCTCTCAATTTTTTTAAAAATAGTGGAATTGGAGATAAAGCATTTTTTGGACCAGAATTTGAGTTTTTCATTTTCGATGATGTGAGATTTAA
The DNA here is from genome assembly GCA_964383745.1 of uncultured Rickettsiales bacterium. Lineage (GTDB taxonomy): Bacteria > Pseudomonadota > Alphaproteobacteria > Rickettsiales > CAYLHV01 > CAYLHV01. Next base: position 107,250 of record CAYLHV010000001.1, on the reverse strand, counting down.
AAATTCTTCATCAGAAGCATTTGCAATTGTTGACTCAAAAGAAATGCCAGAAAATTCTGCTAAAAAATATGAAAATGGAAATCTAGCATTCAGAAATCAAGAAAAAAAATCATATTTTTCTTCACAACCTTCAGACATGTTTCACTGCATCAGAGCAGAAATTTTGACCATGATCAAAAATGTTGGGCTTTTTCCTTCATTGCATCATCACGAAGTGGCAAATTCACAGCAAGAAATTGGTTTTGATTTTGATGATTTGCTCAAAACTTCCGATAATGTCCAAATGATTAAATATCTCATCCATAATGTGGCAGCATCTTTTGGAAAAACAGCCACTTTCATGCCAAAACCAATCATGAAAGATAATGGTTCAGGAATGCATGTGCATCAATCTCTTTGGAAAAATGACAAACCATTATTTGCCGGTGATAAATATTCTGGCCTGTCTCAAGATTGTTTATTTTACATTGGTGGAATCATTAAACATGCTAAAGCAATAAATGCATTTTCAAATGCCTCAACAAACAGCTATAAAAGGCTTGTACCTGGCTATGAAGCACCCGTGATTTTAGCCTATTCTGCCTTCAACCGTTCTGCATCAATCAGAGTGCCTCATGCAAACACCGCTAAAGCAAAAAGAATTGAGGTCAGGTTTCCAGACGCAACTGCTAACCCTTATCTAGCTTTTTCCGCAATGCTCATGGCTGGAATTGATGGAATTAAAAATAAAATTGATCCAGGTGAAGCTGCGAGTAAAAATTTATATGAACTCGAAGAATCAGAAATGCAAAACTATAAAACCGTTGCAAAATCTTTCACCGAAGCCCTTGACAGTCTTGACAAAGACAGAGAATTTTTAAAAGAGGGTGGAGTGTTTAATGATTGCTTGATTGACTCATACATCAAGCTTAAAAGAGAAGAAATAGATTTTATTGATAATTCTATTTGCCCAGCAGAATTTTTAATGTATTATGGTAGATAATTATGCCAAATATTGGCGTTTTTTTTATTTTAATTTGGAGAAAAGTGAATGTCAGACAACAGACAAATCAGCAAAATGATCACATTGGTTGCGTTCGTAACAATTTTTGCTTTAATATTCATTCTTTGGAGTGATGTGAGTAAATTAAAATCAAATTCTGGAGCAGATGAAATCATGACTAAATTCATCTATGATCATCCAGAATTGATTGAAGAAAGCATCAGAAGACATGAAATTGCAAAAATGGAAAAAGCCCAAAAAGATGCATCAGAAAAAATTAAAGAATTTAAAGGAGAGCTTGAATCAGCTGACTCCCCACAAATTGGAGCAGCAGATGCTGATGTGACAATTGTTGAATTTTTTGACTATTCATGCGGCTATTGCAAAATTGCAAGCAAGGAAATTGCCAAACTTGTGGCTTCTGACAAAAAAGTAAGAGTGATTTTTAAAGAATTGCCAATTTTGTCTCAAATGTCTAATAAAGCAGCAAGAAGCGCTCTAGCAGTCTTTAACACTGACAAAACAAAATATGAAGCATATCATCAAGAGTTAATGAGCATTGAAAGAATCAGTGAACAACAGATTGAAGCTCTTGTGAAAAAATATGGATTTGATTTTGAAAAAATCAAAGCTGAAATGAATTCTCAAACTGTGGAATCACAAATTCTAAAAAATCATGAAATTGCCACAAAAATCATGCTAAGAGGCACTCCAACTTTCATCATTGAAGGAGAAATTTATTCAGGGGCAATTGATTCAGACTCACTTGCATCAAAAATTGCCCAAATCAGAATGGCAAGAGGCCAAACACCTCCACAATAAAACAAATTAATAACCTCACCAAATCCCATCTTTCGCTCTTGCTTAAGATGGGATTTTCGTAAAATAAAAAAAGGAGAAAATCACAATGACGCTACAAATCACAGATGAAAATTTTGAAGAAGAAGTAACAAAATCCAACATTCCAGTTTTGGTTGATTTTTGGGCAGAATGGTGTGGTCCATGCCGCATGCTTTCTCCAGTTCTGGACAGTCTTAGCACAGAATTTGAAGGGAAAGTAAAAATTGTCAAAGTCAACATTGATGATAATCCATTTTCACCACAAAAATTCAATGTCAGAAGCATTCCAACTTTAATTTTATTTAAAGACGGTAAAGCTGTTGAAACCAAAGTCGGAGCTCTCAGTAAATCTGATTTAACCAACTGGCTAAATTCTGCTTCTTAAATTAAACGTGGCTAACGACCTAGCGTAAATTAAAGATTTAACAATTTTCGTCATTGCGAGCCAAAGGCGCGGCAAACCAGAGTTATGTTACATTCCATGGGAAAAATAACTCTGGTTTGCCTCAAAATTTTACAGTAAATGTATATAAATTAGAGTTAAATTCCATGATTTTTTTTATGAGATCTTAGCCATAAAACGAGGGAAGGGGGCATCAAAATAATTCGCCCCCTTTTTTTTCATTGAATCAACGGAGACCATGAAGGGTCAGTCGCATCTCTCATGGTTGGAATGATTTGGTCATGATAGCCGCTGATGTCAATGGAGTGCAATGTTGATTTTCCTGGAATTTTCTTATTTCTTGTTGGCTCTGTTCTAGAATAGATGATGACTCTGCCATTTGGAGACCATGACGGGCTTTCAACGAGGAAATCTTCCGTCAAAATTCTTTCTCCTTTCCCATCTGGTCTCATGACGCCAATGAAAAATTTCCCTGCAAAGATTTTTGTGAAAGCAATAAAATCACCCCTTGGAGACCAAGCTGGAGAGGCGTAGGTTCCTTTGCCATAGCTGATTCTTTTTGGAGAGCTACCATCTTTTCTCATCACATAAATTTGGCTTGAGCCCCCTTTGTCGGAAGTATAGACAATTTCTTCACCGCTTGGAGAAAAAGAAGGAGAGGTGTTGATGGAGCGATCACTAGTGATTTGCTTCGTCTTCCCATTGCTCAAATCAAGAAGATGAATGTTACTATTTCCTGAATTTGCAACAGACATAATGGCATGTTTACCATTTGGTGAAAATTTTGGAGCATAAGACATTCCAGGAAATTTGCCAAGCAGCCTATTTCTGCCTGTCATGAGGTCAATTAGAAAAACTTGAGGAACTTTTTTTGCATAAGATAAATATATGATTTGTTGAGAAGTTGGAGAAAATCTTGGCGTTAAAACTAAAAACGAACCATCAGTAATATATTGATGATTTGCGCCATCTTGATCCATGATGGCAAGTTTTTTGATTCTTCTTGTGACTGAGCCTGTTTCTTCAACATAGACAATTTTGCTGTTAAAATAAGGCGCTTCGCCAAGAACTGAGCTATAAATCTTATCAGCCACAATGTGAGCCGCTCTGCGCCAACTTTCTTTGCTGATGGTGATCACAGAACCAGCCACTTGTTTTTCATTATAACTATCCCAAAGTTTGAAGGAAACTCTGATTTTTTGCGTCTCAGTTTCAGTCATGTCTGCAGAAAGCAAAAAAGCACTGTCAATTTGTCTCCAAAGAGGAAAATTTGGAATTTTTTCTGAATTTTCAATTTTCTCTAAAAACTTATTTTTAGCAACTTCTTTGAAAAAACCTGACCTTTCAAGGTCCCCTTTAACGACCCTAAGGAAATCTTCAGACAGAGATTCATCAAAAGAGTTCATTGGGTGAAGTGAAATTTTCAGTGGCTCCATGTTGCCTTGCGTGATTTTAATAACATCATTTTGTCCAGCAAATGAATTGAAACTCAGCAGAAAGAGGCAGAAAAATGCGAAAATTCTCATAATGTTTGGTTCCTTTTTAATAAATTGTTTCACTTAAATCAAAGTCAAATGTAAAAAATTTCCAACTGTCAAAATCTTCTTTCGGGAGGTTTTTCAGAGGGTTGCATTTCTTCACAGCCCTAAGTGCTGAAGCTGCAATGATTTTGAAAGCCTCTTTTTTTTCGCCCGAAAACTCATTTTCATTGATGACCTGACTTTCAATGACAGAGCCATCTTCAGCAAGAGTCATTTCAATTAAAACATGAATCTCTTTGGCATTCTTCACCCCGCTAACATTGCTATTCCAACAGTGATATATCTGAGATTTGATGCTATCTTTCAGAGAAATGGACATTGCTTTAGAAGAGTTAAATTCCTTATTATTTTTAACATGTTTAGCGTCTTTCGAGACTTCTTTAACATCAGATTTTTCAAGAATCTCATCGAGATCTTTTAAAAGATCATCAATTTTTTTATTATCTTCCAGCGTTTTTTTCTCTGGTTTCGGAGGTTTTTTCACTTCTTTTTGTTTAATAGGTGATTCTGTGACTTTAACCTCTTTTTTCACCGGCTCATTTTTCTTAATCGGTTTCTGAGTTTCTTTTTTCACTTCTGTGCTTTTTTTAGAAAGGGCTTCTAAGTTAGTATTTTTCTTAATAGGAATCATTAATTCCGCAGTGATGACATTTTCTGCAGAATTATCTTTGAGTTCAAATCTCGCTTTCCAGCCCACAATGATGAAGACCAGAATGTGAAATGCAATGGAGATGATGAGAGATATTTTCATTTCAAATCAGAAACTTCAGTGACTAGAGAAATTTTATTAAAACCAGCAGCCCCAATCAGACCCATAATTTCAATGACTTTTCCATATTCAACATTCTTATCACCTCTGACAAAAATGCGATTAGAAAATTTTTCATTAGTAATCGCTTTCAATTTCTGAACCAAATCACTTTTTTCAACCATAATTTCTTGAACATAAATTTGTTCTTTCGAATTAATAGTGATTGAAATTGGGTCATTTTTTGAGTTAATTGGCGTGGTTGAAGCTTCAGGAAGGTCAACATGAATCCCAGCAACAAGCATGGGGGAGGTGACCATGAAAATAATTAAAAGAACCAACATCACATCAACAAAAGGCGTGACATTAATTTGACTGACAGAAGAAAGTTTCCTAATTTTTTTAAAGCGCATGATTCCTCTATTTTTCGTCTAATTTTCTGGAAAATAAAATATCTAGTTCCATTGAAAATTCTTCAGATTTTTCAGTGATTGAGTTAAGTTTGCTCACTAAGTAATTATAGAAAATTAAAGCTGGAATTGCAACAAAAAGTCCAGCTGCAGTTGCAAGCAAAGCCTCAGCAATTCCAGGTGCCACAACAGCAAGACTGGTGTTTTTGGCAGAAGCAATCGACTGGAAGCTATTCATAATCCCCCAAACAGTTCCAAAAAGCCCAATGAAAGGAGTTGCAGAACCAGTTGTGGCAAGAAAAGACAAGCCTTCTTCTAAATTGCTTAAAGACTTTGTCTTTGCAACTTCCATTGCATTAGAAAGCCTTTCTCTAAAGCTGGTTTTTTCCCCATCAGACAAAGATTTCAAGTCGCTATATTGGTTTTTAGAAAACTCCCCAAGCGCTGACATAAAAATTTTATGAGCAGGGTGCTTAGGATAATTCTTTACTTCTTTATGAAAATCTTCCAAAGAGCTAGATTGGCTAAAAAGTTTTTCAATGATGCTAAAATTTCTCAAAACAGAATTCATGCTAGCAAATTTGTTAAAAATGGCTGCCCATGACCAGACTGATGCAAAGAGCAGAAGCAACATGACAGATTGCACAACAAAATCAGCTTCTGAAATCAAAGATGAGAGAGAGACTTGTTTAGCAACATTTTCAGCAATTGTGGCGGGTTCCATGATGATTTTTCCTCTTAATTAGAATATTATTTATGAGTCTTTGCAAAGATTCTCGCTTAAATAATTCAAAAAGTCAAAACATTTTATGGATATAAATGGCTAGCACGCCAGTTTATTCCAATTTTTTCAAAACAAACTCTTTTATGTGTCCTGAATTCTCCTTCTTGCCAAAATTCGAAATAATTTGGTTCAATGTCAAAACCGGACCAAAATGCTGGCCTATCAATTTTAGGCAGAGATAAATTTTTTTGATATATTTCAAGAAACTCATTTTCATGCATCATTTTTTCAGATTGACGCGAACTCAAAGCTGCAATCTGGCTTTCAAGCGGCCTTGATTGAAAATAAACATCTGCTTCTTCATCAGAAATTTTTCGAGCCACACCTTCAATTCTGATTTGTTTTTGAGTGTTTTTCCAAAAAAAACAAATCGCCACTTTTGGGTTTTCAGCAATTGCGCGAGCTTTCCTGCTGTTCAAATTAGTAAAAAACCGAAATTTACCATGATCGAATTTTTTCAACAAAACAACTCTGACAGAAACATCAGACGTTGCAAGAGTCATTGCATTTGGCTCTTTTTCACAAAGAGAAGCCTCGTCAAACCATTCTTGAAACAGAATAAATGGATCATTCATGATTTTCTCAAAAAAATAAATTCAGTTTCAGAGGAAGATTTTTTATCAAAAACATAACCATTTTCAGAAAATTCCTTCAAATTCTCAGCATCATCAATTTTATTTTTTATAATGAAATTTGTCATTGACCCTCTTGCAATTTTTGCATAAATAGGAATGATTTTATATTCTCCATTTTTAAAATCTTTAAAAGCAGGTGTGATGGTTCTGTCAGAGACATCCCCAAAAATGACAGCTTTAGAATATTCATTAGAAGCTAAATTAATGACCTTACCATTTCTCGCAATTTTCCCCAATTCTTTTTTAAGAATTTCTCCCCAGAAGGAATAAAGATTAGAATGGTTCTTAAACTTAAAAGGAGTTTTCATTTCAAGTCGATAAGGCTGAATGAGGTCAAGCGGCCTCAAAATTCCATAAAGCCCTGAAATGATGCGCAAATGATCTTGAGCAAATTCAAAATCTGCAGCTGAATAATTTTCAGTGTCAATGTCCTGGTAAACATCTCCTTGAAACGCCAGAATTGCTTGTTTTGCGTTTTCTAAATTAAATTCTTTTTGAAAATTCTTGAATCTATTAAAATTCAATTCCGCAATTTTCTCACTAACTGACATTAAATTCTGAATGTCAGATTTTGAAAGTTTTTTGAGCTCCGAAACAAGTTCTTGTGATTCTTTTGCAAAAATCGCAAGAGTATGAGTTTTCAATGCAGATTTTGTAAAATCTTGTGTTTTAGCAGGAGAAATGATGCTGATCATTTGATTAATCGTTCTTTTTTAAATATTTTTTCAAAATTGGAAATTGCCAAGCCATGAAAAACAAAGAAATGGGAATCAGTCCAAAACTTTTAAAATTCACCCAAAATTCTTCCGAGAAATTTCTCCAAATCACCTCATTTAAAACAGCCATTGCCAGAAAGAAACCTGCCCATTTTTTAGAAAGTTTAAGCCAAATTTCCTCCGGTGCTTCGAAAGAAGGTCCAAAAACATGCCTCATGAGACCTTTTCCCTTCATGATTCCATAAAGCAAAGTAAAAAAGAAACATAAATAGAGAATGGTCGGTTTAATTTTAATGAAAAGACTGTCACCCCTAATTAAAGTGATGGCCCCAAAAACCACTAAAATGATTGTAGAAAAAAGAGAAATTTTGGTAATTTTTTTTGTGGTGACATAAACAAAAAGAATCACCAAAATGCTGCTAATAATGAGAGCAGCAGTTGCAAAAAGAATGCCCTTAAATTTATAAGAAGCAAAAAAAACAATAATCGGTAAAATCTCTATTAAAGCCACAAATTTCTCTCAAAAAAAATCATAATTCATACAAAACTCCTAAGAAGCCCCATGCTCTTCCATTATCCGCGAGCCTTCATTTCCCGTCATTGCGAGCGAAGCGAATCCATAGTTACGGCACCCCGTAATTCATATAATAGAAACATTAAACACACAGGTCAAGCCAATTAAAGCTTAGGCTTGCTAAATAATTTATTTCTATAGTCATTAATGAATGACTCAATCCGTTCAATTTCAAGGCTTTCCCTCAAATTCTGATAATCAAGCTTATCTCGCCGAGTATAAAGAAATTCAAGACTTTTCTTATAGCCATTTTCTTCAGAAATAATTGTTTTGAAAATATCATATAACCGATCTAAATTATTAAATTCACCAGTTAAAGCATAGGCAGTTGCCAGTTGCAGAGCATAGCTGCTGTCTCTGAGAGAAAGATTAGATAAAAATTTTCCTTCATCAGTCAAATAAGGCTCAAGAGTTGCTTTGAGATTTTCCAAATCATTTTGCAAAATGAAAGCTCTAATTTTAATTTCCAAAGCCTCATATTCGCTATATCCAGAGACTAATTTCACTGCTTCATCATATTTTTTAAGATTAAGCAAAGCTTCTGCTTTTAAAAATAATTTAGTGATAAAAGTCTCATAGGTAAAATTCTCGTTTTTATCAGTTTTTGCAAGAATTTCCAGAGATTTTGTGGATTTTTTGTTAAGCAAATAAGCAAGTGCAAGTTTATTTGCAATTGTAACTTGTTCTTCGGCATCAGACCTGAAATTTAACTGATGTTCCAAAATTTCAATCGCTTGATCAAGTAAATCTAAATTAAAAAGCTCATTAGCAATGATTCGCACAACTCTGTCACCTAATTTTCCAATAGGCGTCAATTCTTGAAATTCGTAATAAAGTGAAACAAGCTCAAAACGGTCTAATTTATGTTTATTACTATCATTTTCAATAATAGACCTGGTAAAAGTTTTTGCCATTTTCGAGGTGATTGTCAGAAGGTCAGCTTCATTTTCTAAATTAGATGCAAGTTCTTTCCATGTCCTGAGTGCTTCAATTAAAGCGCCTTCCGACTCATAAAGAGCAGCAAGAATTTTCAATAAATTTGCCTCATTTTCATCACCTCGCCAAACAAATCGAAGTTTAGCCAAAGCCTCAATTGCTTTTGGAACGGAAATTTGTTTTAAATTCAATTTTTGCTTAACTAATTCAACACCAGCTCTGAGTCTGTTTTTTCGGTCATCTATGTCATTTGTGAGTTCTTCAAAAAGATCTTGAGCATCTTCAAAATGTTCCTGTTTTTGCGCTAAAATTGCTTCAAAAAACTTCAAATCATTAGTAGTGACTTTGTCATGCTTAATGCTTTTCAGGAGTTTTAAAATTGCTTCAGCTCCTTTAAATTCATTTAAATCAATAGAATTGCTAATTTCTGCAAGCCCCAATTCAGTTTGCAAGCTAATTGGGTAAGTATTGATGAAATTTCCAATATTTTCAATAAATCCAATTTTTGTAGGTTTGCCATTTAGAAGATTTGTTAAATAATTTTGCCAAAATTCGACTTCTTCTTTTTCCAAACTGTCTAATTTTGAGAGATCAATTTGAGAAACTGCCTTTAATGCTTTGTCTTGATGATTCAAGCCATTTTCTGCAATGGTCGTTGCAAGCAATATTCTAGCATCATGCATTTTGTCAGGATATAGTGTGGTAAAGAGATTCAAGAGACCAACCGCATCAGCATGCATCTGGCTATATATCAAGAAATTAATGAAAAATAGCATTTTCGCTTGGCGTGTTTCCTCGCTGCTTTCAGTTAGTTCTTTCCAAAATTTATCATAATTTTGCCTATATTGCTCTGCAGGAAATTGTTCAAATTCCTTAAAAGGAATGATGCTTCTAGAATAAGCATTATTACTAAATTCTGTAGGCAGAAGTCTTTTGGGACTTTGAGAATCTGATTTTGAGGTGATGATCTCTCTTGTAAAATTAGGAGAAATAATTTCAAAACCAGATTTAAGCTCTTTAAATTCAATTTTATCATTTTTCTGAATAATTGCAAAACCTTGTGAAGTTTCCAAAATATTAAAATCAATAGTTTCTCTGCTTTCTTCCGTTCTAATTCCACTTTTGTTAAATGGAACAACAAGAATTTCATCACCAATTAAAGGATCTGCAAAACGAATTAAACCTTCAAAAGAAGAAACTGGGAAAAACATTCCAGCACTAAGATTACTTCGATATTCTTTGATATTTTCAGAAGTTATTATGCCTGCATTACTTAATTCTAAAATCCAATTATTGCCATTTTTCTGTAATTTTGGTTTAGTTTTTTGATTAAATTTGATTCTTAAAATTGTGTTTCTATCATTTGAAATTTGCTCAATTTGCTCAATGATTTTTGAAGATTTTTGAATTTTTTCTATCTCAATAGATTTTGGTCGATTAAAAACGAGCCAAAAATAACCTTCTCTCTCAAAAGCAGCTGAAGCCACTTGAATGCTCCAAGGAAAGACAATTTTCTCTTGTTCATGGTCAATTAATTCTTCAGAAGCCGCAGTCAGCTCAATCTCATGAAATATATGCTGGTCAACATGTTTATCAAAATCGCTTAAAATCACTTTATTTTGATCAATTTGATATTTAAAACTAGAATATTGCATGTTAAGAAGAAGTTTTTTATCATCAAAACTAACATTTATATTGTCAAAGAAATCATTATTTTGATTAAAAATATGAGAATTTTTCCCATCCAGATCAATGAAAGAGATTGAATGCGGCTCTGAAAACGTGAAGAGCAAAGAATTGCCTTGTTTTTGCACAGCATATTTTACATTTTGCTTTGAGTCTATTGTTATGACCAATTTTCCATCTTGAATTTTGCTGATGAGTTTTAAATCTTCTGAATGAGCTTTGAAAGAAGAAAAAATGAAAATGAGAAAGAAATGAATAAATTTTGTCATTTAATTCCCTCAGAAAATTTTGTTCTTTCCTCACGGATGATGAGCTGAACATTCTCTTTGCTTCTCTGTAAATTACTTGAGAATTTTAGTGAATTTTCTCCTTTAGGAATGTTTAAAGAAATGTGAATCTTATGTTTATAGCCATTTTCTTTTAAGGCGTCAGTAATCGAGACAGAGCGCATTAAAAGTAAAGTCAATTCTTGGTCAAGAAGCTGTTTTTTCTGTCTGTCAGTTAAATCTGCGGTTAAGCTCTCGTCGTCATAATATGAAGCATTTAAAGTGATGGAATTGCTGACATTCTTTAAAGCAAACGCCAAAAGCCGAATAATCTCCAGGCCATGTGGAGTTAAATTTGGAGAAAATTGTTGAAAAATATCAGGACAATTAACGTCAATATGAAGTAAATCATCTTTCTCAAAAATGTTTAATTTGCTTTTAGCAAGAGAATTTTCACTCAAGCTTTTTCTAATAATTTGCTGCAAATAACCCAAATCAAGGGTTCTATTAAAAGAATCTTCAGAAGAATAGGGTCTGAAATGAGTTGTAACAGAAGAATATAAAGAATCCCATTTAGCATCATTTGTTGAAGAAGCAGCATATATTAAAGTAAAAAAACTGATGAGTAATGACAAAAGATCTGTAAAAATCACAATCCAGACTTTGTTTTTCACTTCTTCTAATGTTTGAATTTCATTTTCAATTCTAGAAAATTTTGTCAATGCTTAGTTTCCTTTAAATTTTTTCTTAAATCTGAATTATATGCCATAAAAAATTCTTTTTCCATGGTTTATAACATTTAAAGGCAACTAAATGATCAGATGTTCAACTTTTCCTTGACTAGTGAGAGAAAAGACATAAATTTTCTACAGGGTAAGAGTGAGCCGCAAAGACGATGGGTCAAATTCAACCCGTGATTATGTGCGCTTAAAGGTTTTTCTTACATAAACTAAGCATAACTTAAAATTCAAACAAATCTGAGAAAGCTACAATTTCAAAGAATTAGACGCATTTCCCCACTTAAACCCTCTTCTAACCCAAAATCTATAAACTCTTTCGTGATGATCCGACAAAATATAAATCCTAGTCCTATGAAAAGGGTAGAATGACAACAATCTATTATCATAATCAATAATATGAACATCCTGAATTCTCGTCAGATCATAATCAGCAATTCCAACATTCTCAGCCATAAATTTCTTCAACTCACTTTCATTTTTAGGCACAAAAATGCGAAAATCATCAAGACCATCTTGCAAAAGATCATGCATGATGTTAGAAGTTGGCTGCGGATAGGCAGAAGATAATCTTTGAATGAGCTCTTCCTCACTACACAAACCCTCAAGCCTCAAATTTACATTATAAGCAAATCTAAAAACCACAAAAATCAACAAAAAAATCCAAAATTTCTTCTTTTTCAAAAAACTCAAAAAACCCATTTAATCCCCCAAAAATCACAACTCACCATGCTCACCAACCAGCAAGATTTCATCATTAGCCACACTTGCCACAATGTCTTTCAACCTCAAATTGGCCATTTCATGCTCAGTCCTAACCTCCAATTTAAAAGCATTTTCAATGTCTTGCATCAAATCAAAAGCATTCTCCATCACAGATTTTTTCGCTGAATCCAACTCTTTTTGAACATTTTCCCTCATTTCCTCAGACAAATTTTCTTCCAATTTTTTAGAACATTTAAACTCCTCCTTGCACGTATAATGAATATGCACATACCCATCAACCTCATTTCTCGTAACAGAATCAGCATTATGTTCATTGCAGCGAGCATCAAGCGCAGCCTTTGCCGCCTGTTTCTCCTCTTCGCATGCCCTCTCAAGCTCCTCATATTGACCCGATTTCCATTGATCAAACTTCTCCTGATGCTCTTTCAGCAAATCATCAATAGCCTTATCCAAATTTTCCCGAATCTTTTGCAACTCTTGGTTACGCAACTTAGTCAACTCCTCTTTCCTCAAATCAAACTGCTCTTGAAAATTCTTCATAATCAAATCAAGATCCGTCTGCTTCAAAACCACTTTATATCCCGGCGCACCAATTTCCCTTTCTTTCCCATCAACCCCAATAAATCTCGGCAATTGAAATTCATATCCCATCTCCTCAATCATCAACTTCGCCACAGTATTAGAATTTTGCTTACGCCCTCCAATCGGCAATTTATAATCTCCTCATTAATCTTCTTCATAAACGGCTCCAATTTCTCCAACCGCGACGCAATATATTCATCACTCCCAGAATCTACTTCTAACAAGGGCAGCTTCTTTTTCCATTCATCATGAATCCAATCTATTTTCTTTTTATCATTATACTCCGCCTTAATAATCTCTAAATCTCCCATTAACATATCCGGCATATATTCAACTTCCGAAGGCCCACCCCTGTAAATAAATTGCTCCCCCCGACTATTCTCATGCACTATAAACATATGCTGACTTCTCTCCTTGCAATCCGTAATACGATATTTAGGATTTTCATAAGTACATCCAGCACTAACCGCATCCACAGCCCTTGATGTTAAATATATTTTAGCTTTTGCCATTTTTTTACTCCATTTAAAAAATTAATCAACAACTGAAATTGAATTTACTCGTATAAAAAAAATTTTACCTTCTTTATCTACTTTAGGATAAATCTTAAAAAGATACATACTTTGCTTTGATAATATGAAAGCTACATATTTAAGCATGTAAGAATAAGCAAATATATCCTTATATTTCTTAATTTCTTCTCTTCTAAATGAGCTCAACATATCCCTCTCACTTTTAATTCTATATACAGAAACCTCATCCACCCCCGACTTCACAGCATCGGAGAGCAGCAAATTAATATCCTTCCCCAAATATCTCTCATCCAAATAAACCTGCAACTCCTTCTCAGTCCAAAACCGATCAAACTGAATAGGCCGCGGTTTATAAACATTCCAACAAAACTTAACCACCAAACACCCAATCAAAATCAAAAAAAACTTTCCCATCTACAACTCCATAAAAATCACAATATAATATCTTCTCTCCACATATACAACCCCCAAGATATAAAAACCACAAACCCACCATTTTCGTCATTGCGAGCCGAAGGCGCGGCAATCTAGAGTGATGTTGGCTTCCACACAAAAAAACACCCTCAAACATATTCTCACCTTCACCATTTTTTTACTCCATTTAAAAAAAGTTAATCAACAACCGAAATTGAATTTACTAATATCGAAAAGATTTTACCAGATTTATCCACCGTCGGATAAATCTTAAAAATATACATACTTTGCTTTGATAATATAAAAGCCACATATTTCATCGTATAAAAATATTCTAATATATTCTTATATTTCTGAATTTCTTCTTCAGTGTATGAATTAACCATATCCCTCTCACTTTTAATTTTATATACAGAAACCTCATCCACCCCCGATTTAACCGCATCAGAGAGCAGCAAATTAATATCTTTCCCCAAATATCTTTCATCCAAATAAACCTGCAACTCCTTCTCAGTCCAAAACCGATCAAATTGAATAGGCCGCGGTTTATAAACATTCCAACAAAACTTAATCACCAAACACCCAATCAAAATCAAAAAAAACTTTCCCATCTACAACTCCATAAAAATCACAATATAATATCTTCCCACTAAATATACAACCCCCAAGATATAAAAAAATAATTACCCAAGTAGCAAATTGAGCTTAACTTGTCCGTCATTGTAAGTAGAGCGCGGTAATTCAGGGTTATGCATTTCCCCATAAAAAAACAACTCTAGATTACCATAATTCTTGCGGATGAATAGTTTCTGAACAGATGAGATAAACCATGAATACATATTCTAAGAATTTAGTGGCCCTGTGAAAGGGAAGTTTTTTTCGCAAGGAATGATTTTTTTTATTGCTATATAGAAAAAAACCAGCTATAAAGTTTATTGTTGGTTTTTTGGGGCGTAGCCAAGTGGTAAGGCAACGGTTTTTGGTATCGTCATTCGCAGGTTCGAATCCTTCCGCCCCAGCCACTCTCATTTTTTCATGTTCTTAAAAAACATCTCCAAACCATTCTGATATAACTCCATGCTTTGTTTTGTGACTTCTTGGAAGTCTAAAGTCTTAGTGAAATTATCTTGCAAGTTTTTCAAATATTCTTCAGATTGCTTTTTGAAATTATTTTGATTCTGAACAAAAATCTCCATTGCCTGACTCAAATAGTTTGGCATAATGTTTTTCAGCCCATTATCTTGGTAGCATTTAATGATTTGTTTTAAAAATTCATTCGGCAAAATATTAAAATTATTTGACTCTTTTTCCACAATAATCTGAATCAAAGTGTTTTTAGTCAAATCTTCCTGAGTTTTAGCGTCAATCACTTTAAAATCAATTTCTTGCAAAACTAAGTTAAAAAGGTCGAAAATGTTGATATAAGTGCTTTCCTCAGTGTCATATAGTCGTCTGTTAGAATATTTCTTAATGATTTTGCATTTTTTTTCTTGTGTTTTCATTCTTATTTGCTATATATTGGTGCAATTATTACGATACCAAATCTCATTGGTCGCTTAAGTAAACATATATCAAGCTCAGGTTTTTAAGTCAAATGATTTCCAATATAAATAGTCTCACATTTCAGGGTTTAAAAGTTGTTGATGTTGATGTGCAAGCACATTTGTCACAAGGTCTACCAAGTTTCACAGTAGTTGGACTGCCAGATAAGACAATTGCAGAATCTAGAGAAAGAGTGCGTTCTGCCATTAATTCATTAGGTCTTAGCTTGCCAGCAAAAAGAATCACAGTGAATTTATCTCCCGCAGATTTGTTGAAAGAAGGAAGCCATTTTGATTTGCCAATTGCATGTTGCTTGCTTGTTGCCATGGGAGTGCTTCCTGAAAATCTATCTGACTTCCTAATTTTGGGAGAACTTGGCCTAGATGGAACAATTTTACCAGTGAGCGGTGTTCTGCCAGCCGCTGTTGGTGCAATGGAAAGAAATTTAGGAGTGGTTTGTTCACATGCAAATGGCAAAGAAGCAGCTTGGTCTGGTAACGCAAGAATCGTTGCCCCGAAACATTTATTAGATTTGATTAATCACTTTAAAGGCATTCAAATTCTAGAAAAACCAGAAGCAACTGCACATGATGTAGAAAATCAATATCCTGACATGAAAGACATTGTTGGACAGCAACATGCAAGAAGGGCCATTGAAATTACAGCTGCTGGGGGGCATAATTTGCTGATGTTTGGGCCGCCAGGTTCTGGCAAGTCAATGTTAGCCTCAAGAATTCCTGGAATTTTACCAAAAATGACAGCTAAAGAAATTCTAGAATGCAGCATGATTGCAAGCATTGCAGGGCTTGGCAAAGAAAATGGAGCTCTAAATATTGCAAGACCGTTTAGAAGCCCACATCAATCTTGCTCTTTGCCAGCCTTAGTTGGGGGAGGGATGGGACGTAGGATTAAACCTGGAGAAATTTCCCTAGCGCATAATGGAGTGTTGTTTTTAGATGAGTTAGCGGAATTTCCAAGATCCGTCTTAGAATCTTTAAGGCAACCAATAGAGGAGGGCGAAGTTCTAATTTCAAGAGCAAGCGCTCATTTTAAATATCCTGCAAAATTCCAACTTATTGCTGCAATGAATCCTTGCAGATGTGGCTATTTATCTGATTCAGACAGAGCTTGCAGCAAGGCCCCAAAATGTGCAGTGGAATATCAAAGTAAAATTTCTGGCCCGTTGCTTGACAGAATTGATATGTATATTGATGTGCCTCAAATTCCAATTGCTGACATTGTCAAGACTGGCGAAGCAGAATCTAGCGCAGTTGTGGCAAAAAGAGTCCAAAAAGCGAGAGATATGCAGGAAGCAAGATATGCCGGAAAGGGTTTTTCCAAAAATGCTGATCTAACCAGCGGAGTGATTAAAGAAACATTTAATTTAGATCCAAAGAGTCTCAATTTAATGTCAAAAGCAGCTGAAAGATTTAAACTTTCAATGAGGGGTTATAATAGAATCTTAAAAATTGCAAGAACAATAGCTGATCTTGATCTTTCAGAAGAAGTAAAATATCATCACGTTGTTGAAGCAGTCAGTTATAGAAAAATCTCTCCACAAGGAGATAAAGTTTTAGCTGGGTCTTAAATATCTTCTTCTCGATATTCAATCCATTTTGACTTTATTGATTCTAAAATCCTTTCATTTGATCTTGCTGGGTCATCATCAAACCCAAGAAGATTTGTTGTGAGCATGTGAATCTTTCTTAAGCTGACATTTATGATTGTGGGTGTGTCAGGGTGAGAGTCATTTAAAGCCTCTGCAATTTCATTAATATCTGTCCAACGCATGATTTTACCTCCCTCGTTGTTATTTAGATCTTTAATGATCTCAATAACAGGTTAAAAAATAGTTAACATCAAGGCGAAAGTGACTTAAAGTTGAAATATTTTTTAAATTCTTCTAGGAGGTTGTAAAATATCCTGATAAATCAATATATTAATAAATGTGACATAAATGTTTCAGATAGAAGAAATTTTTATCCACCAATTTGGAAAAGAAAAATTCAAATTTTGCATTGCCTTCTCAGCATCTTTCTTTTGAAGAAAAACCCCAAAGCAAGTCGCTCCGCTTCCTGACATTCTTGCAAATATACAATTCTCTTGAGATTGAATTAGGTTTAAAATCTCTTTAATTGGAGCAAATTCATTAGCTCTCTCTTCCAAATCATTTTTCTGATTTTGTAGAAACTCTAAATCAATTTCAGAAGAATTTTCTAACCTTTCTGTGAATTCACTAAATTGAGGTGTAAAAATTTGCTGAGTTAATATGGGTATGTTGTTATTAACTAGAAGAATCCAAAAATTTTCTGGAATCGTAACATCTTGAATTTCATCACCAATTCCTCTAAAAAAACAATTTAGTTCTTTGTAACATAAAAAAACATCAGCACCAATTTTCTGACAAATCTCCCTTACTTCAGAGTTACTTAGCTGAATCTTCTTTGCCTTTAATGCCAGTTTAATCGCCGATGCAGCATTTCCAGAGCCACCTCCAAGTCCAGCAGCAATTGGAATGTTTTTTTCTAGATGATAATGAAAATTTAACTTCACATTTAACATTTCTTCCAAAATAGTTAGACTTCTTAAGATGATGTTTTCTGAAGAAGAATTTTTAAGATGGTTTTGATATGTCCCTGAAATAGTTAAAGATTTTCTGTCAGATTCATGAATTGTGATGACGTCAAAAACATCATTTGCAAAGCAGGCAACGCTTTCTAAAGAATGCATATCTCCTTCTTTTCCAACAACATGCAAAAACAGATTAACTTTTGCTTTATTTTTCATAGGAATGATTTTATGGCATTCTCAATTTCAGCCAAATTTTCTGGAGAAGAGAAGCTATGATCAGCGTTTTTAAATAGACGAACAGAAACATTATCAGATTTCAGTAATGTAGCAAGATTTATAGATGATTGATAATCTACAATAGCATCTTTCATTCCGTGAAACAAAATTGTTGGCTTGTCAATATTGATCATTTTTTGTTTCAAAACGAGATATTGCTTAGCATTTTTAATTAATTTCTGTGAAACTTCCATCTCATAATCTTGTCCTTTTTTTATAATAATTGATTCTCCATTTGCACTTACCGCATGCTCATCTTTTAGAAAATCCTCAGTAAAATCAGGTGCTGCAGCAATTCCAATGAGTGCCTTAATTTTCTCAGCTCTGAGTAAGGCAAGTAAAATCATGATCCAACCACCCATGCTAGAGCCAATCACAATCTGCTTTTTATTAATGAGCAAATCCATCACATTTTGTGAGTTCTCAAGCCATTTCTCAATTGTCCCATCAAGAAACTTACCGCTTGATTTCCCATGTCCATAATAGTCAAATTTCGTGAAGTCTAAATCATGCTTTCTACAAAAATTCTGCAAATGAAGTGCCTTAGTGCCATTCATATCAGACTTTAAGCCTCCTAAAAATAAGACTCCAACTTTTGAGTTTTTTGATGATTTTATCTGACAATATGATAAAAATTCGCTATTATTAATTATAAGTGTATTTATATCCATGATTTTATATTTTTAATTTATGTAATTATGACAAAAAAAATAACTATTTTGAAAATTTCCTGCGAACAATCAAAATGGCTTGATGAATTTTTATCAAATTCTTTTAAAGAAAACAATATAAATTATATAATTGTTGATTTAAAGGAGGTTGAAAATCAAAAGTTTGAAGAAGTAGACATTATCCATTTGCCTGATATTTCTCTATTGAAAAAAATTCCCTTCCCAATCAAAGCCAGAATTGTCCTTGATATTGATAGAATATCATGGGGGAAATTTTCAAAATTAAAATATATTAAAAACATAAAATTTGTTGATCACATTATCGTAGGAAATAATGAATTAAAAAAAATCGTTAATGCCGAGTTGAAAGTTCCTTTAGAAAAAATTTCCTCCAGATATGCTTCTAAGAACATGAATCTATATTCTTCTAAAAAAATTCACTACCAAAGAATTGCAACTCTTGCCCAAAAAATGAATAACCAACTAGACAAAAATACAATTCTGGTCGTAGGAGATGTAGAAGGGATTGAGAAAAATAAATATTCTTTAAATAAACTTTTATCAAAAAATGTTTTTGTCGCAATTTTGTGTAAAAAAACTAAAGAATCAGCGTTAATTTGTGATTCTTTCAGAAATCATGATAATGCATCCATATTATTCGAATGTAATGACTTACCAGCCTTATATGTATTGTCAGATATGGCAATCTTATCTTATTCAAATTCAAATGAAGCCATAGAAAAAATTTTCGATTTACAAGCCATGGAAAAACCCGTTGTTCACCTAAGCTCCTTATGTGAAGATATCCCATTCCTTGTGGAAGGGGATAAAGAAATGAATTTCATTGACGATTTCTTAAAAATCAAAAAAAATGAAATATTAGAAATAAGATCTAACATTAGAAATTCCGCTCTAGAATTTGCATCACCCGAAAAATATTCTAAAAAGACATTATCTATTTACAAGACCTTGGATATAGTGTAATGTCTTTTGAGATATTTCACGTGAAACTGTATGGGTATGAAAAATGTATTATGATGTTATTGTTGTTGGCGCTGGACATGCTGGCTGTGAGGCGGCATGCGCAGCTGCAAGGCAGGGAGTCAAAGTTGCCTTAATCACTTTGAAAAAAGAGAATGTTGGAGAAATGTCATGCAATCCTGCAATTGGCGGAATTGGAAAAGGAGTCATTGTCAAAGAAATTGATGCATTAGATGGAGTAATGGGTAGAGCAATTGATGAAGCGGGAATACATTTTAAAATGCTTAATTTAAGTAAAGGCGCAGCTGTTCATGGACCGCGAGCTCAAGCAGACAGATCTTTATACAAAAAAGCCATGCAGAATATTATCTCAGAATATGAGCATCTGGATTTAATAGAAAGCTCCGTCGAAGATTTGCTAATCGAAAATAAAGCTATTAAGGGAGTTGCAACAAAAAACGGAGAGATATGTTGTAAAGTGGTTATTTTAACTACTGGCACATTCTTAAATGGCGTCATTCACTGTGGTGAAGAAAAATATGCTGCTGGAAGAATTAATGAAAACCCCTCAATTGGCCTATCAAATTTTCTGAAGAATGAAGGATTTATGCTAGGAAGACTTAAAACAGGCACTCCTCCTAGATTAAGTAAAGGTAGTATTAACTGGTCTGTGCTTGAAGAGCAACCTGGTGATAAGGTGCCCATACCTTTTTCTTACTTATCAAAAGAGATTAAAGTCCCACAAATAAGTTGTTATATTGCACATACATCTCCACAGTCTCATGAAATTATTCAAGGTAATCTAGATAAATCAGCAATCTATGGAGGAAAAATCACTTCATCTGGCCCAAGATATTGCCCATCTATTGAGGATAAGATTGTTAGATTCTCACACAAAAACTCTCATCAAATTTTTCTTGAACCTGAAGGCTTAGATAGCGATTTAATTTACCCAAACGGCATTTCAACATCTTTACCAAAAGAAGTGCAAGATGAATTCATATCCTCAATACAAGGATTGGAAAATGCCAAAATAGTTCAATATGGTTATGCCATTGAATATGATTATGTGGATCCTAGAGAGTTGCAACTTACATTAGAGACTAAGAAAATAAAAGGCTTATTTCTTGCTGGTCAAATTAATGGAACAACAGGTTATGAAGAAGCAGCAGGGCAGGGGATTGTAGCTGGGATAAATGCTGCTTTAGCAGTCAAAGAAGAGGCGCCCTTGATTCTCGGAAGAGATAGTTCTTACATTGGAGTTATGATTAGTGATTTAACAAACTTTGGAGTACAGGAGCCATATAGAGTTTTTACATCTAGAGCTGAATATAGAATTACCCTGAGAGCAGATAATGCTGATTTTAGATTGACAACAATTGCACTCAAAAGGAATTTAATTCAAGATAAAAGAAAAAAAGCATTTTTAGATAAAAAAGAGCTTTACGAATCTCTAAAGAATAAACTTATGCAGCTTAAAATCACACCACATATGCTAAGTAAAAATCATAACATTAAAATCAGTCAAGACGGAGTCATTCAAAATGCCTTTGATTTAATGTCAAAAGGTGTTGATGTAACATATATTTGGCCAGAGTTGAACGAATTCCCTAAAGATGCAATTGAATATATGAGAACGGAAGCAAAATATAGATTTTACATAGATCGCCAAAATCAAGATATATCCTTATATAAAAAAGAATTCTCAATGTCTATCCCAGTTGATTTTGATTTCTACTCAATCAAATCTCTCTCTAATGAAGTTTTAGAAAAATTATCAATTGCTAAACCATCTAACATAAGTGAAGCATCTCGAGTTGCAGGAGTGACTCCGTCTGCTTTAGTTGACATCATAATAAGCTTGCGAAAAAGAAGATGATAGATGGGGTTGCACGTGAAACGTTGGGGGAATATGTAGAGAGATTGCTTCTTTGGAGCGAAAGAATGAATCTTATTGGTGACAGCACTAAAGAAAATATTTGGCAAAGGCATGTTGAGGATTCATTACAAATTTCTAATCTACTAGAATCAAATAAATCTGTCTTAGATATTGGAACCGGTGCAGGAGTGCCAGGATTTATTCTTTCAATTTTGCGTAAAGACCTGTTTTTCTCTCTATTAGACTCTAATTCAAAGAAATGTATGTTTCTAAAATCATTAAAGGATTTATCTAAAAACTATGAAGTGTTGAATTTAAGGATTGAAAATCTAAATCCAGAAACAAAATTTGATATAATATTGTCTAGAGCATTTGCAGGGCTTGCAAATATTTTTAAAATGTCCTATCCTCATATAAATGAAAATGGAAAACTAATCTTACATAAAGGAAAAAATTTTAAATCTGAAATAGAAGAAGCAAAGAAATTTTGGTCATTTGACCT
The DNA here is from genome assembly GCA_964383745.1 of uncultured Rickettsiales bacterium. GTDB lineage: Bacteria > Pseudomonadota > Alphaproteobacteria > Rickettsiales > CAYLHV01 > CAYLHV01. The sequence goes on along the minus strand of CAYLHV010000001.1, from coordinate 85,315 downwards.
AAAAATTCATGAAAGTATAGTAGAAAGAGATTCTGTTATTCTAGAAATAGGGAGCTTATGGAAAATAAAGTAATATCTATTGTAAATCAAAAAGGTGGAGTTGGAAAAACAACAACTTCAATAAATTTTGCTACAGCTTTGTCATCAGTAGATAAGAAAATTCTTCTTCTAGACCTTGACCCGCAAGGAAATGCCAGTACAGGTCTTGGAGTAAGTTCTAAAAAAAGAAGTAACATGCATAAAATTCTAGTCGAGTTAGGTGATATTGCTGAAAATATTGTAAAAACTGCAATACCTAATTTAGATATAATTCCCTCAAACATGACACTTTCCATTGCGGAATCAAGTGCCAATAGTGAATATTTGCTGAAAAATCAACTTGACTCAGTGAGGCATCTATATGATTATATAATAATAGATTGTCCGCCATCTCTAGGTTTCTTAACATTAAATGCACTTGTGGCTTCAGATTCAATCTTAATTCCACTTCAATGTGAGTTTTTTGCTCTAGAGGGTTTGAGTAATTTGTTGAACACTTTCAAATTAGTAAGAAAGAAACTTAATCCATTGCTAGAAATTTCGGGTGTGGTTTTGACAATGTATGATAAAAGGAATAAATTGACTGAACAAGTCGAAGAGGACGTGCGAGGGTTTTTGGGAGAAAAGGTTTTCCAAACCGTAATTCCCAGAAATGTAAGAATTTCAGAAGCTCCATCCTTTGGCCTGCCAGCCATAATATATGATTTTAAATGTAGCGGTGCAATAGCATATGCACATTTGGCAAAAGAATTTTTATTAAGAGAAAAACAATGAAAACAAGAGGTTTAGGTAAAGGGCTTTCAGCGCTCATGGAAGAAAGTGAAGAAGAAAATCTGGTAAAAATTTTGCCATTAGAAAGCTTAAATCCGGGCGTCTATCAACCAAGAAAGAAATTTCATGATAATGAATTGCGAGAGCTGGCTGACTCCATTGCTAAAAATGGATTGCTACTTCCAATAATTGCAAGAAAATATAAAGGGAACCTAGAAATTGTAGCAGGAGAGAGAAGGTGGAGAGCCAGTAAAATTGCTGGCCTATCAGAAATCCCAGTGATAATTAAAGAGCTTTCAGACCAAGATGCATTAGAGCTTGCTTTGGTTGAAAATGTGCAAAGACAAGACTTAACGGCAATTGAAAAAGCAGAAGCTTTCCTTAAGTTAATAGAGGAATTCAACTATACTCAAGATGAATTGGCAAAAAATATTGGTAAAACCAGGACATATATAACAAATCTTTTGAGATTACTAAAACTTCCAGCTAAAATACAATCAATGATCAATGAAGGCTCCATTTCAATGGGTCATGCAAGAGCTCTAATAGAATATGAAGAAGCAGAAAATTTAGCCGAAAAAATTGTGAGAGAGGGGTTGAGCGTCAGACAGACTGAAGAAATTGTTAGAAAAGATAAAAATCCTTCACTCAAAAAAGAAAAAATCACTATAAAAAAAGATTCAGACATTGAAGCAATCGAAGAGTCAATCTCTCGATTTTTAGGGATGACAGTGAAAATAGAAAATACCAAAAATGGAGGAAGGGTCATAATTAACTTCAGTAACCTGAATCAACTTGATATGATTTTAAAGAAATTAAATGAAGAATAAAATGTTGCAATGGATAAATAATATTTTTAAAAAAGCCGATTTGATAATAGATGATGAAATTGACGGGGAAGAAGTCTCTAATAGAGAAAAAGACATAATTAAAAATGTTCTGACCTATAAAAATTTAGTAGTAGAAGACCTAATGGTGCCTCGTTCAGACATAGTTGGAGTGGCGTCAGATTTGCCATTTAACGAAATCAAAGATCTTTTCATCACTTCTCAACATTCAAGATTTCCAATCTATGTTGATTCACTAGATAAAATCATAGGCTTCCTCCATGTCAAAGATATGGTTAAATATTGGGGCTTAAAGGAATTTGATGTTTCTCAAATAATCAGGCCTGTAATTTTTGTGTCTTCTCAAATGAAGGCAATGGATTTGCTGGCTAAAATGAAAAAATTTGGCATATATCTAGCAATTGCTGTCGATGAATATGGAGGAACGGACGGTCTATTAACCATGCAAGATCTAGTTGAATCAATAATTGGTGAAATTGAAGAAGAATATAAATCTTTCGATCAAGAAAATGACTATATAACTCTTGGAGATGGTTCAGTTAACGCAAATGCAAGAATGACCTTGGAAAATATAGAAAAATTGTTTAATGTAAAACTAGATAACTCATATGATTGTGACACACTTGCTGGCATCATTCTGTCTTGCTTAGGCAGAATGCCAGAATTAAACGAAATTGTTGAACATGAATCAGGTTTGGTGTTTAAAGTAATTTCAGTAAATCCAAGACGAATTTTAAGAGTATTAATTGATTTCAAAAGGTCAAAAGAAACATGAGCATTAATGAAACATTCAATTTTGCCAGCAAAAAAATCGCAGAAAATGGCTATAGTGCAAAAGACATAGAAGTTCTAGAAGGTGTAGAAGCAGTCAGAAAACGGCCAGGAATGTATATTGGTGGAACTGATAATTCTGCAATGCATCATTTAGTAAGCGAAATTTTTGATAATTCCATGGATGAAGCATTGGCAGGCTACGCAAATCAAGTAGAGATCATTGTTGAGAAAGATAATCAAATCATAATAACAGATAATGGCAGAGGAATTCCCATTGATGAACATCCAAAATTTCCAGGCAAATCAGCTCTTGAAGTGATCATGACAACTTTGCATTCCGGTGGTAAATTTTCTAATAATGTATACAAAACCGCAGGAGGGCTTCATGGTGTTGGAATTTCCGTTGTAAATGCTCTAAGTGATAAAATGGAAGTGCAAGTAATTAAAAATGGTGAAATTTGGCAACAATTCTATAGTCGAGGGAAAGCTGTCTCCAAGCTTGAAAAAATTGGCTCTGCAAATAAAAAGAACGGCACCAAGATTTTTTTCCATCCTGACCCAGAAATTTTTGGCCATAATAAATTCAACCCTTTAAAAATATATAAATTTGCTAAATCAAAAGCCTATCTGTCTAAATCAGTAAAAGTGAAATGGAAATGTGAAGTAGAAACAGATGATCAAATGGTTCCAAAAAAAGAAGAGCTATATTTCCCTGAAGGAATCAAAGACTATCTAAAAACCTATATGTCAGAAGATGAATCAAGATTTGAAGTTAGAAATGTTTTCTATGGAGAGGAGTTTTTTGAAAAAAACAGTGAAAGTAAAATTGAATGGGCTATAAGTTGGGATAATTTAGACAATTCTTTCTTAAAATCTTATTGCAACACCATCACCACTCCACTTGGAGGAACTCATGAAGCTGGCTTCAGATCTGCCTTGCTTAAAGGGCTCAAAAGCTATGGAGAGCTAGTTAACAATAAAAAAGCCAGAAATATTTCTTCAGAAGACATCATGAGTGGCGCAATTTCAATCATTTCAGTTTTCATAAACGAGCCTCAATTTCAGGGTCAGACTAAAGAAAAACTTGTAAATGCAAATGTAACAAGGCAAATTGAATCTTTAATTAAGGACCATTTTGAGAATTGGTTGAGCGCAAATCCGCCCTATGCAGAAGGACTCTTAAATTTCATCATTGAAAAATCAGATGAAAGATTGCAAAAAAAGACAGTTAAAGATGTGGGAAGAAAATCATTTACTAAAAAAATGCGTTTGCCTGGAAAATTGGCTGATTGCACAAGTGAAGCCTCAAAAACAACAGAGATTTTCATTGTTGAAGGAGAATCTGCAGGCGGGTCTGCAAAGCAAGCTCGTGACAGGAAAACACAAGCAATTTTGCCTTTGAGAGGAAAAATCTTAAATGTTGCAAATAGCACAGAAGAGAAAATCACACAAAATCAAGAATTAAAAGATCTAGAGCTTGCTTTAGGATGTGGTAAAGAAGAATTTTATGATGAAAAAAATTTAAGATATGATAAAGTGATCATAATGACAGATGCTGACGTAGATGGTTCGCACATAACATCTCTGTTAATGACTTTTTTCTATAAAAAAATGCCTAAATTAATTGAGCAAGGCCATTTATTTTTAGCAAATCCTCCCTTATATAAAATCGTACAATCAGGGAAAGTTTTTTACGCCTTTAACGAAAAACATAAAGAAGAGCTACTTTCAAATTTAAATTCAAGAGGAAAAATTGAAATTAGTCGCTTTAAAGGGTTAGGTGAAATGACTCCAATTCAGCTAAAAGAGACAACAATGGACTTGAAAACTCGGTCTTTAACACAAATAAGCATAAATCACTCTAGCGAAGAACAAGAAATTGTATATAATTTAATGGGAAAGAAGCCAGAGCTCAGATTTCAATTCATACAAAAAGAGGCTCTTGAAAAAGCGAGCTTCATCAAAGACAAACTAGATTTATAAAAGGATAGATAGGAAAAAATGCTAAAAAAATTTTTGACATTAATTTTGCTACAAATGATCATAATTGCACCTTCTCATGCTGCGAGTAAAGAATCAATAGATCAAGAAACTTTAAAAATGTTAGAGCTTTTTTCTGTGGTTTTAGACAGAATTCAGAAACATCACGTTGAAAAAGTTGATAATGTAAAATTAATTGAAGCTGCAATTAATGGAATGCTCACTTCAGCAGACCCTCATTCGACCTATCTTGACAATAAATCCTATAAAGAGATGATGAAGGACACGCAAGGTGAATTTGGAGGCATTGGCATTCAAATCACCATGGATAAAGGCATCATAAAAATCATTTCTCCAATTGATGACACGCCGGCATTTAAAGCCGGAATTAAAGCCGGGGACTACATAATCTCAATCAATGACGAACCTGTCATGGGAATGAGCTTGGTTGATGCGGTGAGTAAAATGCAAGGAAAACCTGGCACAAAAGTTCAAATCACAATTGTGAGAGAGGGTGTAACAGAGCCAATTAAACATGAATTAACGCGCCAAATCATTAAAGTTGCGGCCACCAGTTCTGAACTATATGACAATATTGGATATGTCAGAATTAAGAAATTTTCCAGCAAAACATCAATTCAAGTGCAAAAAGAGGTGGAATCTTTAATGGCAAAGAATAATAAGCTTTCAGGAATAATCCTTGATTTAAGAAATAATCCTGGCGGCTTGCTAGATGAAGCTGTGAAAGTGTCAGATTTGTTTTTAGACAAAGGAGAAATTGTTTCAATCAGAGGCAGGGAAGCTGAAAACATGGAAAGATTCAGCGCCAAAGCCGGTGACATCACAAATAACATGCCAATAGTCATACTCATCAACTCAGGTTCTGCATCTGCTTCCGAGATTGTTGCAGCTGCATTACAAGACCATGGCAGAGCCATCATCATGGGCACAAAATCATTTGGAAAAGGTTCTGTGCAAACAATCATGCCTTTGCCAAATGAAGCAGCCATGAAATTGACAACAGCTTTATATTACACCCCATCTGGGAAAAAAGTCCAAGCTGACGGTGTAACACCAGACATAATTGTGAAACCTGCTTCTTTAAAAGCAGCTGAAAATGACACATTCATGAGTTCTGAGCGCAGCTTAAAGGGTCATTTAAAAAACGACACTAACCAAGATGCAGGCACGGTTCAAAAATATATGAAAGATGAAAATAAAGATGAAATGGAACCATTATATAGCAAAGACTACCAGCTAGCCAGAGCAATAGATTTGCTAAAAGGTCTGTTAGTCGCTAAGAAATATCACAATTAATGGTGTCCAGGCATGTCAAAAAATTTCTTAATTTCAATTTCAGCATTTCTTTTGGTTGTCATCATCTTAATGGTGACATATGGAATTTTCATTGAAAAAGCTGATGAGCCAATTGATGCAGAGGTGAGGGGGCAAAAAATCATTTTTGCTCTTGAAGATGGCGCAATTGTGAGCACGCCTTTTGAATTTAAGCCAAAATTCCAAAAGCCAGCTGCAGCAACAGAAGTCATTGATGAAAAGCCAAAATCAGAAGAAAATTCTAAAGAGCATGAGACAAAAGAAGAGCCCAAAGCAATCAATTCTGAAAAAACCCCCGAAACTCCTAAAGATAATCTAATCATTGCTGAAAAGGAAAAAATCAACAGACCCAAAATCATGGTCATGGTGCGAGATTTAGGGTTAAATGACGAAGTGACCATGAAAGCCATTAATGATCTGCCAAAAGAAGTAATAATCGGCCTTTCCCCTTATGGCAGCAATGTTGACTATTATGCAATTAAAGCCATTAAAAACGGTCATAAAGTGATTTTGAATCTACCAACAGAAACAACATCATATCCCGTAGATGACCCAGGGCCGCATGCATTATTAGACAATTTGCCAGTTAATAAAAATCTTGAAAGACTTGAGTGGGTGATCAGACAATCTCCAAATATCAGTGGGTTATATGTCAATGAGAATTCCAATTTCTTAAGATCTCAAAAAAATGTTGAAACTTTAATTTCATTTTTGGAAGGAAAAAATCTGGCTTTCATAAATAACGGTCAGAATGATAAGCTAATTGAGCTTGCAAAGAAAAGTAAGCTAGAAATTCACAGTAACTATGTTTTCCTTGATTCAAAATTGTCTGTTTCTGAAATTAAAAAGCAATTTCAAAATTTACAGAAAGATGCAAAAAATTCTGGTTTTGCAATTGCATCAATCGGCCCCTATCCGGTTGCGATTTCTGCTTTGGCAGAAATTTTGGCAAAAAGCACAAAAGAGGAAGGCGTAAAATTGATTTCTTTAGATAATTGATAAAATATCTTGCTCAGAAATAGCTCCTTTTCTTAAGATTCTGAATTTTTCTCCGGTTAAGTCAATGACAGTTGATGGAAGCTTTTCAAGTTTTCCTGCATCAACAATTAAAGAAACTTGCTCACAAATCTCTTCAGAAATGTCATTAATTTCATGAATGCTTGGAAAGCCAGAAAGATTCACACTTGTGGCCACAATTGGTCCATTAAATTCCTTGAGTAATCTAAGACAAAAGTCATTTTCTGGAATTCTAAATCCAATATTATTATTCATGGGATTGCAAAAAGGAGAAATTCCAGCTTTTTCAATGTCAGTTTCCAAAATTGCTGTAATTGCACCAGGAATAAAATTTTCAATAATCTTTTCTGACTCTTCATTCATTTTTGTAACATTTTTAATGAAATCAACGGAAGGCGCGAAAACTGAAACTGCTTTTTTCTCATCTCTTTTTTTAATTTCAAAAATCTGTTTCACTGCTTTTTCACTGCCAGCATTGCATGCCAGGGCGTAAATTGTATCCGTTGGAAAAATAACAACTCCATCATCATTTAAAAATTGAATGATGGAGCTAATTTTAACATTATCAGTTGTATAAATTTTTGACATGGTTTAGAATCTAGAATTAGTGAAATATCTCTGATCATATATGAGAATTTTCAATATATAAATAATAAAATTCAGTTTGGTAAAAAGACATGGTTAAGATTATTGCAATTGCTCAACAAAAAGGCGGAGCAGGAAAAACCACAATAGCTGCTCATTTAGCGGTGGCATTTTCGCAAAAAGGCAAAAGGGTTGGAATCATTGACACGGACCCTCAAGAGAGTTTAACAAACTGGTACGCCATTCGCCAGGCAAAATTTGGCGAAGAATTCACAGGTTTAAATTTCAAAAAAGAAACAGGTTGGAGAGTTGATTCTGTGATTGAAAAAATGCGAAATGACTGCGACATCATCATCATTGACACGCCTCCACAAATTCAAACAGAAGCAAAAACTTCCATCAGATCTTCAGATCTAGTCATCATTCCAATGCAACCAAGTCCAGCTGACTTATGGGCAACAAAAAAAATCACAGATTTCATTGAATCGGAAGGGAAAGCGGTTAATTTGCTTCTCAACAGAACATTTCCAAATTCAAAAATCTTAAAGGCCATTTCCGGCAATTTAAAGCAGCTTTTAAAATGCAGCATTGGCAACAGAGTGTCTTTCGCTTCTTGTTTGCTTCACGGAAAAACTGTGACAGAAACAGACCCTTCAAGCGCAGCAGCTGAAGAAATCAAGCAATTAGTGAAAGAAGTTGAGCAAAAATTGAAAAAAACCGAAAATGTTGAGAGTGTTTAAACTAAAATGGAAAAAAAATTCAAACTAAAAGAGCAATTAATTTTAATTGTTGAAGATGTGGCATTTAATCGAATTTTATTAAGAGAGATTTTTGAATCGGCAGGTTTCACCAACATAATTGAAGCAGAAAATGGCAGTGAGGCACTAGAGAAAACAGTTAAAGACCAGCCAAAAATAGTTATTCTTGACCTCTCAATGCCCATCATGGATGGGTTTGAATATTGTAAAAAAATTCGCAAAGAGCAAGAATTCCAAGAAATGCCAATCATTGTGCAAACTGCTTCTGCCGAGTCAGATGAAAAAGCAAAAGCTTTTGAAGCAGGAGCCACAGATTTCATTGCTAAGCCAATAGATGAAAGAGAGTTAATTGCAAGAACAATGGTTCATTTAGAAAAAGTTGTGGCTTTAGAAGAATTATTGGAATATAAAAAAAGAACTGCGCAAGAGCTTGAAATGGCAAAGAAAATGCAAGAATTTCTCATGCCAAATCAGAAAAAAATCAGTGAACTTGAAAAGCAATTTAACATTTCTTTAAAATATGTTTTTCAAACATCATCTGAAACAGGGGGTGATTTTTGGGGAGTTGACACATTAGATTCAACAAAACTTGCCATATATATGGCTGATTTTGCCGGTCACGGTGTTCAAGCAGCCTTAAACACTTTCAGAATTCACACATTAATGCGCGGAAAAAAAGACATCATGAAAAATCCAGCCGAATTTTTAGGGTCTTTAAATGATGATTTAAAAGAATTGCTCGAAACAGGGCAATATGCCACAATGTTCTATGGAGTAATTGATTTTGAACGCCAATTAATGAATTATGCCACCGCAGCATGCCCAGGGCCAATCAGAGTGACAGAAAAAGAATTTGAAGTCCTTGATGGGCAAGGTTTCCCCCTTGGAATGGTTAGGGGCAGCCTCTATCAAAATCAAGAAATGCCAATTAAGCCAGGCATGGGTTTTTTGCTATATAGCGACGCTCTCATTGAAACTCCAAGTCACGAAACGGGAGATTTCATGCAAACTGCTAAAATTCAGAAGCTAAAAGATGACTATGTTGCAAAGAATGGCGTTTTTAACTCTGGTTTTCATGAAGAAATTGTGAAAGAATTTGAGAAAAATTATGCAAAAAACAGAAATGATGATTTAACAATGAATTTCTATTATTTTCTCTAATATGCAAGAATTTTGGCTTGAAAATTCATGTAAATGACATTATCTTACCTTGCAGGTTTGTATATTACTTCTTTTTTACATAAAAAACTTGACCTGAGAGGAGTTTCGTTGTAAAAAATCTTTAAACCACATTTTGAGTTTAACCAATATTTTGGGTTTCAATATGAAAAAATCTTATATTTCACTAATGATGATCTTTTTGGCTGTAATGCTTTGTTCTTGCCAAGATAGAAAAATTGAATATAACTATCCTAAAACTAATACAGAAAAGCAAATTGATAAAACAGGAAGTTTAGTCACTGATGAGCCGGGCGGGGGTTTTTCACTTTTCACTTCTGGTTCAAGAAAAGGGGGCGCTTCTAACCCAAAAGTTAACAACTATCTTTGGCGCGCAGCAATTGAAGCAGTTTCTTTCATGCCTCTCAGTTCAACTGACTCAAGCGGCGGCGTGATCATCACTGATTGGTTCATTGACAAAAACCATAATTCAAGTGAAAAATTCAAAATGAACATCATGATCATGGATTCAGAGCTGACTCCAAATTCATTTAAAGTGAGCATTTTTAAACAAGTTAAGAAAAATGGTCAATGGTTTGATGCTGACGTGAGTGAGGCTTTGAAAGAAGAATTTGAGAAAAAGATTTTGACAAGAGCAAGAGAGCTAAAAATTGTACAAAATCAGTGAATGCTTGATTTAAGAGGGTGAGGAATGGAAGATAATCATGTGAAATATGATTTTTCTAAAATAGAAAAAAAATGGCAAGAAAAATGGGATTCTGAGGAGGTTTTTAAAGCTTCAAACGACAAATCACAGCCAAAATATTATGTTTTAGAAATGTTCCCTTACCCATCTGGAAAAATTCACATGGGCCATTTGCGTAACTACACAATTGGTGATGTGATTGCTCGTTTTAAAAAAGCCAAAGGATTTAATGTGTTGCATCCAATGGGTTGGGACGCTTTTGGCCTTCCAGCTGAAAATGCCGCCATTGAACATGAAATCCACCCTGAAAAATGGACCTATTCCAACATTGAAAATATGAAAAAAAGCCTGAAAAACATTGGGCTTTCAATTGATTGGTCACGCGAAATTTTCAGCTGCCGCGATGACTATTACAAACATGAGCAAAAAATTTTCACAGATTTCTACAAAAACGGCCTGGCCTATCAAAAAGAGTCAATGGTTAATTGGGACCCTGTTGATAACACGGTTTTAGCTAATGAGCAAGTTGTTGATGGAAAAGGTTGGCGCTCTGGAGCCGTGGTTGAAAGAAAAAAACTAAAACAATGGTTCTTAAAAATCTCAGATTTTGCAGAAGAATTGTTAGACTCCATTAAAGAACTGAAAAACTGGCCAGAAGGCGTCAGAACCATGCAAGAACGCTGGATTGGCAAATCTAAAGGCGCAGAAATCAATTTCGAAATCACTGATTCAAAAGGAAATTTTGTTGAGAATTTAAAAGTTTTCACTACCAGAGCAGAAACAATTTTTGGAATGAGTTTTGCAGCAATTTCCCCTTTTCACCATTTTGCAGAAAAAATTGATGATGAAAAAATCAGAAATTTCATTAAAAAATGCGGACAGCAGTCAACTTCTGAGGAAGTTGTGGCAAAAAATAACAAAGAAGGAATTGAGACTGGGTTTTTTGTGAAAAACCCATTTAACGGAAATTTAGTGCCACTCTACATTGCTAATTTCGTTTTGATGGAATATGGCTCTGGAGCAATTTTTGCCTGCCCAGCTCACGATGAAAGAGATTTTGAATTTGCTGAAAATCTTGGCATTCCAATTTTGCAAGTCATTGAAAATCCAGGAAAAAGTCAGCTGCCAATTTTAGAAATTGAAGGAAAAATGGTGAATTCCGATTTCTTAAACGGCCTTGATCCATTAATTGCAAGAGAGAAAATTTTTGAAGAGATAGAGAAAAGAAACATTGGAAAATCAGTGGTGAATTTCAGGCTTCGTGACTGGGGAGTTTCAAGACAGCGCTACTGGGGCTGCCCAATTCCCATAATTTATTGTGAAAATTGTGACATTGTGCCAGTTCCAGAAAGTGATTTGCCAGTGAGATTACCAATGGATGTTGATTTTTCAAAAACAGGAAATCCTCTTGATCTTCACCCCACTTGGAAAAATGTGAAATGTCCAAAATGTGGTTCAGATGCACGAAGGGAAACTGACACTTTTGACACTTTTTTTGAATCTTCATGGTATTTTGCAAGATTTTGTTCCCCACATTCTTTGAAAGCTTTTGAAAAAGAAGAGGCAGATCATTGGCTCCCTGTTGACCAATATGTTGGAGGAATTGAGCATGCAATTTTGCATTTGCTTTATGCTCGGTTTTTCACTAAAGCCATGAAAAAATGCGGTTATTTAGACATTTCAGAACCATTTTCTGCTCTTTTAACTCAAGGAATGGTTTGTCTTGCAACTTTCAAAGATGCAAATGGCAAATGGGTTGAACCTCAATATGTACAAAAAAATGGTGAGAATTTTTTCCATGTGAAAACAGGGGAAACAATCGAGGTTGGGCGTTTGGAAAAAATGTCTAAATCTAAGAAAAATGTGATTGACCCAACAAGCATCATTGAAAAATTCGGAGCAGATACAGCGCGTCTTTTCATGCTTTCAGACACACCACCTGAAAAAGATTTGGAATGGAATGATGCTGGAGTTGAAGGAGCTTGGCGTTTTTTAAGTAAATTTCACAAAATGGCTGTTTTGCTTGAGTCAGAAATTCCTAAGGCAAAAAAAGTTTCTTTTGAGCAAATGAATGAAAAATGCAAAGATCTGCATAAATTCACCCATAAAACAATTAATTTCATTTCAGATGATGTGGAGCATCACAGATTTAACAGAGCAATTGCAAGAATCCGGGAACTGTTCAATAAAATCAATGACTTCACAGAAAATTCTGCAGAAGAAATTTTTGTTAAAATGAATGGAATTAAAGTTTTAGCTAGTTTACTTTCCCCAATCACTCCCCATGTTTCTGAAGAAATTTGGCAATTGATGGGTGAAAAAAGCTTGCTTTCAACACATTCTTGGCCAGAATTTGACCAAAATTTAATTCAAGATGATGAATTAAAAATGGCGGTGCAAGTTTGTGGAAAATTCAAAGGAACCATCACCATTTCTCAAGAATCTTCAGAAGAAGAAATCCGTAAAATGGCTTCAGAGCTTCCAAATGTTGCAAAAATGATCTCTGAAGGAGAAATTAAAAAAATCATTATAGTCCCAAAAAAGGTAATTAATATTGTCATTTCTTAAAATTCTTTCTGCTTTAATTTTTAGCTTTTCACTCAGCTCTTGTCAGCTAAAATCAGTTAATTCTGATTCTTTAGAAAGAAAATTAGCAGAAATTGCAATTTTTAAAGAATCTGATGATGTGGAAATTGGCAGATTAGAAAGCTATTTGATGAATGAATTAAACCCTAAAGATTTATCAATCGATAAAAAATATCATTTAACAATTGGGCTTGGTTTTCAGAAAGAAGATGTCAACATCCTTCCTGACAGCAGAATTGGGGCTTATAGAAAAATTAGCAGATTAAGCATTAAACTTTCAGAAAATGGCAAGCAAATTCATCAAGCAAATTTGAAAGTTTCAGTGAGCGATGATTTCAACAACTCAGCCTATTCAAGATATTTTTCTGAGAAAAATTCAGAGATTGTGAGTTTAAAAAACCTGGCTAAATTAGCTAAAGATGAATTGATAATCTTCTTTTTAAAGAATGAAAAATGAAAATTCCACCAATCAAAATTGATGCATTTTTAAAAAACCCCACTTCTCATCACATTTTAATTTATGGACAAGATTCAGGCCTGATCAAAGAAAGAGCAAAATTTCTTGCAAATTCATTGATGAAAAATTTTGGCATTAATGAAAAACTCACTTTCCAATGTGCAAACCTGACGCAGGAAATTGACCTCATCTATGAAAAAATCTCGAATTTAAGCTTTTTTTCTCCACAGCCTTTAATCATCATTGATGATTGTTCTGGGCTTTTGTCAAAATCTGTAAAAGAATTGATTGAAAATTCAAAAGATGTCCCCATGATTTTCATTGCGGGCGATCTTCCAGCTTCTTCTGGTTGGAGGAAGTTTTTTGAAGATGATGAAAAAAAATCCGCCATCGCCTGCTATCCACTTGAAATTCCAGCATTAAAATCTTACGTCTTGAAGAAGTTAGCAGAAGAAAATCTAAAAATTGAACCACAAGCCTTGGATTTTTTCTGTCAATTAGTGATGGGAGATTTTTTGCGTTGTAAAAGCGATGTTGAGAAATTGATTAATTACATGCAATTTTCAAAAAATCAAATCATTGATCATTCTATCATAGAAAAATCAGTTTCAGAGCCAATTAACGAGGAAATTGATGATTTATGTTCTCACATCATTTCAAAAGAATCAGCTGAATTTGGTTTGATTTTCAATAAGTTAATCAAATCATCTGTGCAACATGTAACAATCATCAGATTCATGCTATTTTACCTACAAAGGCTTTTAATTGTCTCAAATGCAATTGAAAATGGCTTAAATGAGAATGAGGCACTTAATCTTCTGAAGCCGCCAATTTTTTTTAAACAAAAAGCAGATTTTATCAAAAATTTAAGAATGACGAAAAGTGAAGAAATCATTCGAAAAATCGCTTTTTTAAACCAGGTGGAAATTCAAAGTAAACAAGACCAAGATTTGGCTTTTGTGATGATGGATATTAATTTCATAGAATTTCAGCAAGTTTCTTAAAAAGATGAGTGCTGAGCTCATTAGTACTTTCAATTCTAATTGAATTTTGATAGATTTTCGCTGTGTCAACGCCAATCCCAATGGAAATGAGGTGAATTGGTGTTTTTTGCTCAATTTGTTTGGTGACTTTTCTTAAATGCTGATCAAGAAAATCAGGGTCATTTTCCTGAATTGTTGAGTCATCCACAGGGAATCCGTCAGAAATGACGCAAAGTATTTTTTTATGATTTTTCCATTTTAAAAGCCTGTTACTAGCCCAAATTAATGCTTCTCCGTCAATATTTTCCTTTAAAATCCCATCTTTTAACATGAGGCCAAAATTTTTTCTTGAAAGGCGCCAACTTTTTTCTGCTGATTTATAAATTATGTGTAAAAGCGAATTTAATCTGCCAGGATTTCGGGGTTTATTTGATCTTTCCCACAATTTTCTGGGCTCACCTCCCGACCATTCTTTTGTTGTGAAACCCAAAATTTCCACTCTGATGTCGCAAGTTTCAAGCATTTTGGTTAAAATGTCAGAAATGATCGCAGCAACAGCAATGGGTTTTCCGCGCATGGAGCCAGAATTATCAATCAGCAAGGTTAAGACAGCATTTTGTTCTGATTTCATAATTTTTTCTTTATAATTCAGGGAGTAATTCGGGTCAATGATTAATTTTGTGAAAGAATTTGCATCTAAAATCCCCTCTTCTTTTTGGGATTCCCAAACTATATTTCTCTTCAAGATTAACTTCGCCTTCAGCTCTTGGGCTTGCTTTTGTGCAAGTGATTTGATTTCTTTGAGTTTGAGGTCAAGAGATTTTCTTAAATTAAGAAGCTCTTTTTGAGTCGCTAATTCTTCAGCTTTCAAAATCTTGTCAAATTCTGTTGTATATATGTTGTAAGATGTTGATTTTTCATGAATTTCTGAGCTTGTTCCAGAAGAGGGAGAGGCTGAAGACTCAAAAGATGATTCTTTTTGATGCTTCTTGCTTGGAGAATCTGTTTCTATCTCTATTTTTTCTGTAAATTTTTCTTTAACCAATTGAAATTCCTTCATAATCCCTAGAAATTTTTTTTGATCATGAAGCGTTTTTTTTAAATCATCAATTTTAGGAGCAAGATGATTTGCCAATTCAAGAAAATTAGGGTGAATTTCAGAATTTTCTAATTTTAACCTTAAGATAATGTAAAATATGTCATCAAAATTTGTTTCATTCACCATGTCAGCAGAATCAAAATCTCTGATGAAAAACAGATGCTTAAGATTGGCATTTAAGTTAAATTTAACGCCAGTGAAAATTTGAGAACCAATTGTCTCAAGGCGCGCAATTTCACATTTTTCAAGGAAAACATCATTTTGAAATTCTTCTTGAATTTTTTTATCATGATAGCAGAAAATCAAAGCCTTACGGTCAAAAATTGCCCTGACCAAGCTGAGATCATGGTCGCTTAAAACTTCCATTTCCAATTTATTTATGAAATCAAAATGAGCAAGTTGATTAAAATCAATTTCGTGAAAATCCATCTCTTTTCCACTAATTTGTGAAGCCAAAATTTTGGTCAGTTTAAAAGATTCTAGGTTTAAATATTTGTTCCGAAGCATCTTTGATAAAATTCTCTTAAGAGATTAATGTCAGATTCATCGCATTTATTGAGGAATGAGAATTTTAAAGATTCTGGGAAATCTTCGAAAATCTCAAAATTCTCAAAGCAATTGATCAAACCTCTGATTGACAGGAAATTTGAGCTTTCGTTTTGTTTGAAGGCGTTGCGGGAAAGATTTGCAAATTGGATGGATTTTTGGATTAAATCTTGAGATATTTTAGGAAATTTTTTGCTCAAAATGTTAAATTCTTTTTGAGCATCGGGAAAAGAAATTTTTGCCAAAATATCCCATCGATCAATCTGGCCTTGGTTGATGGGGTTGGTGCCGTGGTAAAGCCCTGTTTCATCTCCCATGCCAATGGTGTTGGAAGTGGCAAAAATTCTGAAATTTTCGTGCGGAGTGATTAAAAGATTCTTTTCTGCTATGAAAATTTTACCATTTTTCTCTAAAATTCTTTGCAAAATGAAGAGTAAATCTGGTTTTGCTGCGTCATATTCATCGAGAATGATGGCAATGGGGTTTTTAGCAGCAAATGGGAGAATTCCTTCTTGAAATTCAGTGACTTGCCTGCCTTCTTTGAGGATGATGGCATCTTTGCCAAGCAAATCTGTGCGGCTGATTTGGCCATCAAGGTTAATTCTGATGACAGGCCAGTTTAATTTTGCTGCCACTTGTTCAATGTGACTTGATTTTCCAGTTCCATGAAGTCCTTGAATTAGAAGCTTTTTATTGAATTTAAAACATGCCAAGATTGCTTTGGTTAAATTTTCATCAAATTCATAGCTTGAGTCAATTTTTGGAATATGTGATTCCAGAGCAGAATTAATGATTGGAGAGTTGATTTCCCAATTAACGTCCAAATTGAAAAGCTTAGAAATGTTCATTTGTGAATTAAAGATTTTTTGTTTTTGCTAATGTAATAACATTAACAGATTTGCAACCCGAATCAAGCAAAGTTTTTGCGCAGGAATTTAAAGTTGCACCAGTTGTTGTCACATCGTCAATTAATAGGATATTTTTACCCTTTATTAAGTCGAGATATTTATGTTGAGTTTTGAAGGAATCTTTAAGATTTTGCATTCTTTCATTATATTTCAGCGAGAATTGTGGTTTGGTATTTTTTGTTTTCACAAGTAAATCCCCAACATAAGACAAGTCTGTGTTTTCAGCAATTTCACGGGCTAGAATTGCAGATTGATTATAGTTTCTTTTAAGAACTTTAAAAAAATGCATTGGAACAGGGGCAATGATTTCCGAGTCTTCAATTAAATTTTGACCCTTAAGTAACATTAATTTGACCATTTTTTTTGCAATGTGAAGCTGGTCTTCATATTTAAATTTATGGATGATTTCCTTTGTGACGCCCTTAAAAATGAAGACAGAAACTGACTTGTTAAAAATGGGCATTTGGCGAATGCATCTTCCACAAATCAGCTCATTCTCAATCTCAAACTCAAGAGGGTCGCCACATTTATTGCAAATATTTTGCCCAATCAGCTCTGTTTCTTTCCAACAATCGAGACAAAGAAAAGCATTTTCATCAATTAAATTTCGGCAAGAAAGGCAAGCATTTGGAAAAATATAATCTTTCACAGCCTTCAAAATTCTGGGAAGTTTCATGTTACTTAATAAGCTCTTTAATAATCTCTGTAAGAATCTCGATTATTTTCGTGAGAATTTGTGTTTCTTTCATTGCGATAGTTTCCACGTTCTTCCTTAATTTGGTAGGGCTCTTCCTTGATTCTTCGATTTTGATTTGGAAGTAGAGTTATTGGTTTTTTGATCTCTTTTGTTTGAATTTGTGATGCTTGATTATTTTCTATCAATGTTTTCAAAGAAATCTCTTTCCTTTCTTTAATCATGGTTGGTTCAGCAGGTGAAATCACCTCTTTTGCAGGAGTTTTTGGAGCTTCTGGTAATGGAATTGTTTGATGCTTTTCCGCTGGGAGATTTAAGGTTTGCTCTTTTTTTGGCAAGGGGGTGATGCTTGGTGACTTTGCTTTCTCAGCCGGAAGCTTCAGAACTTGCTCTTTTTCTAGCAATGGTTTTTTAGCAGATTTCTGAGTTTTCTTCTTTTGATGAGTTTCTGGTTTTTTCAGCACTTCTTCTTTAGCTTTAGAAGGCTTTTCTTCTTGCGCAAAATCTTTGACAGGATTGATGATGATTGGCTCTGGCAAAGTTTCTTCCTCAGAAGTTTTTGAATTCATCGCTGCTTTTTGTTTTTGAAGTTTCATTTCATTTTGTCTGATTAATGCTTCAATCTGGCTCTCTTCATCAGAATGGCGAATGATTTCTTCATATGTTGCAATTTTGTTATTTTTAGTCAAATTTTGTTCTGTGAGTTTGATATATTTATGATTATAAACCGGCATTTTTCTCGGAGAAGTAATTTTATCATTTTGCTTATGTCCTTGACAGGCTGAAAGAATGAGCGTTAGTAATGAGACTAGAAGGTGATTAAGATTGAGTTTCATTTAATGTTACTTCCCTATAAAAAATGCGATCTTGATTAATATCATGATAGTTCCTAAAAGTTAAAATTATATTAAGAATATAGTTTTATAAGTTTTTTTCAATAGTTTTTTTGAAAACTTCTATAGCATCATTGTGATTTAATTTTGCATCTTTTGCCATTTGAGATAAAATATCTCCATTTTTCAACAACTTCTCAAGATTTTCTTGCAAAAAATCAATTTTGAAATTTTTCTCCTCAATGATGATTGCAGATTTAATTTCTTGTGCGTTAAAAAACTGATGATTATCTGCAAGCGGGTAGGGGACTAGGATTGCAGGGCGTCCAATTTGTGAAATTTCTGCAATTGTGGAAGCGCCAGATCTAGAAATGACCAAATGAGAATCAGACATGAGCTCTAAAATATTGTTGAAAAAATGACTCACATTTGCATCAATCTTCTCATCAGAGTAGAATTTTTTGCAAAATTCCACTTCTTCTTTCCTGCATTGTTGAGTGATTTTCAGATTTTCTTTTAATTCTGCTGGAAGACGTTTCACTGCTTCTGGAACGATTTCCGAAAAAATCTTGCTTCCCTGGCTGCCACCAAGAATTAGAATGTGCATTTTCTCATTTTGCTTTATTTCATATGGAGAATTAATGTGATTTTTAATTTCTTCTCTGGTGATGTGACCAATTTGGACAATTTTCCCTAAATCAGCTGAGTTAATTCCCTTTGTTTTTTCAAAAGCAGTGGTGATGATGGAGCATTTTTTGGCAAGAAAAGCATTTGCCTTACCCATAACAGAATTTTGTTCATGCACAATGCTTTTGAAATTAATGCCGAAAAATTTAAAAAAAAATGAGCCAAATGTTGCCAGAAACATGATTGGGAAGGAAACATAGCTTCCAAAGCCAATGATGAATTTCGGTTTTTGAGAAAAAATTATTTGTGCAGATTGAAAAACACCAATGGAAATTTTAAAAAGATTCATAATTTTTTGCAAAAAACTGCCAGAGACTGAGCTGCAGGTGATTTGTCTAATCTCCATGTGGTTTCTTGCTTTTTCTGAAATGAATTTCATGGCTCTTTCATCTGTCACAAAAATTATGTGAAATTTCTCAGAAAGCGCTTCAGCAAGAGCAATGGCAGGTAAGACATGCCCACCTGTTCCGCCAGTTGTGATGATTATTTTTTCTTTTTTCATTTTATTTTATGTGGATTTTAATTTTTTTGATTGATTGACTTAAAATGCCAAATCTTTTACGAGTTAGTGAAAGCAAAATGCCAACACAACAAGAAGTGGCAATGATTGAAGAGCCGCCATAGCTGACAAGAGGAAGAGTCATGCCTTTAGTAGGAAGCAAATTTAGATTTACACCAATATTGATGATTGATTGGATGCCAAATTGCATTAAAATGCCAGAAGCTGCATAATAAGTGAAATTATCTTCACTGGACATAATGCGCAAAAAACCCCGAACCACAATATAGGCAAAGCAAGCAATGACAATGATGCAGATTAAGGCGCCAAGCTCTTCACCAATGACTGCAAAAATGAAGTCAGTGTGCGAGTCAGGAATGTTTTGTTTCACTGTTCCTTCTCCTGGACCTTTGCCGTAAAACCCACCATTTGTGATGGCTTCCAGAGATTTTTTAGTTTGATAGTTTCCTTCATTTGAAGGATTAAGGAAGTTATTAATTCTTTGATTAACATGCGGAAGCAGAAAATAAGCCGCAGCAATTCCTGAAATGCCTGCAAGAAAGGAAAATATGACAAAATAGAGAGAAATTCCAGCAAGGAAAATTTGGCCAAACCAAATTGCAGAAATTGTTATGGTCATGCCAAGGTCGGGTTGCAAAATCAGCAAACTTGCAACTGAAATAAAAATTAAAAAAGAAAGTTTAAATGCATGAAATCTGCTTGATTCATGGCGCATTGAGAGAGCCCAACCATTCACCACACAGAAAAATGGCTTGATGAATTCGGAAGGTTGCAGGGCCAAACTGCCAAAATTTAACCATCTTTTTGAGCCTTTAATTTCATTACCAAACATGAGAACTGCAATTAGAAGAGAGAAAAAAAATAAAAATCCTAAAAGAGAAATTCTCTTAGTCAAATTAACAGAAAAAGTTGAAATAATGAAAATGATGATGATTCCAAGAGCCAAGAAAATGAATTGTCTTTTAATGAAATAATATTGTTCCACTCCAATTCTTTCAGCAACTGCAGGGCTTGCTGTTGTGACCATGATGGCACTTAAGGCAATTAAGAAGAACATGATGGAAATGATGCTTTTGTCAATGCTGCGCCACCAGTTTTTGACTAACCCATTAAAAGGATTTTTGTTTGTTGAAATTGTCATTTTTCTTTGAAATGGCCTTTGATTAATGTGGAGATTTAATATAATATATATGTAAGAATTCTGAAAATAAACAAAAATGATCAGTTAGAGACATGAAATATATTGCAAAAAATAGAAAAGCCAGCTTTGAATATCGCTTTATTGAAAAATATGAAGCAGGTTTGGTGCTTTTGGGCAGTGAAGTCAAGTCTTTGAGAAAAGGGCAGGCAAACATTTCCGATGCTTTCGTTGACTATCATCAAGGCGAGTTATTTTTGTTAAATAGTCACATTTCTGAATATAAAGGAGCGAATCGGTTTAATCATGAACCGGGAAGAAGAAGAAAACTTCTGATGCATTCAAAAGAAATCAGAAAAATTCTGGGTCAGATTAAAAATAAAGGCATCACAATTGTGGCTCTTTCACTTTATTTTAACAATAAAAACAAAGTGAAAATTGAAATTGCTTTGGCAGAAGGAAAAAAGCTGCATGACAAAAGAGAAGCAATTAAAGAGCGTGAATGGAACAGAGAAAAAAGCAGAATTCTGAAGCAAAGCTAAAGAATTCCCATGGCTTTCATCTCTTGTTTTAGTTGCAAAAGATCAAACCAGGCATTTTTCTTTTGAGCAGCTTGACGCAAGAGATAGGAGGGGTGAAAAAGAACAAAAGACGGAATTTCTTGCTCAATATATTGATTTTTATAGAGATGGGGACGATTTCGTAATTTTGTGATTGGTTCATTATTTTGCAAAATGCCGCTCGCTGCTGTTGCTCCAACGAGAATGATCATTTTTGGTTTCATGATGGAAATTAATTTTTCAAGAAAAGGAAGGCAAATGCTCACTTCTTCTTGTGTTGGCTTGCGGTTTGCTGGTGGGCGCCAGTAAATTATGTTGGTTATGTAAAAATTTTCTTCTCTTTTTAAACCAATTTGTTTCAGCATTTCTGAAAGAAGTTGGCCGCTGTCACCGCAAAAAGGCACTCCTTTTTCATCCTCAGTTGCACCTGGTGCTTCGCCAATTATGAGAATTTTAGAATTTGGGTTACCATCACCAAAAACTGTGTTAATGGCGGTTTTTTTCAATGAACAACCTTCAAAATTCTCAACAGCTGATTTCAGGCTTGCAAAATCTTGACAATTTTCAGCTATTTTTCTTGATTCAGACATTTCTTCCTCAACATTTAAAGTGATTTTTGGGGTTCTCCCAGCTTTTGGGGTTGGGGAATTTTCAATAATTTCATCAATTCCAGCATTTTGGTAGAATTTTATTAGCTCTTGTAACATTAGAAAAAATCAATATAATGAGTTGTTAGATTTGAAAAATTTATTTTTTACAGGATTTAAATATAAAAGATAATGCAAAATGATTCAATTATCAACCTATTAGTAGATGAAAAATATCATAATTATAGGTTAGACAAATTTATCAGCGATTCGGTTGCGCAAATCTCTAGAAATAAAGTTAAAAGTTTAATCGAAGACTCAAAAGTCATCATTGATGGAAAGCTGGAAACTTCACCGTCTTTTAAGGTGAAAACTGGTTCTAGAATTAAAATTAAAGAAAAATTCACTGAAAAAACTCAAGAGATTAAGCCAAAAGAAATTAAGCTTGATGTGGTTTTTGAAGATGAATTTTTAATGGTCATTAATAAGCAAGCAGGGCTCACAGTTCACCCGGGTGCAGGAAATTCTGATGAAACCTTGGTGAATGCACTGGTTTTTTATGGAGAAAATCTTTCAGAAGTTGCTGGCAGTCAAAGGCCTGGAATTGTTCACAGGCTTGATAAAGACACAAGTGGCTTGATGGTTGTTGCAAAAAATGACCATGTTCATGCTCTTTTGAGTGAGCAGATTGTCACTCGTGAATTTAAGAGATTCTATAAAGCGCTCATTTGGGGAGTCATGGAGCTGAAAACCGGCAAAATTGTGACAAATGTGATGAGGAGCAAAACTGATAAAACCAAAATGATGAATGTGCCTTTTGGAGGAAAAAACGCAGTCACGAACTATAAAACTTTGGAAATCTTTGCTGGCGGATCAGTGAGTTTAGTGGAATGTAAGCTTGACACTGGCAGGACACATCAAATTCGCTTGCATTTCATGCATAAAAAACATTCTGTGATTGGTGACCAGGTTTATGGTGGTCATGGGAGAAAAATCTCTGCTTTGACAGATTCTCAATTTAAGCAATTAAGCGATTTTAAAAGACAAGCTCTGCATTCCTACAAAATTCAATTTTTTCACCCAATCACCGAAGAAGAGATTAATGTGGAAATTGATTTGCCAGATGATTTAAAAGAACTATTGCGCATTTTGCAGTGAATTTAAAGTGTCTTTAAATTTTTTCAATTGCTGTTGCTGATTTTTTTGAAGAGGACTCTTTTTGTGAGAATCTTCCAGGAAAAAAACGGCTCTTTGCAAAAGAATTCTCGCCTCTGTGATTCTGCCAATTTTAGCATAAACTTGAGAGAGATGATCCATGATTTCAGTTTCATTTGGTTTTAAGTCGAGAGCTTTTTCAAGAAATTCAGCGCTTTCTTTTAACTTACCTTCCTGAAACAAAATCCAGCCCATTGTGTCAATTAATGAGGGGTCATTTGGAACTTTTTTTAGTGCTAATTCAATATAGGATTTTGCTTTTTCCATATTTTTATTTTGCACAGCCCAGCCATAAGCCAAATCATTCATAATGATTGGGTGGTTTGGTTTAAGCTCTAATGCTTTAATGAGATTTTTCTCAGAAAGTACATAATCATCAGAAAGATAGTAAGCGCTGCCAATGAGGTAATGCTGTCTCCAAAGATTGATGGTTTTATCTGATTTTTCAACTATTTCTTCAAAAACTTTAACTGCTTTTGTGGCTTCTGTGTTGGAAAGAAAAATTTCACCCAAAGCAATTCTAACACTTTCTAGGATGCTTTCATTTTTGATTGATTCAAGGATTTTAATGGCATCTTCGCTTTTTCCTTCCAAATTAAGCGATTTTGCTAGCAAAATCTGAGCATCTTCTTTGAGCATTTGGTCATTTTTGATTTTTGAGATGAATTCTCTTGATTGCTCATAAAATTTCATGTTGAATAAATTTCTTGCAATGATGAAATTTGCTATTTCATTTTCTGGGTCTAAATAGAGAGAGAGTCTTGCATAGATCACAGATTCAGGAAAGATCTTAGCAATCATAAATTCTTCAGAAACAGAAGAGAGGAAAGATGAAAATGCTTTATTAAGAGTTAAGTCTTTGTTATTTGGCAAGAATTTGCTGGCAGTGAAATTTTCAAAGGGATTTTGATAGAAATAAAAATCACTGAGATGCTTTTGGAAAGAATCTTTAATTATGGCGCATTTGCTAGCATCATTTTTCTCAAAATATGCATAGAGATGAACCAGATTTGGAAAGTCTAATGGTGTTTTTTTGATTGTGTCTGAAAGCAATTTATCATGAAATTCTCTTGCTGAAATTGCAGCTTCCTTGTCAGATTCACTCAAGAAATCTAGGATTTTTGCAATTTCTAGAGGGAAAGTGTTTGGCTCATTGCTTTGAAATTTTTTCAGCAGCTCTTTTGCTTTTTCTTTATTTTCAAAGCTATAGTACCAAATTTTTGCAATTTCTTCGACTGGAGAATTGAGTGGCTGGGAGAAAATTTTTTCAAGCTCTTGTTTTTTTGAATGTTTCATCAGATGAGGAATTCTGGCAAGATATATGTTAAAATTTCCAGGTTTTTCAATGATTTTAGTTTTGTTAAATATATCATCAATTTGGCCGGTGATTAATTTGCTGCTGATGAAATTATCTAAAATGACCCGATTATTAGGAAAAAAATCTAAACTTTTCTCGAAATAGGTGGCGGCAGCTTCAGATTCTTCGTTAATTGCGCTATAAAACCCCAGAAGATAGGCTCCATATTTTGTTGATTCAAGAACTATTTCGGTTTGAGCTTTATCAAAGGCAGATTTTTGATTTTTCGACAGAATGAAAAATAAAGCGGCAAAAAGAAGAAAAATGATGATTATTGGTTTTTTCATGTCAGATTTTATTTGTAGATCAAGGTTTATTTGATTATATATTATTACATGTTATTATGTCAGATGTAAATTGAAAAAAATTATAAAATGTCCAATATTTACCATATATTGCATCAAAAACCTTATTTAGAAAAATATGAAATGCCAATTGGTTTAGAAAAATTGGCAAGAGATTTGGTTTATTCGGGCCAGCTCAGAATTGATGCTGAAAATCATATTAATTTTGCCAGATTTTCTGTGCCTAATCGCTCAATTAACAGAATGTTCAGTAAAAGAGAGCTTTATTCTCGTAATTTACTGCAAAATACTAAGAAATTGCTTAGATTTTATTTAAAATTTGAAGCGCAAGGGAGAAATTTGGAAAAAGTTATTTGGAATCACATCATCTATATGAGAAGAGAATTGCGGAAATATAGAAATGTGGAATTTGAGCTTGAGATGAAAATTGCAAGAATTTTAGTTCAATCAGTTGAGCCAATTGTGATTGGATTGATTTTGCTTGAAAAAGTTGAGGTTTTTGTTTCATATTCATATAATATTGGAGATGTGCTTGACGTGGTTGTGTGGCAGCAAGCTGGAGAAAATAGTGGAATGCAGTCAACAGATGGGGTTAATTGTGCAATTTTCGTGTCAACTGGAGGAAATCCATTTCGTCCAAATGAGAAGGAAAATGAGGTTTTTGGTGACGGAATGCCTGCAATGGCGCGAATGATGGTGATTGCAGGTCAAGAAATGGGTCACTATTCTGACCTGATCAGGGATTTAAGAGGGAGATATGTCGCAAGACATTCAGCAAATTTGAGCTGCACACATGCAAGAGATGAAGTGAGCAGGGCAAGAAAACTTGATTTAAAACATGTGGAAATGCTGAGATGGAAATTTGAAAAAATTGGATTTAAAAAGCTTATTTTCTTTGAAACACATGTGAAATTCTTCCGAGAACATAAACGTTCCGGGTTAATTAAATTTTCCTATTTAATCTGCGCCTTGGTCTTAAGAAGAATGTTTTTGACCATGAGCTGTTTTTTGAAATTGCATGGTTTTGTACAATATTTCTTTAGATTTCAATATGTTGGCCTTGCATTAGATGACATGTTGAAAGATATGGCTTTTAATTTATCACCTAAAGCTGATGTTTATAGGAAAGAAAATGAGCAAGAAGAAGAGGCCATTGCTTGTGTGGAAGCTCTTGCCAGAGTTCCGCAACAAAAAGTCAAATGGGGCGAATTCATCACAGCAAATTCCACTCCGAATTTATATGAGATTTACTATGGTCAAGTGATTCCAAGATGCTTCAGAGACTTTAAAATGATGACTAATTCTGAATTTAAAGGTGATTTTAAAACTAGATATGGGGTTTTATATCGATTATTTTTTAAAGCTCTGAAAATTGGGAAAAAATCATTATTAAAAATTGGTGCTAAATTTTGAATTAAATGCTTGACTTTTTTGTTTATATGAGATATAAATCTTCTTTTATGGATGTATGAAATTTGTAATTTTAGTGAAATAGAGGTTTTATTATGAAAAGAACTTTCCAACCAAGCACCATTGTGAAAAAACGCAGACATGGCTTCAGAAGCAGAATGGCGACCGTTGGTGGACGTAATGTGATTAGCAGCAGAAGAGCCAAAGGCAGAAAAAGACTTAGTGCTTAAATGCATTTTAAATTGTGAAAAACTGAATGGTTGCACAAATTACTTCTATTAAAAAAAGAAAAGATTTTCTGGAAATTGCGAAAACTTCTCTCAAATTTCCCTGCAAATCCATGGTTTTGATGAGTTTGAAGAATGAAAATTCTTCAGAAATGAGATTGGGGCTCACAGTCTCAAAAAAAATTGGAACCGCAGTTGTGAGAAATTTGATTAAAAGAAGATTAAGAAATGCTTGTGCTGTGATCATGCCGCTTAAAGCCAATTCTGAATTCTCTTATGTGATTATTGCAAGACAACAAATTGTGAATTTGAGTTTTTCAGAAATTATGCGTGATTTGAACTATTGTTTTAAAAAAATTCATTCTTGTGATGAAGCTAAAATGAGCCAATCTCAAAATGAGCTTCCCGGGGGGGAAAAGTGAAAAAAATATTATTACTCCTTATTAAGGCATATCAAATCATCATCTCTCCATCATATCCCAGCTGCTGCAGATATATTCCTTCTTGCTCAACATATGCTAAAAAAAGCCTGGAAACGCATGATTTGTTTTCAGCTGTTTTTTACATTATTTTGCGCATTCTTAAATGTAATCCTTTTTCTTCCTATGGTGTTGATTTTGTGCCAGAAGAAAATTTGTTGAGAAAAATTTCTAATCAATTTAAAAAAATTAAAATGAGTCATAAAAAAAATGGATAATTCTAAAAATTTTATTCTGGCAATTGCTTTATCAATGTTGGTAATTTTTGGCTGGGGCTATTTTTTTCCCGCCGCTAAAAAAGATGTGAAGCAACAAAATGATGTGGCAATTAAAGCGCAAGAACAAGAAATTTCACAGCCAAATTTAGACCGAGATTCCGCGTTGCTTGAAACATCTTCAACGGGACAAAGAGTGCAAATTTCTTCTGAGAAGCTAAAAGGGTCAATTCTCTTGAAAGGCGCAAGATTTGATGATTTGATCCTAAAGGAATATCGTCAAGAATCTTCTGAAAATAGCCCGAATGTTTCTTTGCTGAATCCATCAATGACCGGGAAGGACTATTTTGTGGAATTTGGTTGGGTCACACAAAATCCGGCTGTTCAAGTGCCTGGAAAAGACACAATTTGGAAAGCAGATAAAGAAATACTTACAGAAAATGAAGAAGTGAATCTATTTTGGACAAATGAGCAAGGCATTAAATTTGCAATTAATGTGAAACTTGATTCACAATATATGTTCAAAATCAGACAATATGTAGAAAATGAATCACCAAATGACGTGATTCTCTCTCCTTATGGCTTCATTAACAGAATTTTCGATGTGAAAAATTCTAGTGATTTTGCAATTTTGCATGAAGGCCCAATTGGTGTGTTTGATTCTAAATTGAAAGAAGTGACATATAAAGACTTGGCTGAAAAAGACGAAAAGTTTGATTCTTCCAGAAATGGTTGGATTGGTTTTTCTGATAAATATTGGCTCACAGCAATCATTCCTGACAAATTCAGGTCATATAATGCCAGGTTTTTTCAAAGAAAAAATGCCGATGTGACCAGATATCAAGTTGATTATGTGGGAGAACCAATTGCCATCAGCTCTGGCACCACAGTGAAAATTGAGTCAGAGCTTTTTGCTGGCGCAAAAAAATTGAATGTGCTTGATGAATATTCCTCCTCTTATGACATTAAGCTTTTTGACAGGGCAGTGGATTTTGGTTGGCTCTACCCCATCACTAAGCCAATTTTCCATATGTTGCAAATTCTTAACAAGTTGCTTGGTAATTTTGGTCTGGCAATTTTGGCAATCACGGTTTTGATCAAACTCTTGATGTTCCCAGTTGCAAATAAGTCATATAAATCAATGAATGCAATGAAGAAAATTCAGCCGCAATTGGCTAAATTGAAAGAAACCTACGGTAAAGAGCCAATGGTTCTAAATCAGAAAGTCATGGAACTTTACAAAAGAGAGAAAGTTAATCCATTTTCCGGTTGTTTGCCCATTTTAATTCAAATTCCGGTGTTTTTTGCTCTATATAAAGTGATTTTTGTGACAATTGAAATGCGCCATGCACCTTTCTTTGGCTGGATTTCTGATTTGTCAGCACAAGACCCAACCTCAATTTGGAATTTGTTTGGTTTGCTTCCTTTTGCCGCACCAAATTTCTTGGCCATTGGCCTCTGGCCGGTGATCATGGCAGTGACAATGTATGTGCAACAAAGATTAAATCCTGCACCAACAGACCCTGTACAAGCTCAGGTCATGAAATTCTTGCCTTTGATGTTCCTTTTCATGTTCTTCTCTTTCCCAGCAGGTCTGGTACTTTATTGGGCATGGAACAATGTTCTGTCTATCATCCAGCAAATGGCTTTAATGAGAAATAACGAAAATGGTAAAAGGTGAGTCTTTTTTTGCAAAAGCTTCTTTCATCAAATCTGCTTCTGATTTCACAGGCAGCCCAAATTCTGATTTGCCAGAATTTGCCTTCATTGGCAGATCAAATGTTGGAAAATCAAGCTTAATTAATGCTTTAGTGAGTCGCAGACATTTTGCAAAAACTTCAAACACTCCTGGAAGGACGCAGCTTTTAAATTTTTTTGACATTTCCTCAAAATTAGTCATTGCGGATTTACCTGGCTATGGATATGCTAAAGTTAGTAAATCCATTTCATATGAATGGCCACGTATGATTTGGGACTATTTAAGCAATAGAGCTGCTTTGAAGAGAATTTTTGTTTTAATTGATGCAAGACATGGCATTAAGCAAATTGATCATGATTTTCTTGATATGCTTGATGAAATTGGCGCTTCCTATCAAATCATTTTCACAAAGACAGATAAGGCTAAGAAACTAGAGCTTGAGCAACTCATGACAGAAGCTCACAAAAGCATTCTCAAAAGACCTGCCGCTTTGGCCGAAATTCTAGCCTGCAGTGCCAGAAAAGGAGAGGGGATTGAGGAATTAAGGCAGCTTTTAATTTCTTTTACTTAAAGTGTGTGTGTAGATTATTAAATTTGATATGAGGTTTGATATGGCATTAAATCAGAAGTTATTTACACAAATTTTTAAATTTCCTCAGAATAAAAATAAAATTTTGAGATTCTCATGGCTTGAAACACCAATTGGGCAAATGATCATGGCTGCTGATGGTGATGAAATTCTGACCATTGAATTCACAGACAGAATCTGCCTGGAAGAAAATCTCAAGAAACTATTTCACTCACTTGATGCTTCTTTCGTCATTGATGAAAAAAGCGATCAATTTCTGAAAATGAAGGAAATTGTGAATTCCTATTTTGCTGGGGAAGTTAATCAAAATTTCAAGAAAAAATTTATAGGTACAGATTTTCAGAAAAAAATCTGGCAAAAATTGACAGAAATTCCTTTCGGGGAAACTTGTGCTTATTCAACTCTCGCAATGAAGATTGGTGCGCCAAAAGCTGCCAGGGCAGCAGGAAGTGCTGTGGGAGCAAATCAATTTGTGATTTTTGTGCCTTGTCACAGAATTGTGAAAGCAAATGGCGAAATTGGCCAGTTTGCTTCAGGTGTTCAGCGCAAAAAATGGTTGCTTGATCATGAAAAGAAATTTAGTAAATTGGCCAATTTGGTTTGAAGTTAATTTGGAAGTTTGGCAATTTCTCCATATTATGATTTAAATGAGGAATGATGATTTCTCCATTTGATTTTTCAATGCAAGGCAAGGTGAATAAAATTCTTTTGTCAATTTTAAGCTTTTTTAAAGTGGGAATTTTTGCCCATTTTTCTTCCCTTAAGTGACTGATTAACAAAGTTTCTTGCAAAGGATTATCAATCACCCAGCGCCCATCCCAAATGTTCTTGCCAAATTTCAGTTTAGAAATGGGAGAATTTAATTCTTTGATGATCAGAATTTTCTCTTTTTTGATGATGATTTGGCAAAAAGACAAAGTGAAAGAACTTTTTTTTCTTTGAATGATGCCATGATGAAGATTTGACAAATTCTCAAATCTTGCTTTATGAGTTGCAGATGAAACAATTTGAAGAGTTCTGGCAAGAATTCTCAAGGTGATTTCTGGATTTTCCTGGCAAAAAGCTGCAAAATCAATTTCAGCAAAGCCTTTTTCTGAAATTGTGACATGATTAAAGAAAAATTTATCAGCCATTTCTGAAATCATTTCCTCAGTTCTGCCAATTTGAAAAGCTGATTTTGCAATTCTGGAAATTAAATGCGTGTCATGACCAATTGCAGCTCTGATTCTGTTTCTGGTGAATTTAGTGTTTTTGTTTGAAGGGTCTTCAACCCATTCTAAATGATTTTTTTCAGCGAAATTTTGAATTTGTGTTTTAGAAAATTTTAACAATGGTCGCAAAATTTGGATTTGATTAAAAGAAGAAATAGCACGCATTGCACTGAGGCCAGTTGAAGAACTGCCGCGCTCCAGGCGAATCAAGAAATTCTCAGAAATGTCATTTAGATTATGGCCAGTTAATAAATGCAAAATATCATTTTCAAGGCAGAAATTTGTTAAAATCTCATAGCGAGCCTCTCTGGCCTTCGCTTGAATGTTAGATGATGGAATTGCTTTTTCATGACGCCACTCCAAAATTTGATGAGAAATATTGGCAGATTTCATGATTTGCGCAACTTTCTGAGCTTCAAAATTTGAAGAAGAGCGCAGAGAATGGTCCAGTGTCAAGGCGATGACAGAGCCCTGATGTTTTTCTGCAAATTCTTTTGTTAAAAAAAGCAAAGACATTGAGTCAACTCCCCCAGACAAAGCAACAGCAAATTTGGGGGAGTTTTCAAATGGACCAATTTCATTCAGAGATTTTTCAAATTCTGTGAAATTAAGTTCAGAGTTTTCTATTATCATTTTCCTCTTCATCTTCAGATTCTTTTTTCTCAGAATCTTCATAGTTCGGATTATATTTTTTGAAATATTCCTCTAATTCTTCATATTTAAAATCTTCAGAATCATCGTCATCATCAATTTGAGGGGCTTTTTTCATTTTGTCAAATTCAGCCATTGCATTATTTTCAAGAGGAAGAGGCTCTTTGAGGAAATATGGATCATCAGCAACCGGTTTTTCTGCTGGCACTTCTTTCTGCATATTATTCTTATTTGGCATGTTATTCACATTATGCTTCCTTGGATCATAAGGTTCCTGAGTTGGAATTTCAATTGGTGGAAGAAGCTTGCTTTTGAAGAAACTATCTTCAAAATATTTGATTTTCTTAGATTTAATTGGTGGGGATGACTCAATCAGCACAATTTGCTCGTCTCTTGGAAGCAAAATCACTTCTTGTGGCAAGAGAAGAGCTCTTTGAACTTCAGAAACGTGCAATGAACGAGTTGCTGGGTTCAAATCAAGATATTTCGGACGGTTCATTGACTCTTGTTGCGCCGTCTTATTCCCACAAAGTTGAGAAATTAAATTTGCTGTTTCCATGTTATTTGCAGCAAAAGTGATTCTATAGGTGGAGTTTGAGAGAAATGAGTTCATTCCTGCTTCTTCATAGGTTCCTTTCAGCTGTTCAGTGTCTTGAATGATGAGGAAAAGCCGCACATTATAGCCCCGGAAATAGGCTATACCGGTTTTGAATTGTTCCATTTTACCCAAAGTTGGGAACTCATCCATTAAAAACAAAACGCCATAAGGGTCTTCATCTTTATTAGGGATTTTTCTTGTTAAAAATTCCGTGGCTTGTTGATAGAAAACTTGCATTAATGGCTCAAGCCTCTTAATGTTGTCTGGAGTCAAGCCGACATAGACGCTGGTTCTTTCTTGTTTGAAATTTTTGATGTTGAAATCGCTGGAAGAAGTTGCAGTGTCAATCAAAGGGTTGGCCCAAAGCTCCAAAGAAGAGTTCATTGTTGAAATGACGCCTGAACGCTCTTTTTCCGCTTTTTGCAAAAATGCCGCAATGTTCATGTAAGCCACTGGGTGAATTTGTTTTCCAATTGTGTCGAGAACAACAGCCAGATTATAAACCACGTCATCACTGCGCATTGTTCTGACAACTTCGCCAAAAGATTTGACTTTTTCTGGCACGGCAATGAGATATAGCACCACTCCGACAAAAAGGCTTCTTGCTTCATTATTCCAAAATTCTTTCTCAGGCATGATCAAATTAGCAATTTTCTGCACGTCATCAACCATTTGCCCTGGTTTGCTGCTGATCCAGTCAATTGGATTATAGCAATGTGTGATGCCTTCAGGGTCAGCTGGAGCCCAGACATATACTTTTTGCTTTAATTTATTTTTCCTATAGCCGCTGGTGAGTTCGTAATTTTCGAGTTTAATGTCATGGACAATCACTGAATCTTTCCAGAAAAGCAAATTTGGAATCACAAAACCAACACCCTTACCAGAACCAGTTGGAGCGAAAAGAAGGGCATGTTGGAAGCCATCAGAGACAAAATAGCCATTTTTATCTTTACCAAGCAAAAGTCCATCTTTTGATCTGAGACCTGCTTTCTTAATGTCCTCTTCACTGGCCCATCTGGCGTCACCATGAATTGATTCTTTTTTCTTGTAAGGACGCAAATTCATGATTTGCTCCCATCTGGTGATGGCTGTGAGAGTTAAAATTGTCATGATGCTGACAAGAGGGGCAACCAGCTTGACTATGAAAAAATCTTTATATTCCAAAGTGAGCTGACTCATGTTCTGGAATGCCCAAAATAAATATTTATAAAGATATACAAACATCTGCGAATCAAGAGAGACATTATTAATTCCAAAAGCTAGAGCAACAAAAATTGCGCCTGAAAGATAAATGCCTAATGCAACGATGATGATTGCAAAGAAGGTCATGATTGCAAAGTTTCTAATAAAATTCATGGCTGGCCTGCTTGCGTGTTTTCATTATGTTTGTTTTTAAAGTAGATTTCTGAAATATATCTTTTACCAGACGGATCCCTTTTTAGTTGAATGACAATGTCAACAACTGCTTTGACATAGGACATGATTTCATCTGGTGGCATGCCAAGACCGGCTTGCATGACCATTAATTTAAGCTGTTGCAGAGCCATTGCTGGCGTGTCAGCATGCAAGGTGGAAATTGAGCCTGGGTGCCCGGTGTTAATGGCCCTGAGAAAACTAAATGCTTCTGCTCCTCTGATCTCTCCCACAATGATTCTGTCTGGCCTTAAGCGAAGACATGCTTCAATTAAATCTTGAGTGGTGACTTTTGCTCTGCCTTGGCCGCCTTTGGAAGCAAGAAGGTGAACTTTGTTTTGGTGGTCAAGCATGATCTCCCTTGCATCTTCGCAAGTGATCAGGCGTTCTTGCTGAGGGATTTCTGCAAGAAGAGCATTTGTGAAAGTGGTTTTACCTGTTGATGTCCCGCCGCTGACAATGATGTTTTTCTTTGCAATGATTGCATGTCTGATGAAATCTTTAATTCGATTTTCAGCAATTAAATCACTGAGGATTTTGTCATTTTCGTCAATGATTTGCTGAGTTGCGGTTTTGTCAAACAGGCCTAATTCTTGATATTTCTCAAGGCTATATTTGCTGGTGGAGCCTTTTCTGATTGACATTGCAACCGTTCCTGGCTCGCAAGCAGGGGGATATACCACTTGGATTCTATAGCCATTTGGAAGAGTGGCAGACAAAAGTGGAGTTTCTTCGCTGATGCGCTGATCAGTTGATTGAGCAATCAGCTTTCCCAGAGATTTCAAATGTTCAAGGTCAAGCTCTTCCAGTTTCTCAAAACGCATGTCGCCATATTTTTCAACCCAAGCCTCACCAGGGCGGTTGATTGAAATTTCAGAAATCCCCTCTTCTGCAAAAAGAGATTTAAATGGAGTTAAATAGGTTTCGAGAGCTGTGTTATTATTCATTTTAGAATTTCGAATCTCCAGCTGGGAAAATTAGGTCTTTATTGACAAAAACTTTCACAATTGTTCCTTGGTCAATCAAAATTCTTGGTTTTTCTTGTAGAGAATCTTTCAAGACATCTTCTGTGGTTTTGCCAAGATCTTCAATTGCTTCTTTAATTGCCAGATTTCGAGCTGTGCCTGATTTAGAAGTTGTGGTTTTGCCTTCAGCATCTGTTGAGGTTGTTGTTGTGATGGAACCAGCGTTTGAAGCTGAAGCAACACCAATTTTCAAGGCAGAAATTAATGCAGCATTTCTTATGATTTCATAGAATTTATTATCAAAAAACCCTGAAATTCCAGCTCTGCCAAGTGAATCAATGCCTGGTGATTCTAGGCTAATGTCAACACCATCAGGTCTGATCAATCTGTTCCAAACAATGGCCACTCTGTTGACGCCTGTTGTTGTTGAAGCGCCGTAAACACCTACAATTCTGGAACCACGTGGGATAAGAATTTTATTTCCCGACTCGCCATAGACATTTCTGCTGACAATGGCTCTGATTGGGCCGGGTAAGTCTGTGTTAATTGCAGTCTCGAGGATCGAATCAATGATTTTTCCTTGTGCAATTGAGTGCGAGGTCATGCCATATTTAGTTGCTTTAGCCTGAGTTGCGCTTGTGTGCTCATGCATGAAAAATTGATTATCGTCAGAATATAGACTAAGATTGTTTGATTTTTTCTTATCACCAGTTTTTTCGTCTTTATTTTCACCAGCTGCTCCTTTTGAGGAAATGAACATTGAAGAATTCAAACGCTCAGAAGTTTCTTTGCCAACGGGTTTTTTAGAAGCAGGCAAGGCGATTGGTTCGGGAATGTCTTTAATTTCGATTGGCTCCGGGATGTTCTCTTTTGGAGGTTCTGGAGCAATTAAAGCTGGAGGTTCTGGTAAAGAAGGTGCTGAAGAAGGAGGGGGTGTGAAATCCTCTTCTTGAGTGATTGTGGGTGATTTGATGGTTTTAGATTCATCAATTTTGACTTCTTCCTTAGCTTGTTCAGTTTTAGCCTTATCTTCACTGCCAGAATCAAAAATGATTCCATAGAGAAAATAGGAAGTCACGCAAATGATGATGACAAGAATGAGCATGTTTTTTTTAGGACTGCTTGCAACAGCGGACATTCTGCTTGAAACTTTTGGTTTTGAGTCTGCTAATCTTTGACCCGGTTCATCATTTTCTTCTTCAAATCTATTCATTTTTTAGCTCTCTTCTTTCTTAGGATAATAGAATCTGACTACATATACCAAATTTTGATCAATTGAGTCATCGGGCAATTTTGCCACTAAATCGAATTGATAGGTTCTTTTATTAGTTATCACAGTTAAATTTGTTCTCATATTTTCTTCTAGCGGTTTAATGAAAAGCCGTCTTCCAACTGCAGCAATGTTCCATGCATAGGAGTCTCCAGTTGAAA
The DNA here is from genome assembly GCA_964383745.1 of uncultured Rickettsiales bacterium. Classification (GTDB taxonomy): domain Bacteria; phylum Pseudomonadota; class Alphaproteobacteria; order Rickettsiales; family CAYLHV01; genus CAYLHV01. The sequence continues at coordinate 49,981 of CAYLHV010000001.1, read as the reverse complement.
TTGTTTGAATTTCTTCGCCAGGGCCAAATTCAACACTAGATTGATAGCCATAATGCAATAATAACATAAAAACTTCGTCTTCGCTATAGACATATGTTTTTATTCGGCTATCTGTTGTCAAAGGAGTTTGGCTTGTTGCATTTGCAGAAGAAAGTGACAAACAGGTTAAAAATAGTGCGATGAGTGTTCTATAGTACTTCATTATCTACCCTATATGCTGAAATTACAAAACCTAGTGGATTAACATATCTATCTTGAGCTGGCATTTCCATTTGCTCATAGCCAAATACTAAAGTGGCAATTTTATTAAATTTTCTGCTTTGTTCGTTGTCTTCAGTGACTGTGAAGCGAACTTGCACTGTTTTTCCATCTGGCATGAATTGAACAGAGCGGAATTTAATGTCTGTTTTCATTTTTTCCTTGCCATATAATGTAAAAGGGCCAGTTGCAGAAAATAAGAAGCGTCTGAAAGAGCGATAAACATCTTCTTTAGAATATAATTTTGTTAGAATGTCATAATTTAATTGATAGTTTGAAGAGTCATAAGTTTCCCTAGCTGTGATATATTTCACCACAAAATAGGTGTTCAGAGCTTCGTTGCTTGTCAGAACCTTGTTGGAAACGGGGTTTACAATGTTCGTGATTCCCGACTTTTCTTCAACTTCAATGACAAAAGGTTCAACAGTTTTACTGATGGTCACATCTCTGATTAAAAAAATGCAAGAAATGATCACAATTGTGAAAATCAGCAAAAACAAAAGTAATAAATTACGCTGAATGACAACTGACTCAAAGCGGTCATAATACCAATTTTTTGTTTCTGAGACAATGTTGATGTCTTTTTTATTTGTTTTCATCTGTTTTAATTTTCATATATAAAAAAGTTTATATGCGCCCATGAATATAGTTATAAAAGAAAAGAGTTAATATTTAGTTTAAAAACCCAATAAATGAGTTAATCAAAAATTTTGAACCATAGATATATGTCTTCATTGTAAATTTACAATAGTCATGCTTGAGTGAATTTAGAATTTATGCATAAAATTTTATTGAATAAGCATAAGAATATATATATAGTGAAGTTTTATGAAATTGCAAATCAAAAAAAAGAAATAAATGAATAATTCTGAAGTAATTAAGCAAAAAAATCAGCTCATACAAACTTTTGGTAGACGCAAATGTCGAAAATTAAGTGATCATCGACATTTTCTTTTAAGTGAGATTCTTCCTGAGTTCAAAATTGAAATAGATGCATTGCCAGAGAAACTTAATGTTAAAGAGATTTTGCCAAATCATGAAAGACATGTTTTAGAAATTGGCTTTGGTGATGGTGGGCATTTGTTTGAAAAAGCAAAAGAGAATGCGCAAATCGGCTTTGTTGGATGTGAAGTTTTCATCAATGGTGTCACAAATTTGCTAAAGGCAATTGAAAAAGAAGGAAAAGAAAAATTTAAAAATTTGAAAATTTTGAATGATGATGTTTTCAAATTGCTCGAGAAAATTCTAGATGATTCTTTTGATTTGGTGTATATTTTATTTCCAGATCCTTGGCCCAAGAAAAAGCATCATAAACGTCGAATCATCCAAAATGATTTTCTTGATCTTTTGGCAAAAAAAATCAGGAAAAATGGAAAATTAGTTGTAGCCACAGATCATGAAGATTATGCTTGTTGGATGATTGAGATTTTCTCAAATTCTAAAAGCTTTGACTGGGTTTGTGATGAGCCGAGCGGTTGGTTTGTGGAACCAGAAAATTGGGTAAAAACAAAATATCAAAAGAAGGCAGAAAAAAATGGCACTAAAATTTATTATTTGGAGTTTAACGTGAAGCATGTTTGATGTTGCTTGGTCAGAAATTTTAGTGGTTTTGGTTGTTGCAATTTTAATTGTGAAACCTGAAGATGTGCCGCAATTGATCGATTTCGCAAGAAAAATGATGAGGAAATTCAGCTTTTTTAAAAATGAGGCCAGAGGGCTCTATCATGAAATGGAAAAAGAATTTGATGAAATTAAAGATGATTTCACTTTGATTAAAAATGACGAAGGAGAGGAATTTAAATCATATGACATTTCCGAATTGATGGAGCTCAAATCAACAAAACCAAATGCAAAAAATGATGAGAATGAAAATGGATGAAAAAAAACAAAATTTCATTATGCATCTGAGAGAGCTCAAAAGGAGAATGACTTTTGTGGTGCTTTTCTTCATTGTTGCTTTTGGAATATCTTATTTTTTCTCCGAAAAAATTTATGATTTTTTAATTCAACCACTTAAAGAGGCCTATGAAGCTGAAAACAGGGCTGATTCTCATCATATGATTTATACTAATTTGACCGAAGCTTTTTTTACATATTTGAAATTGGCAAATTTTGCGGCCTTTGCGGTGACTTTCCCATTTTTGCTAACACAGATCTACGCTTTCTTGTCACCAGGGCTTTATGAAAATGAAAAAAAAGTCCTGTTGCCCTATTTTGTTGCAACTCCTGTGCTTTTCTTGCTAGGAGCAATGTTGGTTTATTACTATATTTTCCCCGCAGCCTGGAAATTTTTCATTGGCTTTGAAGTGACTGCAAACATTAAACTTGAGGCCAGGGTGAGCGAATATTTATCATTAGTCACGCAGTTAATTCTTGCTTTTGGCATTGCTTTCCAGTTACCTGTGCTCTTGACTTTATTAGTCAGAGTTGAAATCATTAACTCTAGATGGTTGATTAATAAAAGAAAATTTGCCATCATCATCATTTTCATTATTGCAGCAATTCTCACACCACCTGACGTGATTAGTCAGATTGGACTTGCAATTCCAATGTTGTTGCTTTATGAATTATCTGTATTTGCAAGTAAATTAATTGAAAAAGGACAAAAGAAAAATGATTGATTTAAAATGGGTTAGAGAAAATCCAGAAAAATTTGATGAAACGCTCGCCAAACGTGGAATGGAGCCAATGAGTGAGAAAATTCTTGCTCTTGATGAAGAAAAAAGAAAATTAATTGGCTTAGTTCAGCAATTGCAGCAAACAAGAAATTTGAAGTCGAAAGAATTTGGACAAATTAGCGACAAAAATTCTAATGCATATGAATTAATCAAAAAAGAAGCAGAAGAAATCAAAGAAAATTTAAGCAAAGCTGAAGAGAAATTGCATTCAAATTCAGAGCTTGAAGATTTATTGGTGAGAATGCCAAATTTGCTTGATGCAGAAGTTCCTTTTGGAGAATCGGAAGAGGGAAATGTTGAAGTTAGAAAATGGGGAAAAGAAATTAAATTTGACTTTCCTGCAAAGCAACATTTTGAAATTGGCGAAGAGTTAGCCATGATGGATTTTGAGCAAACAGCAAAAATCTCTGGCAGCCGTTTCGTTTCTTTAAGCCAAGATTTAGCAAAATTAGAGCGCGCTTTGGCAAATTTCATGCTTGATGTTCATGTGAAAGAATTTGGCTATGACGAATTTTCTGTGCCATTTTTAGTCAGAGATGAGGCAATGTTTGGAGCGGGTCAGTTGCCAAAATTTGCAGAAGATTCTTTTGAAACCACAAATGCTTATCGATTAATTCCAACTTCTGAGGTTTCTTTGGTGAATCTTGGCAGAGACAGAATTTTTAATAAACAAGACTTGCCAATCAGAATGGTGGCCTATTCCCCATGTTTTCGTTCTGAAGCAGGAAGTGCTGGAAGAGACACTCGAGGCATGATCAGATTGCATCAATTTTCAAAAGTTGAATTAGTGAGCCTGACAACACAAGAGCAGGAAGAAGAAGAATTACAAAGAAAAACAAAAGCCGCCGAAACAATTTTGCAGAAATTAGAATTGCCCTATAGGGTGATGATTCTATGTTCAGGTGACATTGGCTTCCATTCACAAAAAACCTATGATCTGGAAGTGTGGATGGCTGGTCAGGGGAAATATCGTGAAATTTCAAGCTGTTCTAAATGTGGTGACTTCCAAACCAGAAGAATTAAAGCAAGATATCGCGATGAGTCTGACACCACTCGTCAGGTGTTTTTTGCAAAAAGTTTAAATGGCTCTGGAGTGGCTGTGGGCAGAACAATTGCAGCAATTTTAGAGAATTTCCAAAATGAAGATGGTTCAGTGAATGTTCCTGAAATTTTGCAACCATATTTAAGCGGATTGAAAAAAATTGAGAAAAAGAGAGATAAATTCCTTTTTTAAAATTTCAGCTTTGAGGAGAATTTAATGGAATTCTTATATAAATTTTTTGGTAAAGAAATCACTGCAACCCAGCCTTATGTCCATAAAAACACAGGAGATTTTTCTGAGAAAGAGATTTTTTCTCATGTTCAGATGTTGAAAAATGAGATTTCAAGCATAATTAATGTTGATGGACTCGAACTCTCAATTTTAAATCAAATTCACGGAGATGAAATTTTCTTTGTTGATGAAATTTCGAATTTTCAAAAAGCTGATGGCCAAATCACTAATTTAACAAATGTCGGTTTAGTCATTTTAACTGCTGATTGTTCGCCAATTTTATTTTATGATCAAAATGCAAAAATCATAGGAGCTTGCCATGCTGGTTGGAGAGGGGCTTTTGCTGGACTTCCTCAAAAAATGGTGCAGAAAATGTGCAAATTTGGTGCAAAAATCGAGGATTTGCAAATCATCATCGGACCCATGATTGCACAAGAATCCTACGAAATCTCGGAGGAATTTTACCAAAATTTCTTGCAGCAAAATGCTGATAATGAGAAATTTTTTGCCCTTGGTGAAAAAGAAGGGCATCATATGTTTAATTTGGGTGGTTATATTGAAGAAAATTTGCTTAAAACTATGGTGAAAAAGGAAAATTTGCAAAATCTAAAAATTGACACTTTTTCGCATAAATCAGAATTTTACAGCTATCGGCGCTCATATTTAGACAAAAGAGAGCCATATGGCAGCAATGTTTCTGTGATGATTATGAAAAACTCCAAAAATGAGGTGATTAAATGACTTATGTTGTGACTGATGCTTGTGTGAAATGTAAATATACTGATTGTGTGGAAGTGTGCCCAGTTGATTGCTTTCATGAAGGTGAAAATATGTTGGTGATCAACCCTGATGAATGCATTGATTGTGGCGTCTGCGAACCAGAATGCCCAGTTGAAGCAATTAAATCAGATAATGAAGAAATTGCTGATTTGCCAAAATGGCTTGGAATTAACAGAGAATTTTCTGCAAAATGGCCTGTGATTGACGTGCAAAAACCAGCTTTGGCTGAGGCTGACGAATTTAAATCAATGACTGGTAAATTTGAAAAATATTTCAGCCCTAAGCCTGGAAAATGAGTTTAATCAAAGACGAAATTCTTAAAAAAGAAATCAGAAAATCACATCATGTTCCAAATGTTTGGGTTTCAGCCTGCGCAGGTGCAGGTAAAACTCGTTCTCTGATTAATAGATTTTTGAAATTATTGTTGCTTGGATATGAGCATGAGAAAATCCTCTGCATCACCTACACCAAAGCAGCAGCATCTGAGATGAAAATCAGAATTAACAGAGAATTGCAAAAATGGGTGATTTGCAGTGATGAAGAGCTGGAAAGCTCAATTTTGGCTGTGTTTGGAGAAAATGAAATCTCTGAAAAATTTTGGCCATCATTAAGAAATTTAGCCAGGAATTTGCTCTTTCAAATTTCTGGAAAGAAAGATAGTTTAAAAATCAGCACAATTCACTCATTTTGTCAAAGCTTGCTGAAACAATTCCCATTCGAGGCAAATGTGAGTCCAGATTTTCAAATCATGGATGATCATGTGACTTCAAAATTATTAGCAGAAGTTAAATTAAAAATCCTGAATTCTTCTTGTCCAGAGTTAAGAAAGTCTGTTGATTTTTTAGCAGGCGAGCTGAGTGATTTGCACATTCACAAACTATTTGAAGAAATCATTTCGCAAAGAAATAGAATCACCGAGCTTTTGAGGGGATCTGAGAAACTCTATGCAGATTCTCTAAAAGACAAGTTAGATTTAAATGATTTCATTTCCATTGAAAAATCATTAGAAGATTTTCAGAAAAAATCCTTCGATTCAAAAGCAAATTTGCTCCATGCGGCGCAAATCATGGTCAATTCTGATTCGGAAACGCAAAAAAAAAGAGGGCAAGCCATTCAAAATTGGTTTGGATCTGACTGTGATTTAGCAAAAATTGAAGATTATTTCAGAAATTTCATCACTTTGAAAAATGAAGGACATAAAAATTTATTTCTAAAATCAAGCTTGAAAAATCATCCAGAGCTTGAAGAAATTTTGCTCGGTGAGCAAAAGAGAATTCTTGAATTTAAAGAAAAAATGCATTCTGCCAAAATCTTCCAATTAACAGAAATGCTTGCTTGTCTTGCCTCATCTTTGATTTCAGAATTTGAGGAAATTAAGAAAAAAGAAGCATGCCTTGACTATGCAGACATCATCAATCTAACATCAAACATGCTTGCAAATTCCTCCTCGCGCGCTTGGGTGCTCTATAGGCTTGATGCTGGAGTTTCTCATATTCTGCTTGACGAAGCACAAGACACAGCATTAGAGCAATGGAAAATCATTGAGGCTTTGTCGGAAGAATTTTTTTCAGGTGAAGATTACAGAGAAAAAAGTTTATTCGTTGTTGGAGATGAAAAACAATCTATTTTCAGCTTCCAAGGAGCAAATATTCTGCATTTTAATGAAATGAGAAAAAAATTTGCCCAGAAATCTAGAGAAGCAGGTGTGGAATTTCAAGAAATTGAGTTGAATAAATCCTATAGATCGCTTGCGGAAGTGCTGAATTTAGTGGATTTATTGTTTGAAAATCAAGAGTTGAGACAAAGAGTGACATTTGCACCAAAAATTGAGCATGAAATTCACAGAAAAAATGAAATTGGGCAGGTTGCAATTTGGCCTTTAATTGAATTTGAAGCTGAAGAGGAAGAGGAAGTTGAATTTGAAATGATTGCGCAAGAAAAAGAAGTGCTTAATTCTCAAATTGAAACTGCAAGGCTCATGGCAAAGAAAATTGCCTCAATGATTGGGGTGAAATTTTTGCCCTCGAAAAAAAGATTCTTAAAAGCTTCAGATGTCATGGTCCTGGTTCGAAAAAGAGATGAATTTTCGCGTAATTTAGTGCGATTCTTGAAAAATGAAAATGTTGCTGTGAACGGGCTCGACCGAATTAACCTGAATGAGCAAATCATCATTGCTGATTTATGTGCATTTGCAAAATTTGTCCTCTTGCCACGAGATGACTTAAATTTGGCTTGCATTTTGAAGTCTCCTATTTTTAATTTGAGCGAAAATGATCTTTTTGAACTTGCTCATGACAGAGGGATCAAATTTTTATGGGAGGTGCTTTGCGAGGAATCAAAATTTAAAATCATTCATGATCAATTAGCTAATTTGATGAAACTGTCTTCTGAAACAGACGTCTATGGCTTCTTTAATCATCTGGTGGAAATTTTGGGATTCAGAAAAATTTTTGTCGAGAATTATGGTAAGGAAGCAATTGAGCCAATTGATGAATTTCTAAATCAGGCTTTTGCCTATCAGCAAAATTTTGACCGGAGTTTGCAAGGTTTCATTTCTTGGTTTGAGTCCAGAGAATTTGAAATTAAAAGGGAAAATAATGCTCTTAATCAATTGAGAGTCATGACCATTCACGCTTCTAAAGGTTTGCAAAGTCCGGTGGTTTTTTTGGTTGATTCTCTGTCGCTCAATCATTTTAATGATTTAATCCTATTTGACGATGAGCATTTTTTTCTTTCTCCGGGGTCCAGTGAATTTAACGAATCATTGAAGGAAATTACGGCAAAATTAAAAGATGCTGAATATTCAGAATATTTAAGACTGCTTTATGTTGGAATGACCAGAGCTGAAGATGAGCTGATCATTGCTGCCTATGGAGCCAGGAAAAATGAAAAAAGCTGGTATGGTTTAATTGAAAATGTGATTGGGCAAAAAACTGAAAATGTGGAATCAGATTTTGCTTCGGAAGTTCCGGAAGAAAAACAAGAATTTGAGGAAATTGATGTTAGATTTTTGGAAATGAATGCTGATGTGAAACCAGAAAATCAGCTTGAGGAAATTGATGAGACATTTTTTCATAGGGGAAAGATTTTACATGAGATTTTCCAATTTTTGCCAAATTTGCAGAAAAGTGAAATTAGAGATTTCATTGAGGAAATGCTGAAACCGCTTGAGTTGGAAGATTTGGAAATTCAGAAAATATATGAAAAATTTCTCTTATCAATGGAGAAATTCCCAGAGATTTTTAAATTAAAGCAAATTAAATCAGAATTTCCAATTGCTGATTCGTCAGGCTCTTTTTTCATTGACAGATTAGTGTTTTTCCCAGATGAAATTTTGATCATTGAATTTAAGTCAGATCAAATTAATGTGACATCTGCAGAAGATTTGCCTGCCAAATATGTTAAGCAAATTGAGAATTATGAAAAAATTTTACTAGAAATTTATGAAGGAAAAAAAATCTCAAAAGCATTTTTATGGTTTGAAAATGCTAGTTTGATATATATTTAGCTAAAATCACATCAAAAGGTTATAGAATCGGATAAGGATTTGTGTTAGAATAGTCCGGAAAAAATAAAGAGACTATTAAATATTTAACAATCTCTGTCATTGCGAGCCAAAGGCGTGGCAATCTAGAGTTAAGTTGCATTCCATAGGAAAAACAACACTGGATTACCGCAAAATTTTACAGAAAATACGTAGGATATAAATTGGAGAATTTAATAAAATGATCCTGTAAAATAATAGTCCTTTTATGTGATCTTAGCTATATTTAGGTTCAAAAGGGCATAAATCTTTGATGACGCATTTTCCACAAAGTGGTTTTTGTGATTTGCAGACATATCTGCCATGGAGAATCATGTGGTGATGAGCTGTTTGGTGCCATTTTTCTGGAATTTTCTTCAGCAAATCTTTCTCAACATGATCAGGATTTGTGTGAGATGAAATTCCAAGCCTTCTTGCAACCCTGCCAACATGAGTGTCAACAGCAATTGTGGGGGTTTTTAATGCGCAATTAAGCCAAACATTTGCAGTTTTTCGTCCAACTCCTGGCAAAGAAATTAATTTATCAAAATCTGGCGGAATGGTTGAATTATGCTCAGTGACAAGAATTTTGCAAAGTTGCAAGATGTTTTTTGCTTTGCTGTTCCAAAGTCCAATTGTTTTAATATGTTGCTTTAAATTTTCCTCACCCAAATTCAAAATATCTTCAGGAGCATGTGCAATTTTGAATAAATTCTTAGTGGCTTTGTTAACTGAAACGTCAGTTGCCTGGGCAGACAGGACAATTGCTATGAGAAGTTGGAAATGATTGCCAAAATCAAGCTCCGTTTGAGGATTTGGGTCTGATTGATTAAAAATTGAGAAAATTTGATTAATGATGTTTTGTTGCATTTGTTGATTTCTCAAGAAAATTTGGGGCAGTTCTTTTAATTTAGAACTGGTGGGCGATACCTGACTCGAACAGGTGACCCCTACCATGTCAAGGTAGTACTCTAACCAACTGAGCTAATCGCCCCCAAGAGAATTTTTTGATGGTGGAGCCAGGCGGAATTGAACCGCCGACCTTTTGAATGCCATTCAAACGCTCTACCAACTGAGCTATGACCCCTTTATCAGGTGAAATTTATAAAAGATTTCCTCACAATTGTCAATGACTTTATTTCACAAAAATGTGAATTTCGTTGCTTGGAATGTCTTTCGTTTCATAATAGTTAAAAAAGATGTTATTCTGATCAGCTCCAAATGACATGATGTCCACGCCAATTTGGTAGGATTTTTCTTGAGATTCTTTTCTCAAAGCAGCATCTTTCACCTTGTCACCAGTGACTTTCGTGTGAATGTCAAGGTAAAATTTGATGGTGTTTTTGATGCTCACAGCTTTTTTAACAAGTTTTTCCAATGAGTTTTGATAAAAAATTTGCTCTTTATTCAGCCTGATGACCATCAGAGGCTTTTCTTTTTCCATTTTCATGTTAAGATTCAGAGTTTCTTGGGTGGAAACCTCTGTTTCAGCGGAAAAGGCGCAGAAGCTGAAAAAAAACATTACAGAGATGAGAATTAATTTCATTTTATTTCCTTGCATCAAATTTTGTAGGTAGGACTTCATAAATTATCAGATTAAATTAAAGATTTGCTAAAATCAAGATTTTTTTCCTCATTAATTGGATTTTTCTATAAATATCAGTAAAAAATGCAAATTATCATATTTACATTTGATTATTTTGCGTTTATAAACTATGACATGTGTTGAATTTGTAGTTTACTTTTGTGTGAATAATGAAACATTGTGACTGCAACATGCTTCTGCTGTTAGCAAAAATGCTCATCTTCGGGATAATTAATTTGACTGAAGTGGTTGAAATGTGTTTTACTATACATATATATATTAGGTAAATTTGCTTAGAGCTTTAGTTTTAAAAATCAATAAAAAATACATTATGGGTCTTATAAAAATGTTTAAAAAAAATAATCTTATAATCTTATCTATATTGTTTTCAACAATTTTCTTCGCTGGTTCAAATGCGTATGCTGCAAAACATTCCACACATTTGAATAACATTAAATCAACTGTGAAGAAGGTTTTTCCAAATGAAACAATAAATGTTCAATATGTTGACAATGCTGTGCTTCTGACTGGGAATGTCACAAGTGCTGACGTTGCACAAAAAATTGAAAAACTCACACGCGCTTTGACTCATGACAAAACGAAAATTTTGAATTTCATGAATTTGAAGACAAGTCAGCAAGTGCTCTTGAGAGTGAAAATTGCTCAAGTTGACAAAACTTCTGCAGCTGATCTTTTCGCTAACCCACAAAATATAGATAGTCTGAAGATGATTGCTGAGCCAAATTTGGTGGCAATGTCAGGAGAATCTGCAGAATTCATGTCTGGTGGCGAAATTCCAATGATTAATGCTGATGGATCAACCTACTATAAACCATATGGCATTAAAGTCAGATTCTCGCCAAAAGTGATTTCACCAAATTTAATTAGAATTAATGTTGCTCCAGAAATGTTTTACATGACCAATAATTCTACAGTTGTTAATGGGGCGTCACTGCCTTATTTGTCTGGTAACAAAACCAACACAACTGTTGAAATGGCGCCAGGTGAGAGTTTCATGATTTCAGGTCTTGTGCTTGACACTTTTGGTGACTTGCCAGAGAAAATGTTGAGAGAAGTGGTGGTTTCTGTCACGCCTTTCATTGTTGACCCTGTGCATAATGCAGACGTTTCCTTGCCAACAGACGTAGTCCATGTTCCGAATCAAATGGAAATGAAATTCATGGATAATGTTAATGCAAAATCTTCACTTAAAGTTGATGAGCCGCTCAAGAAACAAAATTTGTCAGGAGCTGGTCAAATGGGACTTGAAGGGCCAGTTGGTTTCGTGACTGAATGAGAAATAACATTTAATTTTTTAGGTATGAATATTATGAAAAAAACATCAATTTTAATTCTAACAAATTTATTACTTCTCTCAGCATGCGCCACTCAAGGCACAAATGTTCGTGGATCTGATTCTTCTAGAACGATTTCTCCTACAAAATTGCTTGATTCATCTGCAGAGAGAATTAACATTGATTTGCAATCAGAAGGCTCAACAAATCAGCTCACAGATTGGATTGAAAATGACCAACCATCAAAGGCGGAAATCAGCTGTTTTGATGCATTTAAAACTTGTATGGATGCAAAAAAAATCCTCACTTCCTATGGCATTCCATTTAGCGTTGCCCATAATGAAGACAAACAAGGAAATGTCACTTTGATTTATGAAAGAGTTGTGGCGAAAGACTGCCTTGACAGAACTGACTCTGCAGGCAACACAATAACAGGCTGTGCTGTTTCAACAAACATTTTGCACATGATCAGTAATCATAAACAAATCATTCAGCCATCTTTGTCTGACTTACCAAGAGCATCAGATTTTGTTGATGCTGAAGTGGTTCCAGTTGAGTGAATTTACTGATAAAATTAATGAAAATGGCCCTTTTAAACCGGGGCCATTTTCATTTTGAGAATTTTGGAGTCAAAATATAATATTTCCCTTGAGACTTCATGTGACTTGCTAATTTTCTTGCATGATGACCATTTCCAAAAAAAATGTCACCTCTGACTGCGCCTTTAATTGCCTGGCCTGAGTCTTGCGAAATCATCAATTTGTGAAATTCATGGCCGAAAGGATAGGAAGTTTCAACCCAAAAAGGCATCCCTAAGGGCAAAATTGATGTGTCAATTGCAAGTGAGCGCTCTGCGGTTAAAACCACTCCAGCTGAGCCGGTTGCCCGTTCTTTTTTGATCTCAAAGAAAATGTAAGATGGATTTTGAAACAGAATTTCATCAATTTGAGCAGAATTAGCTGTGAGCCAGTCTTTGATGGATTCAGCAGAGATTTCTTCTTTTTTAAGAGCGCCAATTTCAATTAAATATTTTCCAATAGATTGATATTTATGATTATTTCTTCCTGCATATCCTACATTAATTTTCTGACCATTTGGCAAATTCACAATTCCAGAGCCTTGAACATGCAGCATGAAAAGATCAATTTTATCATCAACATATAATAAAGGAACATTTTCTGGGTTTGTTGAAAGTTCTTTTCTGGTCAAATTTTTTAAATAATCTTTTTTAGGAAGAGCATGGATTGGATATTGATATTTAGATGTTTTTTCTTTACTGCCATTCAAAGAAATTTCATAATAGCCCGTGAAAAGCCCAATTTCTTGATTTTGCGAATCTTTGACTAAAGCAATTTCGAAATTCTCTTCAAAAAATTTTCTGGCTTCCTGATTAGTGGAGATTTTTTGAGCAATTTCGCATATTCTGAGTTTAGTTTTGTGACAACTTTTGTTAAATGCCTGAAGCGCCTCCAAATGATTGTCACTTTCCCAATTTTTTAGATCGGAGAAAGAAGATTTTCTAAAAATGACTTGCTCTTGATTGACAGAACATGAAGTTAATAATATGATTGAGAGAATAATTTTTTTCATTTTGAAGAAGCCTGAATTTACGGAACATTTAAATATAGACTTATTTTAGAGAAATTTAAAAATGATGCAAAAGAAAAATATCGTGCAAGCACTTCATTGGGGGAGAATGTTTCTTAAAAAAGCAGGAATTTCATCACATGATCTTGATGCTCGACTGATTTTGCAAGATATTTTGGAAATGAGCCATGAAAAACTAATCATTAATCATGAAAAAGAAGTGAGTTCTGAGGATTATTCTGCTTTTGAAAAAATGATTTCACAAAGATCTGAACATCGGCCAATTGCCTATTTGCTTAGGAAAAAGGAATTTTATGGTTTGGAGTTTAATGTGTCAGAAGATGTGCTCATTCCAAGGCCTGACAGTGAATGTTTGGTGGATGCTGTGCTCGAAAATTTTGGTGCAGAAAAAAATCTCAAAATTCTTGATCTTGGGACAGGAAGCGGGTGTTTGGCAATTTCCATTTTTAAGAATTTAGAAAATGCTGAAATGGTTGCGGTTGATTTTTCTGAAAAAGCTTTAGAAATTGCGCGTCAAAATGCACAAAAATTGGGAGCTAATGTCACTTTCATTCAAAGCGATTGGTTCGAATCTTTGCCGAAGAAATTCTTGAATCATTTTGACATCATTGTCAGTAATCCTCCCTATGTCAGCCGCAAAGATTTGTTTTTGATGAATGAGGAAACAAAATTTGAGCCAGAATCTGCTCTTTTTGCCGACCAAGATGGAATGATGGATTATGAAAAAATTTGTGCATCAGTTCCGTTCTATTTAAAAGAAAATGGTAAAATATTCTTTGAATTTGGGGCTAATGATGAAGAAAAAATAGCCGCAATTTTGGAAAAATGCGGCTTGGAAGTCATTAAATTCCAAAAAGATTTGTCTGGAATTAAAAGATGCGTGATTGCAAAAATCAAATATGCATGATTTCTTTTTCTTTCGTCTCAACTTCTTGGTCAATTTTCTCAATGAATTTATCTGTGAGATCTTGAAGTTTTTGCGTGTTGCCAAATAACTCATCTTTACTGATTTCGCCAGTTTTTTCAAGCTTTTTCAATTCTTCATTACCATCTCTTCTGGAGTTTCTGATTGAAATTTTAGAATTTTCAGAAAGTTTTTTTGCAATTTTGACCAATTCAACTCTTCTTTCTTCACTCAAATTTGGCAATGGAACTCGAATGGTTTGGCCTTCTGAGGTTGGGTTAACTCCAAGATCAGAATTTGCAATTGCTTTCTCAACAGCTTTCACCACTGTTTTGTCCCAAACTTGGACAGACAAAAGCCTTGCTTCGGGAGCAGTGACAGTTGCCAGTTGATTCATTGGCATTTTCCCGCCATAGGCTTCCACAAAAATTGAGTCCAAAAAATGCACAGAGGCGCGGCCAGTTCTGATCCCTGAAAGCTCTTTTTTCAAATTTGACATGGTTGCTTCCATTTTGATTGTCACATTTTTTTCAATTTCTTTAAAATCCATTTAAGTGCCTCTTTTAAAAAACTATTTGATGATTGTATGTTTGCCAGTTCCCTCAATTGCTTTCAGGAATGCATTATCTTCGTGAATTGAGAAAATGACAATAGGCATGTTATTCTCCCTTGCAATTGCAATTGCTGAAGTGTCCATGACATTTAAATCTTTGGAAATCACGTCTTTATAGGAGAGAGAGTCAAATCTGGTGGCGTTTGGCTCTTTTTTAGGGTCGGAAGAGTAAACACCGTCAACTTGCGTTCCTTTAAAGATGATGTCGCAATTCATTTCAGTGGCTCTGAGTGCAGCAGCTGAATCTGTGGTGAAAAACGGGTTGCCAATGCCGCTTGCAAAAATGACAATTCTGCCTTTTTCCATGTGTCTGATGGCTCTTCTTCTGATGTAGGTTTCGCAAATCGCAGTCATGGAAATTGCTGACATGACTCTAGTTTGAATGTTGAGTTTTTCAAGGCAATTTTGCAAAGCAAGTGCATTCATGACAGTCGCAAGCATGCCCATTTGGTCTGCTGTTGATCTTTCAACTCCATCCATGGCAGCTGCAACGCCTCTGAAAATGTTTCCGCCACCAACAACTAAGCAAATTTCAATGTTTTTCTCATGGACTTGTTGAATGTCTTTGCAGATTTTTTCCAGAATTTTAATGTCTTGGCCATAATTCCTCTCACCCATCAGGGCTTCTCCGGAAATTTTGAGTAAAACTCTTTTATAAGTCATTTTTAATCCACTTAAATATTAAAAACCTGGGTTTTTTAGACCCAGGCTTCATTATTTTACCATTTTTGCAACTTCACTTGCAAAATCGGCTTCTTCTTTTTCAATTCCTTCACCAAGCTCAAATCTGGCAAAATCCACTAATTTGATTGGGTGGCCAAGTTTTTTTGCTTCTTCAGCAATCACATCGGTGATTTTTGTTTTATTATCAATGATGAAAACTTGCTCAAGGAAAACAACCTCTTCATAATATTTTCTAATGCGGCCTTCAACCATTTTCTCAATGATGCTTTCTGGCTTGCCTGAAGATTTAGCTTGTTCAACGAAAATTGCCTTTTCTCTTTCAACATTTGCAGAAGGCACATTGCTGATGGCTAGGCATTCAGGCCTTGCAGCGGCTGCATGCATGGCAAGCTTTTTGCCAAGTTCTGTTAAAGCAGCTTTGTCTGCATTTGATTCAAGAACAACGCAAGTGACAATTTTGCCCATGTTTTCTGCAACTGAATTATGAGTGTAGTTAACAACAATGCCATTAGTTGCTTGGCATTTTGCAATTCTTCTAAGATTTAAATTTTCGCCAATTGTTGCAATTGACTCATTAATTTCTTCCTGAATTGTTAAATTTCCAGTTTTCAAGTTTTTAAGAGAATCAATGTCGCTGATTTCATTAAAATGTTTGAAGGCGTTTGAAGCAATTTTTTCAACAAGTTCTTGAAATTGTGCGTTTCTGCTGACAAAATCTGTTTCTGAATTAATTTCAAAAAGAATTGTTTTTTGTCCATCAGACTTAAGGGCAACAAGACCTTCAGAGGCTGACCTGCCAGATTTTTTTGCAGCAGTCATGATTCCTTTTTTTCTCAGCCAGTCAATGGCAGCTTCAAAATCACCATTTGTTTCAATGAGTGCTTTTTTGCAATCCATCATGCCGGCGCCAGATTTGTCTCTCAAGCTTTTTACTAATTGTGCTGTAACTTGTGTCATGATTTTATTTTCTCCTTTTATTTATTCTGACTTAGATTCTTCTTTTGCAACTGCTGGAGCTTTTTTGGCTCTTGTAGAAGATTTTTTAACAGTTTCGCCTTCTGCAACAATTGACGATTCGCCAAGATCAACGCCTGAGTTGGATAAAGATTCTTTAATTCCAGCAAGAATTGTTTCTGACATTAATTCGCAATAGAGCTCAATGGAGCGGCTTGCGTCATCATTGCCAGGAATTGGGTGGTGAACGCCTCTGGGGTTTGAGTTGCTGTCAAGAACCGCAATCACAGGAATGCCAAGTCTTGCAGCTTCTTGAATGGCAGTTTCTTCTCTGTTTGTGTCAATGACAAAAATCAGGTCAGGTTTGCCGCCCATTTCGCGGATTCCACCAAGAGAAAGTTCAAGTTTATGGTGCTTTTTCTCAAGATTTAACAATTCTTTTTTTGTTAATTTTTTCTCTTCTTGAGATTTTTTGTCAGACAGAATTTTTTCAATGTCAATCATTGTTGAAATTGATTTGGAAACAGTGTCCCAATTTGTGAGCATTCCGCCAAGCCAGCGGTGATTGACGTAATATTGGCCGCATTTTTTAGCATGAGTTGCAAGAATTTCTGCAGCTTGTTTCTTTGTTCCAACAAAAAGCACTCTGCCATTATTTTTCACAATTTCAAAAGTAATGTGCAGCGCATGTTGCAAGAGAGGCATGGTTTTTTGCAGGTCCAAAATGTGAATGCCATTTTTGACGCCATAGATGAAAGGAGCCATTTTAGGGTTCCAGCGCATGGTTCTGTGACCAAAGTGAACGCCAGCTTCAAGAAGTGTTTGAATTGAAAATTTTGGTAAATTTGACATTATTTTTATTTTCCTTTGTTAATATGAATTTAGTTAAACCTTCGCATGATAGAAAAAATTTGACCAATTTCAGCCAAAAATCACTAAGACATATCTAAATTTATTCAGATAAATTAATATCATGCGTGTGAATTGCTCAAAATGGATTTTTGAGCCTGGTAAATATATATCATGATTTTCCTGTAATTGTCAAATTAAAATTTCAAGAATTTAAATGATTCTGGCATTTTCTCGACTTTTTTCAATTTGCATTTTAAAAGATTTTATGATATTTTCCTGATATTTAATCATTCTTGTTGGAGTGCAAATGCTTAATTTTGAAATCAAAGCCACGGATGGTAAGGCCAGGACTGGGGTTTTGCAGACTTCACATGGCGAAATCAGGACTCCTGCTTTCATGCCTGTTGGAACTGCAGCAACTGTGAAAGCAATGCGCGCCAGTGATGTTGAAGAAACAGGCGCAGACATCATCCTTGGCAACACATATCATCTCATGCTCAGACCAACTGCGGAGAGAATTGCTGAGCTTGGGGGGTTGCATGAATTCATGCAATGGAAAAAACCAATTTTAACAGATTCTGGCGGTTTTCAAGTCATGTCGCTTTCTGGAATTCGCAAAATCACAGAAGAAGGTGTGAAATTTCAGTCCCACATTGACGGAAGCTCACACATGTTGTCACCTGAGCGTTCCATGGAAATTCAACATTTGCTTGGCAGTGACATTACCATGATTTTTGATGAATGCACAGAATTTCCGGCCACAAAAGAAAGAGCTGAGCAATCAATGAATTTGTCTTTACGTTGGGCAGAAAGGTCAAAAAAATCATTCATCGAAA
Organism: uncultured Rickettsiales bacterium; assembly: GCA_964383745.1. GTDB lineage: Bacteria > Pseudomonadota > Alphaproteobacteria > Rickettsiales > CAYLHV01 > CAYLHV01. Next base: position 32,138 of record CAYLHV010000001.1, on the reverse strand, counting down.
GAAAAGGCTTCGGGCTTTTTGGCATTGTGCAAGGAGGAGTTTATGAAGATTTGAGGCATAAATCAGCACAAGAATTAATGCAAATTGGCTTTGATGGCTATGCAATTGGCGGTCTGGCAGTTGGAGAGGGGCAAGAATTAATGTTCCAGGTTTTGGACTATATTGCAGAAACATTGCCACAAAATAAACCGCGCTATTTAATGGGAGTTGGCAAGCCGCAAGACATTTTAGGCGCAGTTAAAAGGGGCGTTGACATGTTTGATTGCGTCATTCCAACCCGTTCTGGAAGAAATGGCCAAGCATTCACCTCACTTGGCGTGGTTAACATTCGCAATGCAAAATTTGCCAATGACAAAAGCGCCCTCGACCCAAATTGCCATTGCTCAACATGCCAAATTCACAGCAAGGCCTATTTGCACCATCTGGTGCGCTCAAAAGAAATTCTTGGCTCCATGCTGATGACTCACCATAATTTATCCTACTATCAAACATTAATGTCAGAAATCCGCAATGCAATTGAAAAAGGTGTGTTGGGAAATATGGTGCTTATATAGCTAAGATCGCAAAAAAGCTTGTGAAATTTGTGGTGATCTAGGTTGTTTTTCCTGTGGAATGCAGCATAACTCTGGTTTGCCGCGCCTTTGGCTCGCAATGACGAAGGTTGTTAAATTTTTAATTATATGCTCGTTAACGGATTATTAGGACACAAATCTTTATCCAATTCCATGATTTTTTGTATAACCTGCTATATCCTAAATTTTCTTAGAAATGTTAATGGCAATTTTGCATAGGCCTCTAACCACTCCGCCTAAAATTTCATAAACTGGGGCTTCATGTGCGTCATTTTCCACTGCAATGCGTTGATGTTCGAGTTCTTCTTGCCTGAATTTCTCAATCTTATCTTTTAATTCAGTCTCTTCATGGAAATTTTCTAAAACGGAAATTTGCTCTAGATAATGTTCATTAATCACCTCTTCGACGGCTTCAGTGCAAGCCATGGCGGCTTTTGCGCCCATCATGGCTGTTGCAGCTCCAAGGCCATAGGCGCAAATTTCCCAAAATGGGGTCATGATGGTTGGCCTGGCCTTTCTTTTTGGAATTTCATTTTCAAAAAACCTCAAATGTTCAAGCTCTTGCTCTTTCATGTGAAGCATCAGTTTTTTTTGCTTTTGATCTTTTGTGAAGGCAATTTGTCCTTCATAAATTCTCTTGGCGCCCAGCTCTCCAGCGTGATTCACCCTTAAAATCTCGGAAATTACTTCTTTTTTATCTCTATACATTAAATATCCTCATTTTCATAAAAAAAGTCATGGAATTTAACTCTAACCGTATTTGCTGTAAAATTTTGTGGTAATTCAGAGTTGTTTTGCCTATGGAATGCAACATAACACTGGATTGCCGCGCCTTTGGCTCGCAATGACGGAAGTTATTAAGTTTTTAATTATACACTAGATCGTTAATCGTCTCTTTGTTTTATCTTTCATTCTAACACAAAGCATCATCCAATTCTATAAACTTTTTTTCTGTTAAAGTAAATTCCACCTAAAATCATTAAAGCAGAATTTAACATTAAATTCCAGCCTGTCATTGAAAGACCAAGAACTTTAAATGGTGCTTTGCCGCATGTCACTGCTTTGGAATTTTGGAATGCTTCAACTAAATCATTGATTGATCTTTCCTTGAGTAGATCAACTCCTGTTGTGCAGTTTTCGGGTAATTTGAAAATTCCAATTTCTACTAAGGAATGATATTGAGCGAGGAAAATTGCTCCGGAAACTACGGCTAACTGCATGATTTTTAGGTCTTTTTTGGAAATTAGCTCAATGAAGAAAAGTGAAATTAGGAGGTAAAATGGCCATCTTTGCCATAAACAAAGTTGGCATGGCGCAAAACCTAGTTGGAACTCAACAAAAAAAGCTAATGTTAAGGAGAAAACTGAAATAATAAAGAAAATTAAGCTCATTTTTTAACTCCTTGGGTTGGGGTTTTGGGGTTGAGTTTAACTTTTCGTTACCTGCGAGCCGAAGGTGCGGCAATCCAGAGTTATGTTAAACTTCCGTGCGAAAAATCACACTCTGGATTGCCGCGCTTCGCTCGCAATGACGGAGATGGAGGGCTCGCGGGGTAACGAAGATTTGCTCGCAATTACTGGTAGAATTTTTTCTACTAAAATTAATATATCATATTCTAAAGCAAATTGATTGTCATTTCCAGAAAAAAAACTCCTAGCATTTTAGGTTTTTCTATTGTATATTTTATGGTTTATTGAACTTAATTAATGAGAGAAAGACATGAAATTTAGCAAAGAAATCATTGAAAATTGTAAAACCTGGCCGATTTTGCAAGCGCAGGAAATTTTGAAGAAAATAAACTATCAAACGCCAAAAAAAGGTTTCGTCCTTTTTGAAACGGGCTATGGCCCATCTGGCCTGCCGCATATTGGAACTTTTGGTGAAGTTGCCAGAACCACAATGGTGCTGCAAGCTTTTAAACTTCTTGCTCCAGAAATCCCAACTAGGCTTTATGCTTTCTCAGATGACCTTGACGGGCTTCGCAAAGTGCCAGATAATTTACCAAATAAAGAAATGATTCAAGCAAATTTGGGCAAACCATTAACCCAAGTGCCGGACCCTTATGGTGAATTTGAAAGTTTTGGCCATAATATGAATCATCGCCTCAGAAGCTTCCTTGACACATATGGCTTTGAATATGAATTTAAAAGCTCCTCAGAATGTTATGCATCTGGCATTTTCAATGATGCTTTGCTGAAAGTTCTTGAAAAATATGACGAAATTACCGCAGTCATTGCTCCAACACTTGGAGATGAGAGAAGGTCTAACTATAGTCCATTTCTCCCAATTTCTCCAATCAGTGGCAGGGTTTTGCAATCGGAAGTCATTGGAATTGATAAAAAAGCCGGCACTGTCATCTATGTCGATGAAGATGGGAAAGAAAAAGAGGCAAAAGTCACAGATGGGCATTGTAAATTACAATGGAAGCCAGATTGGGGCATGCGCTGGGCTGCTTTTGAAGTTGACTATGAAATGCATGGAAAAGACCTCACACCATCGGCCGTTCTTTCATCACAAATGGCACAAATCATTAATGAGAACCACAAAACCATCAATTTTGTCTATGAGCTTTTCCTTGATGAGGAAGGTAAGAAAATTTCTAAATCTAAAGGTAACGGTGTCAGTATGGATCAGTGGCTGGAATATGCTCCTAAAGAAAGTCTTTCTCTTTTTAATTATTCTAACCCACAAAAAGCCAAAAAGCTCTATCTTGAAATCATTCCAAAACAAATGGACGAATATTTAACCCATTTAACAAAATTCAAAGAGCAAGATGAGGCGCAAAAACTGAATAATCCAGTTTTCTATATTCATGCTAAAGAAATTTCTGAAGGCAAGGACATTTCTGCTAATCTTTTTGGCCTTAGTTTTTCTTTGTTATTAAATCTTGCAACAGTTTGTAACCCTGAGAATAAAGATGTTCTTTGGGGCTTCATTTCAAAATATGCTCCAAATGCAAATGCAGAAAATTCTCCGTTAATTGACCAAATGGCTTCTTATGCTGTCAATTATTATAATGATTTTATTAAACCAAATAAAAAATTCCGCCTTGCAAATGAAAATGAGAAACAACATTTAAAAGAGATTGTTGCAATGCTTGAGAAATTGCCAGAAAATGCTGAGGCTGACTTCATCCAAAATGCAATTTATGACATTGGGATGAAATTTGAGCCAGAGAATTTGCGTGGTTTTTTTGCTTCAATCTATGAAATCATTCTGGGACAAGAACAAGGCCCAAGGCTGGGTTCATTCATTAAACTTTATGGAACTCAAGAAACAATCAAGCTCATGAAAGAAAAAATTGGAGAATGAGAGAAATGTCAAAAATTTCTGAAATTAAAGCAAGACAAATCATTGACAGCAGAGGCAATCCAACTGTGGAGGTTGATGTCATTTTGGCAGATGGAAGCCTGGGCCGCGCATCAGTGCCAAGTGGCGCCTCTGTTGGCAGCAGAGAAGCGCTTGAAATGAGAGATGGCAATGTTGATTTTTTTGCTGGAAAATCAGTTTTAAAGCCAATTCAGAATATTTCAGAAATCATTGCCCCCAAACTCCAAAAAATCTCAATTTTTAACCAAGAAAAAATTGACCAAATTTTAATTGAGCTTGATGGCACTGAGAATAAGTCGAAACTTGGGGCAAATGCCACACTTGCAGTTTCTTTGGCTTGTGCAAAAGCTGCGGCCATTTCAAAGAAAGTGCCTCTTTTTGAGATTCTTGGCGGTGGCAGCACTTTGCCAATTCCCATGATGAATTTCATCAATGGCGGCGCCCATGCCAGCAATGATCTGTCCCTTCAAGAATTCATGATCATGCCGGTTGGGTTTGACTCATTCAAAGAGGCAATCCGTTGTGGTTGTGAGATTTTTTATCATCTCAAGAACATTTTAATCAAAAATTCTCACTCAACAAATGTTGGTGATGAAGGTGGTTTTGCTCCAAATTTGAAAAAATCTGCTGATGCTTTCGATTTTATTGTTGAAGCCACAGAAAAAGCAGGTTATGAAATTGGCAGCGAAGTTTTTTTCGCAATTGACGCTGCTGCCAGTGAATTTTTCTCTAATGGAAAATATGAAATTTCTGAAAAATCCAGCAAAATCTCTTCTGATGAATTAATTAAATTCTACCAAGATCTGATTAATGCATATCCCATCATTTCACTGGAAGACCCAATCGCTGAACATGATTTGGAGGGCTGGAAGAAAATCACAGATTCGCTTGGTTCTAAAATCCAAATTGTTGGTGATGATCTTTTTGTTACAAATCAGAAAATTCTCCAATCTGGCCATGAGGCTGGTCTTGCTAATGCAATTCTCATTAAACCAAATCAAATTGGGACTTTGACAGAAACATTGGGCACCATTAATCTTGCAAAAAAATTGGCTTATAATTCAATCATTTCCCATCGTTCTGGTGAAACGGAAGATGTTACCATCACTCATTTATGTGTTGGAATGAATGCTGGGCAAATTAAAACTGGCTCCCTTTCGCGCTCTGACAGAGTTGCGAAATATAATGAACTCTTAAGAATTGAAGAATTTCTTGGCAATAAAGCGGTTTATGCAGGAGCTAAAGTTTAGCGTTTTTTCTCATGAAGAAATTTTTATTATTATTGCAAACGTCAATTTTTCTTTGATATTTTTTCCTTTTCACGGGGTCTGTTTCTGACTCTAGTTTACTTTCTAGGATTGCGAGTTCTTCCGTCACTTTTTGTAACATATTTGTTTCAGATTCGATTTCCTCATCAGGATTTTGTTTATTTTCGAAGGAATCTATTTCTGCTTTGACTAAACTCTTGCATTCTTTTTTATTTTTCAAATGTTGCTTTATGTTTGACTCAATATCTTTTTGATTTTTAATTAGTTCTTTCAAAAATTTCATGCATTTTAAAGGGTCATTGACAATTGCAAACCATGGATCTTGCGGATCAAGTTGGCTTTTATTGTCGAATTTATCTTTGAATTGTTGAATTGCGGCATTGTTGATTTCATATAGCATTTCGCTGTTTGGGTCAGCAAAATAGCTGATTATGTTTTTGATTATTGACGAATTTGTTGTGTCTTTGTTTGTTTCCGTGTTTTCCATTTTAAAATCTCCTGAATTTATTATGGTGATTGAGTTGTTCACTATAACATTGTGGAGTTCTTTTGTCAAGTAGAAAATTAAGGAAACTGTTAATTTTTTAAGATATTTATGGAGATTCAATTAGATAGAATGCCAAAAAAAATCCCACTCATAATTAGTCACGTGGACATTTTATTAAGTGGGAAAATATGCATTTCACAAGAAGCTTTGCTAGAAAACTAACAATTCATCTTAGAGAGGCAGAATTATTCTGCGTGGTGGTCTGCTTCAACAGCATCTTTCACTTCTTGGCTAACGCCACTAAAGTCACCTGCATTAACTTTTTCACATTGACCTTTTGGAACAGAAACTACAACTTCTGGTTTTCCTTCTTTAGCAACAGTGCATTTTTCCATTTCAACTTCAGCAAATGCTGTGAATGAGAATGCTGCAACGATTGCTGCAAAAATACTAGTTTTTTTCATGATAAAACTCCTTGTAAGTTTTCTAAATTGAATAAGTGATGATGAATCTATAGTTCTGATAGAATATCACTATTGTTGATTATAGATGAAATTATGATCTATAGTGATTTTGAATGAATAATTTTCATATAATTTCACTTAATATAATTTTATCTGTTGCTTAAAAAGCACAGCATAATTAATAATAATCCCCTGGATCTCCTGGAACTGGGGGGTATTTATTTTCCATCAAATCTCTTTTTGCTTGTTCAATTCTTTCTCTTCGACTTGAAACAAAACTCCAATCTATGTAGCGCGTGCCAAATTTTTCTCCTCCAAGCAGCATGAAATGACAGGCTGATTTAGTTTTGGAGATTGATTTTGCGTTTTTTGACAAAATGGCCATTTCATTTTTTGAAATGATTTGATCATCTAATTCAATTGCGCCATCAATGACATAGAGGCCTAATTCTTCACATTGAGGTAAGGTAAATGATTGATTTGCCTCCATTTTTATGTCTAGATAGAGAGTGTCGCAGAAAGTTTTCACGGGTGATGCGAAATTCTGGAATTTTCCAATTAAAACTTTGATTTCTACCCCATTTTCTTTGAGAATTGGGGTTTCTTTTGCAGAATAATGGTGGAAAGAGGGCTCAGTTTCTTCGTCTTTTTCAGGCAAAGCGTGCCACAATTGCAGGCCATGCAGAGAATGTGGTTTCATGCGTGTCTCAGGGCTTTCCCTTTCCGAATGCATGATTCCTTTTCCTGCAACCATTAGATTTATTTCCCCTGGTCTGATTAATTGCTCATTGCCAATGGAATCTCGATGCAAAATCTCTCCTTCAAAAAGATAGGTCACTGTGGCTAAATTCACATGGGGATGAGGACCAACGTCAATTCCCTGTCCAGCCTCAAAAGTGATGGGGCCAAAATGATCTAGGAAAATCCACGGCCCTACCATTTGTTGCGCGACAGATGGCAGTAACCTCTGCACGGTCAGTTCACCTAAACCTGTTTTGCGTCCTTTAATGACTTTTTCGATGCTCATTTGTTTTATCTCCTTGTGGGATTATGTAAAGAAATTAATATTAATTGTAGTTTCTATCTTTTTAGGAAGAATGTCAATGAAAATATTTTTTAGATATTGACATGATGTCGTCGATTTTGATTTTTAAATTCAACAATTTATATCCGCCGTTTGCTGTAAAATTTTGTGGTGATCCGGTGTTGTTTTTCTTATGGAATGTAACATAACTCTGGTTTGCCGCGCCTTTGGCTCGCGGGTGACGAAGGTGTTGAATTTTTAATCATTGATTGATGATGTCGTCGATTTTGATTTTTTCGAATTTCTGTAAATTATTATGGAGGTGTCTAAGTCTGGGTTGCTGCGCCCGCAGATGACAGAAGGGGGGTTCGGTGATGGGAGGTTTTAATCATTGATTGATGATGTCGTCGATTTTGATTTTTTCGAATTTCTGTAAAACAGGGTCAAATTCTTTTAAGCTTCCGTCAGAAATGCTGAAATGCCAACCGTGAATTTCAAGCTTTCCTTTTTCCATTCTTTCTTTCAACCAAGGAAAAGTTGTGAGATTTCGTAAAGACAGGATGATTCCTTCTTTTTCGCATTTAGCGTCAAGAATTTTGGGGTCTTTTTCTTCAGTGTCACGCAGGACATTTTCTCTTGCTTCGCTTGCAATTTCCATCCATTTGCCAATGAAATTTGTTTTTTCCATTTTCTCTGGATTCATTAATGCGTGAATTCCAGCGCAATTACTATGACCCAAAACCACAATATGTCTCACTTCCAGAAAACAAACTGCAAATTCAAGAGCGGCGCTGACACCGTGAACACCTTGATCATTATTAAATTTTGGCACTAGATTAGCAACATTTCTGATTACGAAAATGTCCCCCGGTTTTGCATTTGCAACAATTGAAGGATCAACCCTGGAATCACTACAGGCAATGATGAGCGTCTTTGGCGACTGCCCAACCTTATCTAGCTTCTTATATAAAGCTTTGTTAGATTTGAAATATTTATCATAAAATTCTCTATAGCCATTTAAAAGCTTTTTTACGTCAGCCATGATGATCTTGTCCCAAAATATTAAGCAAATAAAAAATATATGTTAAAGAAAATTCTGCAAAAATCAAGCAAAATTATCAAGCTTGGAGCTCTCTTAAATTTTATATCTTGCTTTTTTGCATGCAATGATTCATTATATAAATAATGTATCTCATAAATGATTTAGTGGAGAATTTGATAAATGTCCATTGGCATTACTCAGTTAATTTTAATTTTAGCAATTGTTCTGGTGATTTTCGGTGCAGGAAAATTGCCAAAGGTCATGGGTGATCTTGGGCGCGGCATCAGCAGCTTCCGTAAAGGATTAAAAGAAAATGAAAAAATTGAAGAAAAAACTGATGAAACACGCGAGAAATGATGGAAAAAGAAAAAAATCTTAAAGCTTCTGATCTTTTCAAACAAATTGCTGAACTTGGTGTGGCTTCGGAAAATGATGATGAAAATTCTAAAAAAGAAATTTCTCTTGATGAATTAACAAAAATTCTAAAAGACAAGGGTTTTGGAATTCTCATGCTGATTTGCTCATTCCCAATGGCCATTCCTCTGCCTTATCCTCCCGGCTTCACAACAATTCTTGGCATTCCTTTGATGCTTTTTTCCATCCAAATGCTCTTGGGCTATGAAGCCCCTAAGCTTCCTCGTTGGATTGGGAGAAAATCTTTTAAAATCAAATCCATGCGAGACTCCATCAATAAAGCAATGCCCTATATTTTAAAAATTGAGAAATATATTAAACCAAGATTTTTGCAAATGACCACAATTTCTGCTGAGAAATTTGTTGGCGCCATTTCTTTGCTTTGCGCAATTTTCATCACGCTGCCAATCATGTTTGGAAATGCTGTGCCAAGTGCTGGCATTTTGGTGATGTCGCTTGGACTCATCAGCAAAGACGGAATCACTGTTTTGCTTGGAATTCTCATCAGCATCATTGGGATCATCATTGCGAGCATTTTTGGTTTTTTAATTTTTGTTGTCAGCACAAAATTTGTCTTTCAACAAATTTCTTCCTGGATCACCTGAAATGAATGAGATTTTGTTCAAATCACTTTTTGCTGGAGTTGGAATCAGCCTTGCTGCAAGCCCGGTTGGTTGTTTCATTCTGTGGCAAAGAATGTCAAATTTTGGTGACTCTTTAGCACATGCCGCACTGCTTTCTGTGGTTTTCGCAACAATTTTTGAATTTGATTTAACAATCAGCATCATTGCTTTATGCAGCTTAATTTCTTTTTTGCTAATCATTTTAAAACACAGACAAAACCAAAATACCAGCAGCACAACAATTTTGGCAATTGTCTCTTACGGCTCCATTGCTCTCAGTCTTGTCATCACCTCGCTTTTTGAGAATGTCCGCTTTAATCTTTCAAACTATCTATTCGCTGGAGACATTCTTTCAGTTTCAGTCAATGACATTTTTTTCATATATTTTGCTGCATTTTTAATTCTGATCTGGTTTTTTTCCTCCTGGAAAACTTTGCTTTCCTCAATCATCAGCCCTGAAATTTCAAGCATAAACGGTGTTAATGTGAAAATGCAAGAAATGCAATTTTCCATCATTCTTTCTGTCATCATTGCAATTTTCATCAAATTTGTTGGAATTTTACTCATTTCAGCCATGTTAATTGTGCCTGCTGCGGCTGCAAGAAATTTGAGCCACGGTCCTTTGCAAATGATTTTAATTACAGGAATCATTGGGGTTTCTTCTGTGATTCTCGGCATCAGCGCGTCTTTCTCTGCTAACACTCCAACTGGGCCAACAATTGTTCTCATCACTTTAGCTTTTTTTGTTACAAGTTTATTTCTTGATAGAAAAAAAATATAATTTTTTTAGGCACAACCATTGAAATTTGGAAACTATAATACTATATCCTAATATTAGAGGTTTTCGACAACATTAATCCAAATTGTAATAAAATGAAAAACGCTTTTAAACTCCTAATTTGCATTCTAATTTCCCATAATCTCCTAGCTGATGAGAAAATTAATCTTCGGCAAATGGATAATCAATTTAAAATAAATAAGCTTGAAATTAAAGATGTTGAAGCCAGCATTTTCGTTTCAAATTCCACAAATGAAAATGTCACAATCAGCTTTGAAGGTCAGAATATTCAAGATGCGGCTTTGCATGCTCAGTTAAATTCATCTAAAGGCAAGCTTTGCATTAATGGAAAATCTGCAAATTTTTCTGAGAATCCAAAATTGAAAATAAATATTCAAGCTCCGAAGCATTTACTAATGAACATCAAACTCATTGGAGATTCTTCTTTTAAAGCAGGAGAAATTGCTTCATTTTTTGAATTTAAATCTAAAGGTGATGTTTCCGTGGAAATTGATAATCTCGTTGCAAATTCAAAATTTAAAACCAAAGGAACATTTCAAGCAAAAATTCACAAAATTAATTCAAATCTGAAATTACACAGCAAAGGTGATTCTAAATGGAGCATTTCCTCTGGCATCATTCCAATTCTTGATTTTAAAGTTACTGGGCAAAATGAATTTGATTTCTCAAATGGCACTGTGACAAATGCATCTTTTGAAATTGATGGTGAAGCAAATGTGAAAATTGATAAAATCACTGGCAAGCTTTTAAGGAAAAAAATCAAAGGAAAATTTGAAATTGCACATAATGGTGCATCATCTTAATTCAGCAAATTTCTTCTCTTTGTTTGGGTAGTTGTTTGTTTAAAGGGTCGAAAACATGTTTTTGCAAAAAGAAACCTGAAATTTTCAGGGCTTTGAGCAAGTCTTCTTCAGTTGCTGAGGTTGTGGAAGATGTTTTGAGAAAATCTGGCATAATTAATAATTTATCATGAAATTCTTTACCTGCCTCAAATGACACGGCTCTTGCTGAGCGTGGTGAGACGTAAAATAAATCAGAATTTTCACCTGTGACTGCACATTTGGAAAAATCAACACCAAACCCTAATTCGCTAAGTAGGCTGATCTCAAAGAAGAAATAGTTGATTTGCCAAAAATCTGTTTTTTTTGTGAGGCTGAGGAGAAAATTTTTGAAAGCCAGAAAAATGTCAATTGCATTTTCCCGTTCAGGAATGACATGGAAAATCAATGCACAAGACACATTAAGCGCCGCAATTTTCTTTTCTTCATGGATGATTTTGGCGAAAATACAATTTTGTAATTCCAAATTAAAGAACCCCACATGTTCTTTTAGCCTGCCTTTCCAATTCACATGCACAAAATTTCCCATTTGGAAATTTGCAGCATTTTTGTTAGAAAAACTCACAATTCCAGAATGCAAACCATTTTTGCGCGTGAGAATGTGCAAAAGCATTTTATTCTCGCTGTATTTTTTTACAGAAACAACAATACCTTCATCTGACCATTCCATTTTAAATTTGCCTTTTAATTTCATTTGATATGGAGCATAGTTTAATATAAAATTAAACCATAATAAATAAATTACAAGAAAAAACATGCAAGAACAATTAAAAGAAATCATCATTGAGGCGGGCAAGAAAAGTCTAAATTTCTTCAATCTAGGTCAAAAAATGCCAGAAAATTTCATTTCAATGAAATCTGACCATTCCCCGGTCACCATTGCAGATTTAGAAATTGATGAGTTCTTGCGTAATTCTCTCAAAGATCTGACATCACACATCATCATCACTGAAGAGTTACCCATTCCGGCTTTTGTTAATCAGTCATTTTGGCTGATTGATCCAATTGACGGCACCAGAGATTTCATCAAAGGAAGAAGCGAATTCACCATTAACATTGCCCTGATTGAAAATCAAAAACCAGTCATTGGCTTGATTTATCAACCTTGCGAAGATCTGCTATATTTCACAGAAAATGGGCAATCTTTCAGGCAAAATGCTGGGAAAAAGCAAAAAATTCAATCTTCGAAGAAAATCATAGACCCAATTTTCATTTCAGGCAGAAGGCAAGAAATGAATGAGCAAAATGTGATTCAAATGTCCAGCTCTCTGAAATTCTGCAAAATCGCTGACCAAACGGCAGACATTTACATCATGAAAAAAAGCATCATGGAATGGGACATTGCAGCTGGGCAAGCAATTCTAGAAAATGCAGGAGGGGTGGTGCTGGGAGAAAATCTGAAGATTTTACCTTTTGGGAAAGAGAAATTCATCCACGCTCCATTCATTGCAGCCGCTAATTTTGATCTAGCAAAAGAACATCACAAAAAACTCTAATAATTCCACAAATTTTACTTGCGTCAAACATAATCATGATATATATTGGCAAGATATCGGATTTTTGTGCCCGCGTGATGGAATGGTAGACATAACGGACTTAAAATCCGTGGGGCCTTGTGCCCTTGCCGGTTCAAGTCCGGCCGCGGGTACCATTTAAACCACAGCTCATAATTAATTGGTTTTCAAATGCTTGAGCTTCTCTATGACGAGAAAAAGCTTCCTTTAATTGATGAATCATTTCAAAATCAACTTCCGGAAGAAATTTTACATAGCCTTAAAAATGCCAGAAAATTTCCTGATGATTTAAATCAAAATGAAGAATTTTCTTTGATTTATGAACTCGCTCCTCATTTTGAGAAATTCATTGCCAATCTTTTCAAAATTGAGGGTGAGCTGGAAGTTTTAAAAGAAACTGAGCAAAATTTTAAAATCATCCATGAAATTAAGCGCAAATTCATTCAAAAAAGAGTTGCCAAAAATTTCTCTCCTAATGATATTTCATTTTTAAATGAAGCAGATTTAAGACGGGAGCTTCTAAAAATTCTTGGTAAAGAGCAAATTAGTCAAATTGACCTTTGCAAACAAATTGAAAAATCTTTAGAAACACAAAATGTGCAAGAAATTGAAGTTTTAGAAAAATTTTGTGCAATTCAGCTGCATAAGCAAAAAAAATCTGTTCTATTCAGCCTTCCGGAAAGAATTGATTTTGAGAATTTAATTGCAAAACATGCTCATGAAACAAAAAAGGGATTGTGGCAGTCGCGCCATGAACCAACTGCCAGAAAAGGCTTTTCTTTGTCCGACGAAGGTGCAGAGCTTGATTTTGTCCTGGACCAAACGGCTTATTGCATTTTTTGTCACAAACAAGGCAAGGATTCATGCTCCAAAGGCTTGCCATCTGAACCAGCAAAAATCGGTTGTCCTCTTGAAGAAAAAATCTCTGAAATGAATTTTCTCAAATTTAATCAATTCCCAATTGCATCTCTTGGCACAGCTTTAATTGACAACCCCATGATTGCCGGCACTGGCCACAGAATTTGCAACGACTGCATGAAATCTTGCATATATCAAAAACAAGAAGCTGTGGATGTTCCACAAATTGAAACTAGAGTTTTAAAAGATATTCTCTCTTTGCCTTATGGCTTTGAGATATATAGCCTTCTCACAAGATGGAACCCTTTGAATTTTAAGAATTTTTTACCAAAAGCAGAGACGGGTAAAAAAATTTTAATAGCAGGCATGGGACCAGCCGGCTTCACTCTTGCTCACCATTTGCTTAATGAAGGGCACATTGTTGTTGGCATTGACGGTCTCAAAATTGAACCTTTGAAAGAAGAAATTTTGTCAATCTCCAACCCCATAAAATGGATTAATGACATTAAAGACGACCTGGAAAACAGGGACAGTACAGGTTTTGGTGGTGTTTCTGAATATGGTATCACTGTTCGTTGGGATAAAAATTTCCTAAAAATCATCAGGCTTCTTCTAGAAAGAAGAAAAAACTTTCGCCTGTTTGATTCAGTCAGGCTTGGCAGCAACATTTCTCATGATCAAGCTTTTGAACTTGGTTTTGACCATGTTGCACTTTGCATTGGCGCCGGCAAACCAACCATTTTAAACGCAGCAAATTCTTTTGCGCGCGGCATCAGAACTGCTTCCGACTTTCTCATGACTTTGCAACTTGCGAGACCATTTAAAGAATCATCAATTGCCAATTTGCAAGTCAGACTTCCTGCAATTGTGATTGGAGGCGGCCTCACTGCAATTGACACAGCTACCGAGATTTTAGCTTATTATCCCAAACAAGTAGAAAAATTTTTAGTCAGATTTGAAAAAATTGACCAAAATTCTTTTTGGCAAAATCTTGATGATGAAGAAAAAATCATTGCTGAAGAATTTATTAAACATGCAAAAGAAATTAGATTTGAGAGGGAAGAATCTGTTCTTGAGGGAAGAGAGGCAAAAATTCTTGATCTACTGCGAAAATGGGGCGGAGTCAAAATTTGCTATAGAAATTCTATTAAAGATTCTCCGAGCTATAAACTTAACCCTGAGGAACTTTCGCTGGCTTTCCAAGAAGGAATCGAATTTTGTGAAAATGTCACTCCTTCTTCATTCAATTTAGACGAATTTGGACATGTCAAATCAATGACAGCAGGAAAAATCACCATTCCAGCAAAATCTGTGATGATTGCGGCAGGCACCAGTCCAAATATCACCCCTCATTTTGAAGTTGAAAATGCTTTTGAGATTGACGGAAAATTCTTCACAGCTTTTGACGAGAATTTAAATCAAATCAGCCCTGAGAAAAACCCAAAAACTAAGAATTTAGCAATGCTCACAAAATTCCGCGATAAATTCCAAATGAGTTTTTTTGGAGATCTCCACCCCTCTTTCGCCGGTAATGTAGTGAAAGCCATGGCCAGCGCCAAACGAGGTTATCCCATCATCAGCAAGATTTTATCTCTTTCCGAAAATTCGAACAAAGAAACCAGGGAAGAATTTTTCGCCAAATTAAATCAGCTTCTGGTCAGCAAAATTCATGAAATTAACAGACTTGGTGAAAAAATCGTCGAACTGGTCATCCATTCACCAATGGCAGCAAAAAATTTCCAACCAGGCCAATTCTTCAGACTGCAGAACTATGAAATATTTGCTCCAAAAGTCAAAATTCACGGCATTGAAACCAGCCTTGCATTTGAGGGACTTGCCTTAACTGGAGCTTGGAAAAATGAAGAATCAGGGCTAATTTCAACAATCATCCTGGAAATGGGTGGTTCTTCAAACATTTGTTCTTTAATGAAAAAAGGCGAAAAAATTTCCCTAATGGGCCCAACTGGGACGGCAACAAAAATTAAAGCAAAAGCAAAAATTCTGCTTGTTGGAGGAGGGCTTGGGAATGCTGTTCTTTTTTCAATTGGCAAAGCCTTGAAAGAAGCGGGCTCTGAGGTGATCTATTTTGCAGCCTATCGTAAAAATTCTGACATTTTTAAAATGAGCGAAATTGAAAAAGCATCAACTCAAATTGTCTGGTGCAGTGATGAAGGCATCATTGAGCCAAGAAGAAAAGAAGATTCAAATTTCACAGGAAATATTGTCAATGGTTTGAGAAAATTTGCTAATGGTGAGTTTGAGAAAATCAAAATAAAAATCTCTGAAATTGATGAAATGATTGTGATTGGCTCTGACGGAATGATGAATGCGGTGAATGAATTTCGCACCAAAGAACTCAAAAAAGAACTTAACGCCATTGCAAGCATCAATTCACCAATGAATTGCATGATGAAAGAAATTTGCGGTCAATGTTTGCAAAAACATCTAGATCATGAGACAGGTTTAGAATTTTATATTTACAGCTGCGTCAACCAAGATCAATGCATGAACTCAGTTGACTTCAACCATTTAAAAGCCAGACTTAAGTCAAATTCTTTGCAGGAGAAAATGACTAAAGAATGGCTAAAATTCATTTAGATAAACCGGCTGCTTCCTTTGCCATTCCAGCTTTTGCCACGTCTAGCCAGCTTCTTTTAGCAACAAAAGATTCAGCTTCTTGGGGTGACACAAATGGTTCTTTAGGAGTCACAGGACGCAAACTCTGCCTGACTCTTTCCAGGTGAGAATTTGCTGGATTTTCTGGAACATCATTCTTTGTGACTTTCCTCAAGCTGCCAATTTGAAAATTTTTCAGCTCTTTTGTGAATTCATTTTCAAACGACTTTTTCTTATCTTCTTCAATGAAATTCTGCACAATCTTTTTTAATTTACCACGAACTTCTTCAATATTAAGCACCATATTTGGCATTTTAGTCATTTGTAGGACGCTTTGACTCAAATTTTCTGAAGTGTCAGTTTGATTACCAATGGTGATTTGTCTTGCAATTTCAGCATCTTTTTTTGAATAAAACCCTCTAATATCTTCATTTGCAAAATAGTTAGGATATTCTGTAATTGCATCCATCAAAGGTTTTTTAAAATTCTCAACAAGCTTTGCAATTAATCCATAATTACTAGTCTCAGCAGCAATTTGATTCAATGAACCAATCAAAAGCGCAAATTTCTCTTTAGAATTTTGATGTTTATCTAAAATGATTTTAACCCCATAGGAGCTGACCATTCCACGATTTTCCCAAATTTGCTGATTTGCGTAAATTTTCAAAGTTTCAATTTCACCGGCTTCGTCCAACATTTTTCTGTTAGAATAGCTAAAATATTTCAATGAAAGCGCAATATCAGAATGATGATCTGTCATCATTTCCGTTCTTTGTGAATTTTCATCATTGATTTCTTGAATTTGTAATGATTTTTGTAATAATTCATGAACCTGCTCATTAACCAAAATTTCTGGATTACTGACAATAAAATCATAATTTAATTTGGCGATATTCAGAAAATTGATAAAAAATCCAACAAATTCTGCGTCGGAAGTTTTATTATGATCAACCAAAAATTTATTTAAATCTTCAAAAATCAAAATTTTCCCTAGATCAGCAGCATTTTCAAAACCAGCTTTTTCAGCCGCATCAGCAACAGATTCAATCTGTTTAAGAATTCTGTCTAACCCAATTGAGGAATATAAATAGCCATCTTCACTCACAAGTCTGCAATTTGAAATCATGTCTCTGACTTGAGAAAAAAATGATGTTCCAATGGTTGGATCTAATTCTTTTTTCAAAAAAGAACGAAATTTGATTCTCTGTTCAACATTAAAATTTGTCATTCCTTACTCCTTAAAATCAAAAATTTATAGCTGTTTAATACCACAAATTCAGGTATCAATTTTTCTCTTCAGCCTATTTTATAGTTTAATACTTTCAATCAAAAGTTGAAAGAAATTAAATATAATTCTCTAAAATTCCATAAAAGAAAAAAATCTCCATGGCCCAAAAATCATCACTTCAGAAATTTAGCCATTTTTTGTAAAGTTTCTGGCAGTCTAATATTTTTCATGAAAATTTCTTTTTCCTTGCAAAGCAGAGCCTCTTCAGTGATTTCACCTTGAATTTCTAACATCTCCAGCAAAGAATTTTCATATTCATCTTGAGTTTTTGATGATTTTGGTAATTTAATGATTTCTTTTTTTGCCTCAAATTTTTCTTTTCTCATTTTCAGCGCCAAATTCTTTGCCTCAATCAATAAAAATTCCTCATTCATGACCACAAGGCCTGATTTCATGAAACCCATTTCTATGAGATCATCAGCAGATTCTGAGATTTTGCTTGAGATGATATTTGCAAATGACAGACCGCGCAGAATTGTTTCTTTAGTTCCACCCCAACCAGGAATGAGTCCAACTTTTCTCTCAACCAAGCCAGCTTTAATTTCCGAATGCACACAAATTGCGTGCGCGTGAAGCAAAATCTCTGCTCCTCCACCAAGTGCGAAACCCTTTGCTGCTGCAACAACCGGGAATTTTGCTTTTTTCAGACTCATCATGGCTTTTTGGCCTTTTGTAATGAAATTCTCAATTTTATCAAAATCACCATTCACTAAATTTTCATGAAAGCATTTCAAGTCAGCTCCAGCACAAAAATTCTCAGAATCACCGCCAATCACCAAAGCTTTCACCAAATTTTCTTCAGCAATTTTGATCATTAAATCAAAAATCTCTTCATTAAGGACATTCATTTTCGTTTTAAATTCCAGGCAAGCAACCTCATCACCCAAATCCCACAGAGCAGCAGAATCATTTTCCAAGATTGGCTTTTCTTTGAGTGTTGCTAGCTTAATCACATCATCTCTTTTTGCGATTTTCTCAAATTTTGAGTCAAAATTGAAGAAAGATTCCTCATTAAAAAATTTTCCCCCATTTGCTAAAACATTTGAAAGCAATTTCGGAATTGGGCGTCCATTTTTGGTTAAATGTTCTGCAAGCAAATTTGCTCCAATTTTATCAATCATTTCAAAAGGCCCAAATTGCCAGTTATAGCCAGCTTTCATGGCCAAATCAATTGCATTCACATCGCGCGCCACATCTTGAGCAATCACTAAAGAATAGTTCAACATTTCAACCATGACTTCAAGGGCAAATTTTTCACTTAAATTCTTCTCTCCCCAAATTTCTTCAATTTTAACATACTCAGCCTTGGTGCTGTCAATGTCAGAATATTCACCCGTTTTCAAACTAATCACTTGTTTCACATTTTGGCCATCAGCATTTTTCACCATGCGAAAAAAACCACCTTTCCCTTTGCGCCCAACATTTCCTTCTTTGATCATTTTTTCTAAAATTGCATGTTTTTCATACATCACACAAAATGCATCATTTTCAGGTAAATTTGCAATTAGTGAATTTGCAATTAAAGGCATGAGATCAAGCCCAATTAAATCCCATAATCCAAAAATTCCTGTTTTAGGAAGAGAAAAAATTTTCACAATAGCTTCATCAAGTTTTTGCAAATTTGCGTCGAATTTAAGCGCTTTTTTTAGCCCCGTCTCAAGCCAGAAACAACCAATTCTGTTTGCAATGAAACCCGGACTGTCTTTGCATGGCACAATGATTTTGCCAAGTTGATGCTCAATGAAAAATGACAGATTTTTCACCATTTTTTCATCATTTTCATCATGAGTCACTAATTCCAGAAGTTTCATGTATCTGGGTGGGTTAAAAAAATGCGTGATGAGGAAATTTTTTCTAAAATTCTCTCCACGATTTTCCAATAATTTTGCCAAAGGCAGCGTTGAAGTGTTTGAAGAAACCACCGCATCAATTTTCTTAATTTTCTCAATTTTCTCATATAAATTTTGCTTGATGGCCAAATTCTCAATGATCACCTCAATGATCCAGTCAAAATCAGCCAATTTCGCAAAATCATCTTCTAAATTCCCAACAGAAATTAAATCAGCTCTTTTTGGAGAAAGAAGCGGCGCTGGTTTAGTTTTTAGCATGAGTTCTTTTGCTTTAAGCACATTTTGGTTTTTGTCACCTTCTTTGGCAGGCATGTCAAGAAGCATGACTTCAAATCCGGCATTTGCAATGACAGAAGCAATTCCAGAACCCATCACCCCAGACCCAATAACAGCAATTTTCTTCATAATTTCCACCTTTCAGACAAAGAACGTGATTCAAACTCAACTTAAGATATATTATATTATCTTGAGGAAAAAAAAAGCTAGATTATTTTGCCAAAAATGCTATAAATTATATTAATTTAAAATATAGAGAATTTTCCAGTGAAAGAAAATCACCAAATTTTGTCAAAACTTAAGGAAATGAAAATGACGAATCAGCAACATCAAACAGACATTTTGATCATTGGAGCTGGACCAGCTGGTCTTTTTAGCATTTTTGAGGCTGGCATGCTTCAAATGAAAACAATTGTGGTTGATTCTCTTGATTTCATTGGCGGCCAATGCACGGCGCTTTATCCAGAAAAACCAATATATGACATTCCAGCTTTGCCGGAAATTAAAGCTGAAGATTTAATTAAAAATCTTGAAAAACAAGCTTCTCCCTTCAAGCCTTTTTTTCTTCTTGGCCAATCTGTTGTGTCTTTAGAGAAAGACCCAGAAAATGTTGGTTTCATTTTGACCACTTCAAAGCAAAATGTCATTAAAGCAAATTCTGTCATCATTGCAGCAGGTTCGGGTGCTTTTGGCCCAAATAGACCCCCAATTGAGAGCATTGAATCTTTCGAAGGAAAGTCTGTGTTCTATATGGTTAGAAGCAGAGAAGATTTTAGAGATAAAAAAATTGTCATTGCCGGAGGAGGAGATTCGGCTGTTGACTGGGCTCTTTCCCTTTGCGAGATTGCAAAATCTGTCACTGTTGTGCACAGAAGGCCAAAATTCAGATGCGCCCCAGAAAATAGCAGTAAACTTGCAAAACTTGCTGCGGAAGGCAAAATCAACCTAGAAATCCCCTACCAACTCCACTCATTGCGCGGCCATGAAGGTCAAATCAGCCATGTGATTTTGCAAGAAATTGACGGTGGAGAAAAAGAAATTGAAGCAGACATTTTGTTGCCATTTTTTGGCCTTGCCATGGAGCTTGGACCAATCGCAAATTGGGGCCTTGAAATCAACAAAAAACACATTTCTGTCACAGCGCACAACATGCAAACCAACATTGAAGGAATTTTCGCAATTGGCGACATGGCAAACTATGAAGGCAAGTTAAAGCTGATTTTAAATGGCTTTGCAGAATCTGCCACTGCTTGCCATTCCATCTATAAACGAGTCAAAGGAAAAGAGCTCCATTTTGAATATTCAACCACAAAAGGAATTCAATGACCCGAAAAATCATAAATGGCAAAGAAATTGCACAAAATATTAAAAACAGCCTGAAAAAATATATCACATCTCTGGAGGTGAAGCATCATTTGAAACCTGGCATTGCTGTAATTATCGTTGGCGAAAATGAAGCAAGCATGCTCTATGTGCGTAATAAAATTAGGGCCTGCCAGGAAGTTGGCATCTCATTTCATCAAATTGAAATGCCCAGCACCATTCAAGAAGACCATTTGGTGAAGAAAATTGAATCTCTGAATAATGATCCGAAAATTCACGGCATTTTGGTGCAACTGCCTCTGCCAAAACATATTGACACTAAAAACATCATTGATGTGATTGCCCCAGAAAAAGATGTGGATGGCTTTCACCCTTATAATATGGGGAATTTGCTGATTGGTAACCCATCTTTTGTTCCTTGCACACCTTTGGGTTGTTTGATTTTGCTAAAAGCAGTCTTAAAAAATCTCGAATCCAAAAAAGCTTTAGTCATTGGGCGTTCTCAAATTGTTGGCAAACCAATGGCTGCATTGCTTTCAAACCAAAATTGTACAGTCACTTTAGCTCATTCCAAAACTCTGAATTTAAAGGAAGAAGCCCAAAAATCAGACATAATTGTGGCTGCTGTTGGTGTTCCAAGATTGGTGAAATCTGACTGGGTGAAAGAAGGTGCCATCATTCTTGACGTTGGCATTAACAGCGAATTTGACGAATTTGGTAATAAAAAATTAATTGGAGATGTTGATTTTGAAAATGTGAAAGATAAATGCTATGCAATTTCACCAGTGCCAGGTGGCGTTGGCCCCATGACAATTGCATGTCTTTTAAGCAACACAGTCAAAGCTGCTTGCCTCAGCAGAAACATTGAATTTCATTTCATTGTGGAAGATTTTCTCGAGTGAATTTTGCAGCCAAATTCATCAAAACGCCAACCATATAAAAATCTCACATCAGATTTTTGTTCCGTCATTTCGCATAAAATGAAATTTTCAATTTCTTCCCTATCTCCCAAAATTTGTGCGGAAATTCCAAGTTTTTCTGAAATTTCTTTCAATTGATTTAAAATTTCCTTTTTTCTGTCCTGGAATTTCTGACTTTTCTTCATTTTTTGTTTTCTCAGCAAATCCACATCATCATTTTCCAAAGAAAATGCAACAATTTCGAGCAACTCCTCGGGAAAATCATCTAAAGCAGAATTTTCAATGCCACATTTTTTTAGCTCTTTTAAGCTTAATGGTTTATGCATGGCAATTTGGCAGAGATCTTCATTTGTCATGATCCTCATTCGCGGCACATCGAATTTTTGTGCTTTTTCTTCTCTCCATCTAGTCAGGTTTCGTAAGATTTTAAGAAATTGATTATCATCTTTCAAGAATTTCATTTTCGAAAATAATTTTTCCGGATTGCCAGAAAGTTTATTGATTGCGCACATTTCTTCCACCAAATCATCATGCCATTTTTGACGGCCTTTTCCTTTCAAAATCTCGCTCAAAATGTGATATATCTCCCCCAAATATTCGACATCAAGCGCTGCATATTCAAGTTGTTTTTTGCTTAAAGGACGCTTTTGCCAATTTGTGAATTGCATTTCTTTGCTGACTTCCACATTAAGCAACAATTTCACCATTTTCTGATAGCTCAAACTTTCTCCCAAAGAGCAGAGATCTGAAGCAATTTGCGTGTCGAAAATTCTTTTTGGAACATAGCCAAAAGAATGCCAGAAAACCTCAATATCTTGGCTTGCATCGTGGAAAATTTTAACAACATCATCTCTCTGCAAGAATTGATGCAAAATGGTCAAATCTAAATCTTCTGCCAGCACATCAATGATGTGAGATTGTTCAAAATCATAAAGTTGAATCAAGCAAATTTGGGGATAGTAAGTTGAGCAACGCCTAAATTCAGTATCAAGTGCAATTATATTTTTCTTTTCCAAATTTTCTATCAGAACAGAAAGTTGCTCATTATTTATAATTAAATTCATGTATTTCGTCATTTTATATATTGATTTTTATTCAAATAAAATATAGCTTATAAAGTAATTTTTTACAAACTCTAAATCATCATTCAAGAGGAAAAAACATCAATGTATAGATCTCATAATTGCGGTCAATTAACCGAAAAAAACGTCAATGAGAAAGTGAAATTGGCTGGTTGGGTTCATAAGAAACGTGACCATGGGCTTTTGCTTTTCATTGATTTGCGTGATCATTTCGGGAAAACCCAATGTGTGATTTCCGGCGAAGGAGACAAAGCAAAGCTTCTTGAATTTGCAACAAATTTGCGCCCTGAATCCGTGATTTTTGTCACTGGCACAGTGATTAAAAGAGAAGAATCGACAATTAATAATGAGATTTCCACTGGCCAAATTGAGATTGTGGTTGATGAGATCCAAGTTGAATCAGCAGCTGATGCTCTGCCAATGCAAGTTGCAGGTGATCAAGAATTTCCAGAAGAAACCAGATTGAGATATCGCTTTTTAGATTTGAGGCGTGACAAGCTCCACCAGAACATCATTCTGCGCTCCAAAGTCATTTCATCAATCAGACGCAAAATGGAAGAGCAAGGCTTCATGGAATTTCAAACTCCAATTTTAACCGCCTCATCTCCAGAAGGAGCGCGTGACTTTCTTGTTCCAAGCAGACTAAACCCTGGTAAATTCTACGCTTTGCCCCAAGCACCACAACAATTTAAGCAACTTCTCATGGTCTCAGGGTTTGACAGATATTTCCAAATTGCCCCCTGCTTCAGAGATGAAGATGCCAGAGCTGACAGGTCACCCGGCGAATTTTATCAGCTTGACGTGGAAATGTCTTTTGTCACTCAAGATGATGTTTTTTCAGCAATTGAACCAGTCATGCATTCAATTTTCACGCAATTTTCTAACAAAATCGTCAGTGAATATCCTTTCCCCAGAATCACTTATTCTGACTCCATGTTAAAATATGGCAGTGACAAGCCTGACCTCAGAAATCCAATTGAAATGTCTGATGTGACTGAAGTTTTTGCTGATTCTGATTTTGCAATTTTCAAAGATGCCATTAAAAAAGGAGCAATTGTCCGCGCCATTCCAGCACCAGTCACAGCAGAAAAACCAAGAAGTTTCTTTGATGCAATGATTGCATTTGCACAAGAAAATGGCGCTAAAGGCTTGGCCTATGTGACTTTCAAATCAGATGGCGCCAAAGGTCCGGTTGCAAAATTCCTCAGTGAGTCAGCACAAAAGAAATTGCAAGAAATTGCGGGAGTCTCTGTTGGAGATTCCGTTTTCTTCACATGCGCCGAAGAGTCAGAAGCAGCAACGCTTGGCGGCAAAGTCAGAGTTAAGCTTGGCGAAGAGCTTGCTCTCATTGACAAAAACATTTTCAAATTCTGCTGGATTGTTGATTTTCCATTCTATGAATTTGACACTAAAAAGCAAAAAATTGATTTTAGCCATAATCCATTTTCAATGCCACAAGGAGGCATTGACGCGCTTTTGTCTGCAAAAACAAAAGAAGAATTGCTCGCCATTAAAGCTTTTCAATATGACATTGTCTGTAATGGCATTGAGCTCTCAAGTGGCGCCATCAGAAATCACAAACCAGAATTAATGTATGAAGCATTTAAAATTGTGGGCTATTCCAAGGAGGAAGTTGACCAAGAATTTGGTGGCATGATCAGAGCTTTTAAATTTGGCGCCCCTCCTCATGGTGGAATTGCACCTGGCATTGACAGAATTGTGATGTTGCTTGCTGATGAACCAAACATCAGAGAAGTGATTGCCTTCCCAATGAATCAACAAGCGCAAGATTTGCTCATGAATGCTCCATCAGAAGTCACGGAAGACCAGCTGAAGGAACTTGGCATTTCCATCAGGAAGAAAATCCAAGTTTAGAGAAAATTGACAAAATTTCTTTCATGTCATAGGGCTTTTTGAGAATTGCAACGACTCCCAATTCCCGAAATTCTCGATTGAGAATTATGTCATTGTAAATGGTGTGAGCAATGACGGGAATTTTTCTCATTTTGACTTGTTCCAGAGCGAGAAATTCTTTGAAAGCTTTGATTTCAGTGTCTTTTTTAGAGAAAAAATCAATGATCATCAAATCACATTGGCGGCCATTTTCAGCAAAAAATTCCATTGCTTCCTGAACATTTTTCTTAACTGACACTTCAAAGCCGTGTCTTCCCAGAAAAATTGCAGTTGGCCTGGAAATAATCTCATATTTCTCAATTAATAAAATATTTTTTTTCATTTTAAATCACCAAATTGCATATAGTAGAAGAAGTTATATTTCCCACAACCATGATTGTCAATGATTTTTTTATTTTTCTCTTGATTTTTGATATAAAATATATTAAAAGTAGCTGAGAAATGTAAGAATATCAGTTAATGCAGGCTAATGTTTATGAAAAATTTAACTCTCAGGAGGTTGATTCATGATAATCAAAATCTATCTAATTTTTCGCAAACAAGAACAAAAGTTGAGGAGCTGCTAAAAAAATTTCCTAATAAGCAAGACATATATATTTTCGCGCAAGGTGGTTCAATTTTGTCATGCGAGGTTTTAGTTAGGTTAAAAGAGAATGATAAGAACTTCCATTTCATCACTTCCGTTGACGAATTTTCATTAAACAAAATTGCAAATGAAATCTTCTCCAAACCAAATAGCATGTTGATTTTCATCACAAATTCTGGACAAAGTGCTGAAACATTGAAGCAAATTGATTTTTTCCAAAAGAAAAATCTCATAAAGCAAGAAAATGCTATTTTGTTCACTGGCAACGAAAATCTCCTCAATTTTTTCCAAGGTGAAAAAGTTCTTTTCAAGCAATGCGAACATTTCACAAGCCGCTATGCTTTTTTGTCGCTTCCGTCGATGTTTGTTGCATCTCTTTCGAGTTTCAACATCACTTATTTCTATCTAGGCGCTTATTTCACCTCTCTTAAGGCATTGAAAAATCCAGATTTTTTTATTGAATCTTCTGAGAAAATAGTCAAAATTCTGCAACGAACTAACCTAATCACTTTTTGCGCTTTTGAAGATTCAATGCAAAATCTAGTCAGATGGCAAAAACATCTCGCAATAGAAATTTTTTGCCAAAATAGTTTCAACATATATTTTGAATCTTTTGGTGGGAATTCTGGTTTTCACAGCAAAATTCAAAAAATTCTAAATTTCCCAGGTGATAAATTTTTCTATATCACATTCTCTGATGAAATTGATGATTTTCTTAAAAATTCAAAAGAACATCTCATCAAAATTTTGAATAGAGAGAAAATCAATTTCTTCGAAAAACCACTTTATCCCAAAAATGAGTTTTCACTTGGTAAAACAATGTTTGAATCATGCACCATGTTCCTGCAAGCTGCAAAATTCTTAAAAATCAACCAAGAAAATCAGCAAAAATTCATCGACCAATTCAAATATTGCCAATGATTAAAATTGACTTGACAAATGGATTATTCTGATTTATCATACAAAGCCATCATATATTAAAAATCTAGGAGACTCATGTCTAAATCACGCTATATCGCTTGGATCATGTGGCTTGCCGCCTCATCTTTCTATGCCTATCAATATATCATCAGAGTTCTGCCAAATGTGCTCATGACGCCAATCATGGAACGTTTTGCAATTGACGCAGAAGGTTTTGCAGATTTCTCCGGAATCTACTATGTGGGCTATGTTGTGATGCATATTCCTTTTGGAATTTTGCTGGACCGCGTGGGCCCAAGAATTGTCATGCCAATCAGCATTCTTCTTGTTTGCCTTGGTCTTTTGCCAGTGATTTATGGTGAAAGCTGGAATTTTGTTCTTTTCAGCAGATTTGTTGTTGGAATGGGTTCTTCAGCAGCCATTTTAAGCGTTTTTAAAGTCATTAGAATGGGATTTGCGCAAGAAGAATTCAGCAAAATGCTTGGTCTTGCAGCCACAATTGGCCTTGCTTGTGCCATTCTTGGTGGCCGTCCTTTGAGCGCCACCATGGAATCAATTGGTTGGATTCAAACTGTGGAAATGTTAGCTTTGATTGGTGTTGTGATTGCCATTTTGACATTTTTTATTGTCCCAAAATATGAATCTAATGTGAAGCATGACGGTGTTTTCTCTGACATTGCGAGAGTTCTTCTTAACACAAAAGTGATTTCCATTTGCTTAATTGGTGGGCTCATGGTTTCACCAATGGAAGGTTTTGCTGATGCTTGGGGCACAAATTTCTTCAAAGTTTTCCACGGCATTGACAAAAATGTCGCAGAATTTCTGCCATCTTTAATTTTCCTAGGCTTTGCAATTGGCTCATGTTTGCTTGGTTTTGTTGTTGAAAGATTCAAACAATATTATGTCTTGCTCGCAATTTGCGGCATCACTCTTTTTATCAGTTTCTTGCCAATCATCGCTTATCCCGGCATGTCTGTTTTATTGATAAAATTTTTATTATTGATTGCTGGAATTGCTTCAGCCTATCAAATTTTCATCATATATCTTGCCACAACTTATGTCCCGGAATCTTTAAGTGGCATCACTTCTTCCATTGCAAACATGATCATCATGGCATTTGGCACATTTTTTCATAAAATCATGGGAGCCGTTTTAAACTATGGCGCAAACCCTTCACTAGAAAGCAGTGCCATCAAATATACAGCTGAGGCTTACAGAAATGTTGTGTTTGTGGTCCCATTTTTCATTTTCATTGCATTAATGCTGCTTTTCATGCATTGCAAATTTTTGTCTAAGAAATCTAAAAAAACCTAAAGCACTGATATGTCATCAAAAAAACTAGCTCTGATTCTCTGGTTCCTGGCCACAATTTTCTATGCCTACCAATATGTGATCAGAGTTTTGCCAAATGTTTTGATGCAACCATTAATGCAAAAATATGCCATAAATCCAGAAGATTTTGGAAATTTCGCTGCCATATATTATTCCAGCTATGTGGCCATGCATGTGCCAATTGGCCTGATGCTGGACAGATTTGGGCCCAAATTCATCATGCCCATCAGCATCATTCTTGTCAGTTTTGGTTTGACTCCTTTAATTTTCAGCAATCAATTTGAATTTGCTCTTTTCAGTCGCTTCATTGTTGGAGTCGGTTCTTCCGCTGCCATTTTATGCGTTTTTAAAATTGTTCGAACGCATTTCAAAAGTCACGAATTCAGCAAAATGCTTGGCCTTGCTGCAGTCATCAGCCTCTCATGCGCAGCTTTAGGAGGCAGGCCTGTTGGATTTTTGCTCGAGAGAACTGACTGGAATTCAACAATTTTTATTTTGATTTTAACGGGTTTGATTCTCGCCATTTTGACATTTTTCATTCTGCCAAAAAGCAACATTAGCAATAAAAACCTCCTCTCCAGGTCGGAAATCACGAAAGTTCTATTAAACAAAAAAGTCATTTTAATTTCCGTAATTGGCGGGCTCATGGTTTCACCAATGGAAGGTTTTGCTGATGCTTGGGGTAATGAATTTCTGAAAATTGTGCATCTTCTCGACAAAGAAACATCTCAATTTTTGCCATCAATGGTTCTATTGGGCTACGGCCTGGCCTCGCCTTTTCTTGGAATTTTGGCCATTAATTCCAAAAGATCATTTTTCATGCTCACAATTTGTTGTTTGCTCATGTTGTTGGCATTTGGCATCATCATTTTTCTAAATCCAATTTCAGCTTCTTTTTTAGGATTTTTCCTTTTACTGGGCGGAGTTGGCTCGGCCTATCAACTTTTCATAACCTATTTCGCCATTACCTTTGTCCCAGAACATTTGAGCGGAGTTGCGTCTTCTTTTTCGAATATGCTTCTAATGATGTTTGGCATTCTATTTCATAAAATCATTGGCTGGATCTTGCTTGCAACTTCAAAGCATGACCAAATTCAATCTTTTAAATGGGCAGTCAGCATCATTCCTTTTTGCTTAATCATCAGTTTCTTTCTGATTTTGGCTTGCAGAAAAAATTTCATAAATTCCAAGGATTAACATCTCGCGGCTTCGCAAAAATATTGTAAAAATGTTTATCTTCAAGCGGCACGAAATTAGTTGGCACAATTGTGGCTTTTAAGAAAATCACAGTTTGAATCACTTTATTTTCCTTGCTGACAGATTTGAAGAAATTTCCAACCCCAGGCACTTGTGAAACACCTGGAATTCCAACATCTGAATTTTCGCCCCTTTCTTCCATGAGGCCGCCAAAAACAATCACTTCTCCACTTTTAATTTTCACCATTGAATCAACTTCTTTCACTTCAACAACTGGCACTAAACTTGAAATTGACTCTGTTCCACCAGATCTTGCAGCCAAGAAAGAAACAGCCGGATCTGGAACTTTATCAGCTTGTTTTGATAAAGTAGGCCTAATATTCATGGTGATTTCATTAGAATCTTCATTAATGGAGGGTTGCAATGACAGAATCAGACCAATTGGCACGGTGTTAAGCTCACTAGAAAGAGTCATTGTTGCGAGTGCAGTTGTTGCTTGATTCGTTTGGGCAGTGCTGGTGGTTGTTGGATCTGAACTTTCAATATTTACTTTAAAATAAACCTGATTTTGTACAAAAGAAAGCACAGCTTGTTGATTATTCATTGCATTAAGTCTAGGGCTGGAAATGGTGCGAGTATTACCAAAAACCTGGACCATATCAACAAAATTCTTTAAATTATCACCAACCACATCTTTCCCAACCACAAAGCTTCCTGTGTCAATTCCACTTGGGAAATTATTTTTAAAACCAATATCTGGCCCCATTTTTAAAGCATTCCAATTAATGCCAGTCCGATATTCGTCTCGAAGAACAACTTCAACAATTTTTGCTTCAATTAGAACCTGAGAAGAAGTGGATTTTTTGACTTTGTTTAAATATTCCCTGATTGCATCATGTTGCCGACTATTTGCCACAACAGATAAAATGCTGGCTTGTTTATTAATGGAAATGTTACCATCATTTCCTTTCGCATTTGTTTTTTTCTCAACGCCATGGCCAATGATCTGCTTAACATTATTTTCAACAGAGGACCATAAATCTCCTTCATATGAAGCATTTATTGTGTTATTAGAGCTTGACCCGCCAGAAGTATTCCCTCCAGAAGAAGAAATTGATGTGTTGACAGATGAATCACTTTTATTTGATCTGTTAAGATTCAAAAAATCAAGCACATAATCTTCAATATATGGTGTGTCTTTTTCAATGAAAAGCACCCCATTCTTGCTTCCATATCGCAAGTTTCCTAATCTTGCAAGCCGGTCAATCACTTCTGACAATGGTTTATCTCTCACTCGCATGATGACTCCTCCAGTGATCTCCGGATCAATCTCCATGTCAATATCTGTCAGTCTGCTTAACTCGATTAATGTGTCTTTCAAAGACACATCTTCAGTCACAGAAATTGAGACTAATTTTTCAGTTCCAACCATTGGTGCCTGTGGTTTTGCAAGCATTTTTGAGAATTTAGGAAATTTATTACGTCTTTCCATCACTTCTTTTTTCTTTTCTTGCTCAATTTTTTGTTGCTGATCAAACATATGTTTTTCATATTCATCATATGATTTTTGCATTTTATAGTCGAGCACATCTCTTTTTCCTGGTGAGCAAGAATTCAAGAGCATTGTAATCATAGCTAAAACTGAGATTCCATTTCTATTCATATTATTCATAATTAAACACCTCTTTTAACTATTTTTAGATTTTTCTAACCTTTGCCATATCTACAATTTTCTTATATCCAGATTAATAAATGATTAATTGTAATTATATGCGGCATCATATCTTAAATTATTATCTTTTTTCCAAGAACTGTGCTTTTCTTGCAAAAAGAAACATCAAACCCTTATCAATTCCACTTTTAATTGATTCAATAAGTTGATTTCAACTAATGATTGGATTACGCTAAAATAATACAAATCTTACATGAGAAGGTGCTTATCATGAAAAAAATCATATTATTATCTCTATTTGTCTTAAATATAAACCAATCTTTTGCAGATGATTTAAACATTCCTGCAGGTGCTGACATTGGTTCATTGACAAGAGAATTGAGACAAAAATCCACTGCTCCACAAAAACGAGTTAACATGCCAACTGCTGTAAATGTTAATTCGCAAGCACCAAAAAATAGCGAGCAAATTAAATTAACATTAAAGAATGTCAAAATTAAAGGCGCTCCTATATATGAAAAAGAAGAATTGACAAAATTCTATGCAGATCTACTTGGTAAGAAAATCACATTAACTCAAGTTTATAATATTGCCAGTGAATTGACGCAAAAATATCAAAATGACGGATATATCCTCTCATTTGCCATCATTCCAAAACAAAATATCAAAGATGGAACGGTTGAAATTCAAGTGATTGAGGGATATGTTGACCAGGTCAGATTTTCAGGTGATATTGAAAAAAACAGCTCAATTTATGAATCGGTCAAAAGCAGAATTTTGAGCAGCAAACCTCTACAAAAATCTGTTCTTGAGAGATCATTAATAGTATTACACAATCTACCAGGAAATTCAATGGATAGCGTAATTTCCAGCTCAGAGCATTTTGCAGCAAGCGCTCTTGAAGTTAATTTTCAAAAAAGAAATTTCGATGTAGTTGTTGCAGCAAATAACTATGGCAATAAATATTCTGGGGAATATCAACAAATTGCTGTAGTTTCTGCTAATTCCATGCTCGGCTTTAATGAAACATTTTCCATCAGAGAGCTCACCAGCTTTCACCCAGACAGACTCAGAATGGCTGATTTCTCAATCTCAATGCCACTAGGCTCCTATGGCACAAATTTCAATATTGGTTATAATTTTGTTCAAAGTAAGCCAAAAATTAATCAAGATATTTCAGTGAAAGGTTTCTCAGACACCATTAGCCTGGATTTAAGCCACCCATTCTATTTAACTAATGATGTGATGTTTTCTGTTGGAACGGGACTGAATGTCGCCAAAAATGAAAATAAAATTAATGATATAATTAAAAATGAAGAAAAACTTTCTGTTGCAAATATTTCTACAAATCTATCAATACATGACCGTTTTAATGGTGATTCAACTCTCTCATTAATTTTCAGTAAAGGTCTAAAAATCTTTGGCGCCTCTGAGAAAGGTCGGGACAAACTATCTAGAGACTTGGCAAATCCACAATTTTCAAAATTTAACTTCTCTCTAGGGAGAAAACAACCTTTAGGGTCAAATTTCTCAATTCAAGCATCAATTAATGGCCAGTTAACGAATGACTTCTTAAATTCAAGCAATGAATTTTCAGCAGGAGGTTCACGTGGTGCGGGTCGTGGTTTTGAATATAACTCAATTTCTGCAGAAAATGGTATTAGCGCAAATATTGAAATTGATAAATCATTCCTAGATTTTCCACAAATCAAAGCTAGAGCAATTCAACTATATGCTTTCCTAGAAGGAGCACATCTTTGGAAAAAAGACAGAACAGAAATTCAAAAACGTGACAGAACTCTTTATTCTTCTGGTTTTGGTTTGAGAACTTATTTTGAAAGAAATTTCTTCTTAAATGGAGAAGTTGCCTTTCCATTAAATTCGGAAAAAGATTTTTCTAATCAAGACCTTAAAAAGAAACCAAGGC